>CAIVJW010000290.1 GCA_903906315.1 uncultured delta proteobacterium | reverse complement strand
GGCGCGCAGCGCCCCGTTGCGCCGCGAGCGAGGCGGATCGACCTCCCTCGCCGCAGCCGTCGGCCGCGCCGGTCGCCGCCACCGCGGTCGCGATCGCCGCGCCCGGCCCCGGTGCGCCGCCGATCGCCGGCGGGCCCGTCGAAGCGCCTCGAGCCGAGGCCTCGGCCGAGTTCCCCGCGCCGCCGGCGCCCGCCTTTGCGACGCCTCCGCCACCGCCGACCGACTCGCTCGCCGCCGAGGTGGCGACGCTCGAGCGCGTCCGCGCGAGCCTCGCCGCGGGCGACGCCGCGAGCGCCCTCGGCCTGCTCGACGCCCACGCGCGCGGGTTCGCGCGTCCCGCGCTGGGCCCGGAGGCCGCCGTGCTGCGCGTCGAGGCGCTCGCGCGCGCCGGCCGCCGCGACGAGGCGAACGCGCTCGGCGACCGTCTGCTCGGCGCGCACCCCGACAGCCCGCACGCGGCGCGAATCCGCACCGTGCTCGGACGCCGTACGAATCCGTGATCGATCCGGCCACGGCCGACATTGTTCGCTCGAGAGCCCCGGACGACGGGGAACCGGAGGGACCCACCATGAACGCTTCCCATACGCTCCTTGGCCTGCTCACCGCCGCCTCGCTCCTCGCGGGCTGCTACTCCGCCGACGCCGAGCTCGGCAGCGCCGGTCAGGGCGCCGGTCAGGGCGGCGGGTCCGGCAGCGGCGGCTGCACCTACGACGGCGTCGCGCACAAGGCGGGCGACTCGTTCAAGTCGACCGACGGCTGCAACACCTGCTCCTGCGGCCAGGACGGCCAGGTCGCCTGCACCGTGATGGCGTGCGTGGACACGTGCACGTACGACGGCAAGACGTACCCGGTCGGCCAGAGCTTCCCGTCGACCGACGGCTGCAACACCTGCTCGTGCGCCGCGGGCAACGCGGTCGCGTGCACCGAGAAGGCGTGCGCGCAGGGCTGCACCTACGACGGCAAGACGTACCAGGCCGGCGACAGCTTCCCGTCGACCGACGGCTGCAACACCTGCGGCTGCGATCCGGACGGCCAGGTCGCGTGCACCGCGATGGCGTGCGGGGTGACGTGCTTGTACGACGGCACGGAGCACAAGCCCGGCGAGAGCTACCCCGCGCAGGACGGCTGCAACACGTGCTCGTGCGGGCCCGACGGAGCCTCTCTGTGCACGCTCATGCCCTGCACGGCGACGTGCACCTACGCCGGCGTCGACTACAAGGCCGGCGACGAGTTCCCCGCGCTCGACGGCTGCAACACCTGCAGCTGCGACCAGGGCGGCACGATCGGGTGCACCAAGATCGCTTGCGAGTGCAAGCCGGACCAGGAGTGGTGGAGGAAGTACTTCTCCGCCGACCCGAAGGGCTGCGACGCGCTCGACTGCCTGCCGAACACGAGCGGCTTCCAGAACGCCTGCGGCTGCGGCTGCGAGCAGAGCGCCGCGTGCCCGCAGTACTTCGACTGCATGCCGCCCAAGCCCTGCGACGTGAAGAAGATCCAGGAAGAGTGCCCGTACTCGGGCATCGCGCTCTGAGTCGCGCCGCGCCCCGACGAGCGGCCTCGCCGGGGCGCGCAGGGGGTCACGCCATCGCGATGAAGCCGGCCGACCCGCCAACGCCCTCGAGCAGCGCGATCATGACGGCAGCGGGCTCGAGCGAGAGCGTCGCCGGGCCCTCGCCGCCTCGCAAGCTCGCGCTGCGTAGCTCGAGCGTGCGCGGGTCGAGCCGCACCTCGACGTCCGGCGTCCGGTAGACGACCTCCGCGCCTCGCGCGAGCTCGTGCGTGGCGCCGCCGAAGCGGCCGCGGATGCTGACCGCGCCGCCGTCCCGACAGAGCTGGAAGGCGTTGTCGGCCTGCGCGAGGAACTCGCCCTCGTGGACGTAGAGGCGGGGCTTCTGCCGGTAGGGCGCGCCCGCGGTCGGGCAGAACGTCGTGCAGTTGCCGCACTCGTTGCAGAAGTCCGTCAGCACGGCGACCTGGTGCGCCTGGGCTGCGGCGAACGGGGTCCGATCCGGGCCTGCCACGTAAGCGTCGCCCCGGCGCTCGAGCGTCGCGAGCGACGCCGTCCGCGCGCGCGACTCGTACGTGAAGAACGCGAGGTTCGGGCAGACGCTCACGCACACGCTGCAGTAGACGTCGCAGTCGAGGCAGCGCGCGGCCTCCTCCTGCGCCTCGGCCTCGCCGTAGCCGACGAGGACCTCGGCGAAGCCCGTGCGGTCCGCGATCGGCAGGTGGTGGGCCGGAACGCGGTGCACGCGCTCGGCGCGGCGACGGAGGAGCTCGACGGGGTCGACCTCGCGCGCGGGCTTCTTCGGCGCGACGAAGCCCTCCTCGCGGAGGCGGATTTCGGCGGCGATCTGCTTGCCGTCGCCCATCGCCTTCACGATGCTGAGCGGCGACTCGCCGATCACGTCGCCGCCGGCGAACACGCCCGCGATCGACGTCTCGCGGGTCGCGGGGTCGACGGCCACGTAGCCCGAGGCGTCGAGGCGCGGCGGCTCGGCCCCGAACAGCGCGAGATCGGTGCGCTGCCCGATCGCGAGCAGCAGGTTGTCGACCTCCAGATCGAACGTCTCACCCGTCGCCACCGGGCGCCGCCGCCCCGAGGCGTCGGCCGGCCCGAGCGTCATCTTCTCGAGCGTCATCGCGCGGAGCCTCCCGCCCTCCACGCGGAGCGCGACCGGCGCGTGGAGCTGCAGGAGCTCGCAGCCCTCCTCGAGCAGGTCGACTACCTCCTCGCGCTGCGCGGGCATCTCGTCGCGGCTGCGACGGTAGACCACGCAGACGCGGCCTCCACCCACCCTCCGCGCCGTGCGCGCGCAGTCCATCGCGACGTCGCCGCCGCCGACGACCACGACCGTCTTGCCGAGCGAGGGCGCCCTGCCGTCACGCACCGCGCGCAGGAACCCGAGGCCATCGTGGACGCCGGCCGCGTCGTCACCCGAAAGCCCGAGCCGCGCACCGCGCTGAGCGCCGGCGGCGACGACGACGTACTTCGCGCCCTCGGCCCGCAGAGCCGCGACCGAGAAGCCTGCGCCGATCGGTCGACCGTGGACGACCTTCACGCCGATCGAGGCGAGGAAGCGCTCGTCCTGCTCGATCGGCAGCATCGGCAGGCGGTAGGTCGGGATCGTGCCCGAGACCTGGCCGCCGCTCTTGTCGTGCGCCTCGTACACGGTGGCCTCGTAGCCCGCCTTGGCGAGGAAGTACGCGGCCGAGAGCCCGCACGGCCCGGCGCCGACGACGGCGACCTTCGCGCCCCGGCGCACGGCGAGATCGCTCGCGATGGGCTCCGGCTCGTGGTCCATGATGAACCGCTTCATCTCGCGGATCGCGAGCGGCTCGTCGTAGTGCACGCGCACGCAGGTGCTCTCGCAGCGGTGGTCGCAGGCGCGCCCGAGCACGCCGGCGAGCGCGTTGTCCTCGCGGGTGACGGCGACGGCCTCCTCGTAGCGGCCCTCGCGGACGAGCTGCATGTACGTCGGCACCTGCTGATCGATGTTGCACTCGTCCATGCAGGGCGCCTCGATGCAGTCGAAGAGCCCGAGCGTTCGGGGCGTCTTCGACCGCGATCGGTGGTGGGTGTCGCGCAGGTACTCGGCCTCGCCGGTGACGCTCGCCGCGTAGCGCGCGAGGTTCGCGAGCGCGCTCGGGACGAGGTCGCCGGCCGCGCGGACGGGATCGATCGCGGCGGATCGGCCGCGGGCGTCGGTCGGCCACGCGTCGCGCCGCGCGGACTCGACCACGAGCCCGTCGATCGATCGCGCGCCGATGGCCGCCATCGCGCTGCGCGTGTTCTCGACGTACTGGAGCAGCCGCAAATACCCCCCGGAACGAAGGAGATCCGTGCAGGTGGTGACCGTCGACATGCCGGCGCGCAGCAGGTGCGCGGCGTTGAAGGCGTCGGCGCCGCCGGCGAACGACATCAGCAGCCCGCCCTCGTAGCGCTTCGCGATCAGGTCCGCGAGGTTCACCGTCAGCGCGTGCAGCGGGCGGCCGGACAGGTACATCATCTTCTCCTTCTCGGAGAAGACGCGGCGGTGGTTCAGGACCTCGAGCGTGTTCGAGAGCTTGACCCCGAAGGTCACGCCCTTCGCCGCGGCGACCGCACGCAGGTCGTCGAGGAGCGGCTGCGCGTCGGCCCACTTGAGATCGTGCCCGAAGGCCTCGTCGGGCACGGTGACCTGCGCGAAGCCGAGCTCTCGGTTCAGGATCTCGCGCACGCGGGCCGGGCCGAGCAGCGTCGGGTTGAGCTTCACGCTCGTGTGCAGGCCGTGATCCTCGATGAGGTGCCGCGAGATGCGGCCGATCTCGTCGGGCGGACAGCCGTGCATCGTCGAGAGCGTCACGCTGTTCGACACGCGGCGCGGGACGTCGAGGGCGCGCACGCGCGGGAAGCGGCGGGCGACGGCGTCGACGTGCTGGTCGAGCAGGTCGCCGGCGTCGCGCATGCGATCGAGGAACCAGCGCACGTTGGGCTTCTTGAGCCCCTCGAGGTTGTAGCCGACGGAGATGTTGAAGACGACGCCCGGGCGGCCGGGGAAGCCGAGCGCGTCGTGGAGCGCGTGCACGATCACCCACGCGCGCAGGTACTCGTCGAACGACTGCTCGACCTTCAGCTCCTGCGACCACTCGACGTTGTAGCCCTCGTCCTCGACGTCGATGCAAGGCTTGGAGACCTCGAGATCGTCGAGCGTCTGCACCGTCTTGAGCTCGATGAAGCGCGCGCCGCAGAGCCACGCCACGACGATGTTCTGCGCCATCTGCGAGTGCGGCCCGGCCGCGACCCCGAACGGCGTCTCGAGGCGCGCGCCGTAGAGCTCCCGCGTGAAGGCGTCGCCCGGCGCCGGGCGGAAGAAGAGCTCCCGCGGCACACCGAAGATGCGGCCGCGCTGCTCGAGCTCCTGGGCGATCCAGTCGACGAGGGCGGGCATCGGGATGGGCTGAAACCGGTCGGACACGGGGATCTCCTTGCAGGGGCTCGGCGACGGCGGCGCATGGTAGCGTCGGCTCGAGGTGACGCGATGGGAATGGACTGGTTGAAGGGACTCATGGGGCCGATGATGCCGGAGGGCCAGGCGCAGCCGTACCCGGGCTGGAACCCGGCGGGCGGCCCGACGCCGTACGGGGCGCCGCCGCAGGGCTGGGGAGCCGCGACGCCCGCGCCCGCCTACGGGCCGCCGCCGCAGCCG
>CAIVJW010000289.1 GCA_903906315.1 uncultured delta proteobacterium | reverse complement strand
GCGGACGGCGCTGCGCTGGCGGACGGCGCTGCGCTGGCGGACGGCGCTGCGCTGGCGGACGGCGCTGCGCTGGCGGACGGCGCTGCGCTCGCGGACGGCGCTGCGCTCGCGGAGGCCATCGCGCTGCCGGCGGGGGCCTCCGCGGTCGCGCTCGGCGCGGCCGTGACGGCCTCGGTCGGGGCAGTCGCGGCGGTCGTCGCGGTGGCGCGAGCGGTCGGTGCGGGCTTCGCGACGGGCGCAGGTGGCGTCGTCGGGGGAGTGTCCGCGAGGTCGGTGCTGCGAAGCGCGAGGAAGAGCCCGCCGCCCACCACCACCGCGAGGAACGCCGCGACGCCGACCCAGAGGGTGGTCCGGCTCTTCGGCTGGGCGGCGGAGGGCGCCGTCTCGGCGGGCGCCGTCGCCCACTTCGGATCCGCCGGGCGCGCGGACTCGAGGACCGGGGGTTCCTCGATGGCCGACTGGAGCGTGGGCGCGTGGAGCCCGGCCGGGCCGCGATCGGGGGCCGGAGGCTCGAAGCCGGGCGCGTCGAAGGCGGGCGGCTCCTCGCTGGGCAGGTCGAGCGACAGGTCGCCCGCATCCGCCGCGTCCGGCGCGGTGCGATCGACGAAGTCGAGCGTCGGCGCGAACGCGAGCTCGCTCGGGGCCGGCCCGCTCGACCCGGGGAAGGGCGGAGGCTCCGGCGTCGTCGGCGCGGCGAGGTCGTCGACGCGCGAAGCGGCGGCGATGCGCTCACGGGCCTCGGACGCGGAGATCTGCACGGTCGCAGCGAGATCCTGCGAGGCGGGCGGCGGCTCGCTGCGGACGGAGTCGCGGATGGGCAGCGACGACTCGCCCGCGACGATCGTCTTGAGCAGCGGATCGACGTCGTCGTCCTCGGGCACCTCGGCGGTCGTGGGCCGCGCCGAGCCGAACAGCGGCGGAGGACCGAGCCCCTGGGCCGTTCGCGGCCTTGCCGCCCGGTCGACCTCGGCCGGCTTGGAGGTGGGCGCTCTCGGCACGTCGAGGTCGAACGTCTCCGCGCTGCCCGAGGCCTTCGACGCGAGACCGATCGCGGCCTGGGGCGCCGTCGGCAGGTCGAGGTCGAACGCCCCGGCCTTCGCCAACGTCGGGGCGTCGAGGTCGACCGCGGCCGCCCTCGGCGCCGGCGGCGTCGCCTGGAGCGCGCCCGGCGGGGCGGTCGGCTTGTCGGCGCGCTCGCCCATCGCGGCGCGCGCCTCGGCCAGCAGCGCGGCGGACATCTTCGCCGTGTGCTCGTCCTCGTAGTCGCCCGGGTTGTCGCGTCCAGCGGCGGCGAGCTCGGCCTTGACCGCGTCGGCGAACTCCTGCCCCATTCCGACCAGCGTTCCGCGGTTCGGCCGGAACCTCTGGGCTTCGGCTGCCTTCGGAGCGCCCTGTTGCGTCGACGAGGGGAGGGCGGGCGGCTTCGCGGTGGGCACGTCGCCGGCCTTCGCCGCGGCGCGATCGAGCTCGAGGCGGCTGTCCATCCGCGGACGTGGGGCCTCCGGGATCGAGCCTCGCTGCGAGGGAGGCGCGGGCGGCGGGGCCTTCGACGCGCCCGACCTCGCGGCCGCTTCGGCGCGCGCCTCCTTGGAGGGGATCGGCGGCGGCGCGCGACGCACGCTCGGCGGGACGTCGACCTCGGTCGAGCTGCTCGGCAGGGTGGCCCTGGGCGGCGCCGGCGCGGGCTCCGTGGCGTGCGTGCTCGGCAGGGCGGCCCTGGGCGGCGCCGGCGCGGGCTCCGTGGCGTGCGTGCTCGGCAGCGGGGCGCGCCCAGTCGGCACCTCGCCGGTGCGAGCGATCGCGGCCGGGGGCCGGCTCAGCACGGGCTTGCGCGAGCTCGGCGCGTCCGGGCGGGCCGACTTCGGGGGTGTGGCCGCCGTCCCGGTCGGGGCCGCGAGGGCCACGACCCGAGGCCGGCGCTCCGGCTCTACCGGCCGGGCGGTCTCCTTCTCGGCTTCGCGCGTGCGCCCCACGGACTGCGCGGGCGTGCCCTGGACCTTGGTCGTGTACCGCGACGACTCCGGATCGGGCCCCGCCTCGGAAGCCGCGGCCCCGGGCACCTCGTCGAGCCGCGATGGCCCGGTCGCCATGGGCGGAGCGGCGCGCACTTCCGCCGAGCGGGGCGGAGGGCCCTCGATGGTCTCGCTGCGCCCGCGCGCCGCGGCGTGGTCGACGTCCCGTCGGGTCGTCGTGACGGCGCCTTCGCTGACGGGCGTGGGGTCGTCGACGAGTCCCTCGGCGCCCCGCGCCTCGCCGCTCGTGGCCGCGGCGGCGCGCGCCGAGCCGGGGATTCGGGCGTTCCTGCGTACGCGCTCGAGCAGGTCTTCGAGCACCGCGACCTTGTGCGAAGCAACCACGCCGCGAGCATAGCGGAAACCCGGCGCAGGATGATCATTCCGCGCCCACGTGAGCGACCGCGACGGACGCCCCCGCCCACGCGCGGGGCCCCGCTCGTGCGAGGTCCGGCTCCTCGGTCGCCCGTCCTGGGCCGGCCCCGACGCGGCAGCGGCGCCGAGGTCACCCCCGACGCCGCCCGTGCAGGACCGAAGGCGCCTGCGCCTAGGACGCGCCTCCCTGACTGGTCGGCGGCTCTTCCGTCGGGACGCTCGGCGGCGGCACCGAGGCGTGCGTCTCGTCCGCCACGCCGTCGGCCGCGAACGCCTCGATGGCGACCACGCGCTCCCCCTCGTCGACGTTCATCAGGCGGACGCCCTGCGCGTTCCGGCCCGTCTCACGGATCTCGCTCACCTTGGTGCGGATCGTCTGGCCGCGATCGGTCACCACCATGACCTCGTCGGAAGGCCCGACGATCGCGACGCCGACGACGTTGCCGTTGCGGTCGCTCGCGTCGATCAGGATGACGCCCTTGCCGCCGCGGCTCTGGAGCCGGAACTCGCCGAGCGGCGTCTGCTTGCCGTAGCCGCGAGCGCAGACCGCGAGGACGCGCTCGTCCGGGGGAGCCTCGTCGGCGACCTTGCGGCGCGACACGCAGAGCCCGACGACGTCGTCGCCGTCGTCGAGATCGATGCCTTTCACGCCCATCGTCGACCGCCCCGTGGGGCGGACCTGGTCTTCGGGGAACCGGATCGACATGCCGAGGTGCGTCGCGATGACGAGCTCGCGCGTGCCGTCGGTGATCGCGGCGCTGAGGAGGTGGTCGCCCTCCTCGATCTTTACGCCGATGATGCCCTTTTCCCTGTAGTTCTCGTACTCCAGGAGCGCCGTCTTCTTGATCTGGCCCTTCTTGGTCAGCGTCACCACGAAGATTCCCTCGGCGAACGCCGGCACGGGCGCGATGGCCGCGACCTTCTCGCCGGGCTCCATGCCGACGAAGTTCACGATCGCGCGGCCCTTCGCGTTCCGTGCCGCGGCGGGGATCTCGTAGACCTTCTTCACGAAGACCTTGCCGCGGTCGCTGAAGAAGAAGACGTACGAGTGCGTCGAGGCCACGAAGATCTGGCTCACCCAGTCCTCTTCGCGCGCCTCCATGCCGAGCGTGCCCTTGCCGCCGCGCTTCTGCGCGCGGTACGTCGCCACGGGCGTGCGCTTGACGTAGCCCGCGTGCGAGATCGTCACGACCATGTCCTCTTCCTGGATCAGGTCCTCGACGTTGATCTCCGCCTCCGCGGCCACGATCTCGGTGCGGCGCGCGTCGCCGTAGCGCGCCTTCACGTCCTCGAGCTCCATCACGATGACGTTCATCAGGAGGTGCTCGTCGGCGAGGATGGCGCGAAGCTTCGCGATCTCGTCGGAGAGCTCGCCGTATTCCTTGGCGAGCTTCTCGCGCTCGAGGCCCGTCAGGCGCGAGAGGCGCATCTCGAGGATGGCCTTCGCCTGTCGCTCCGACAGGAAGTACTCCGTGCGCGCGTCCGCCTCGAGGCACTCGTGATCCGGGCGGCCCGCGCGGCGGAGGAACTCGCCGAGGCCGTGCAGCGCCAGCTTCATCAAGTTGGCGCGCGCCGTCTCCGGGTCGGCGCTCGCGCGGATCGTCGCGACCACGCGATCGATGTCGCTGGTCGCCATGCCGAGCCCCTCGATGAGCTCGCGCTGCGCCTCGGCCTGCCGCAGCTCGAAGCGCGACCTGCGCGTCACGACCTCGCGCCGGTGGTCGACGAAGTGGACGAGCGTCTCCTTGAGGTCGAGGACTGCCGGCCGCGAGTCGGCGATGGACAGGTTGATGACGCCGAAGGTCGCCTGCAGATCCGTCAGCCGGTAGAGCTGGTTCAGGATCACCTGCGGGAAGATGTCCTTCTTCAGCTCGATGACGACGCGCATGCCCTCGCGGTCGCTCTCGTCGCGCACCTCGCTGATGCCCTCGATCCGCTTCTCCTTGATGCACTCGGCGATCTTGGCGACGAGCCGCGCCTTGTTCACCTGGTAGGGGATCTCGGTGATGATGATCGCTTCGCGATCGCCCTTGTTGTTCTTCTCGACGATCGTGCGGCCGCGCATCGTGATCGATCCGCGCCCCGTCAGGTACGCCTGCTCGATCCCCGCGCGGCCGTAGATCAGCCCGCCCGTCGGGAAGTCCGGCCCGGGGACCAGCTGCATCAGCTCGCGGACCGTGACGTCCGGGTTGCGGATGATCGCGATGGTCGCTTCGATGATCTCGCCGAGGTTGTGCGGCGGGATGTTCGTCGCCATGCCGACGGCGATGCCGCCCGATCCGTTGACGAGCAGGTTCGGGAACTTCGCCGGCAGGACGCTCGGCTCGAGCTCCGAGTCGTCGTAGTTCGGGTTGAAGTCGACGGTCTCCTTGTCGAGATCCTGCAGGAGGTCGACCGCCATCCGGGCGAGGCGAGCCTCGGTGTAACGCATGGCGGCCGGCGAGTCGCCGTCGACCGAGCCGTAGTTGCCCTGCCCGTCGATGAGCGGATACCGCAGGCTGAACGTCTGCCCCATGCGGACGAGCGCGTCGTAGACCGCGAGATCGCCGTGCGGGTGGTACTTGCCGAGGACGTCGCCGACCACGCGCGCGCACTTCTTGTGCGAGCCCGACGGCCCGATCTTCTGCTCGTGCATCGAGAACAGGATCCGCCGGTGCACGGGCTTCAGTCCGTCCCGCACGTCGGGGATGGCTCGCCCGATGATCACGCTCATCGCGTAATCGAGGTAGCTCGTGCGCAGCTCGTCCTGGATGCTGACCGGGATCTTCTGCTGGATGTTCGTCTCTTCCATGCGGCGACGTCACGCTCGGCGGGGCGCGGGAAACGGCCGGAAATCGAGCCGCTCGTCCGCGCGCCGGGGCGCGTTTGAGGTAGTCCAACGGCGCCAGCGACGCAAAGGCTTTGGGGCCTCCGCGCGCGGCCGTGCGGGCGTCCGGAGCGCCGGCGCTGGCCCTGCCTCGGGTGGCCGCGCTGTCAGGGCTTCGTCGTGCAGGTCGCCGAGGCGAGGAGGCCCGCCGCGACGTCTGCCGTGCACGTCGCCGCCAGCGCCTCGGCTCCCTCGGCGTCGCGCGCGACGAGCGCGATCTCGTACGATCCGGGCGGGATCGGACCGAGGACGGCGGCCTTGTCGCACCGCCCGGGGGGCGCCGCGACCGGCACCGCCGCGCCGCCGGTCGTCACGGAGGTCGTCAAGAGGCTCGGCGCGCCGTCGTTGCAGGCCACGCCGGCGCTCGCGAAGAGGGCGGGCACGTCGACTCGGATGCCGCCCTTCGCGGCCAGCGGGTCGCACGACGCCGTGACCGTGAGGCCGGCGATGGCCGTCGCGCGGCACACGCTGCCCCACGACGCGGGCTCGGTCGGGGCCTTGCGCCCGGCCACGAGGAACGAGTAGGTCACGCCCGGCTCGACCCCGCTGGAGAGCTGGAGCGGCGGGGCTCCGCACGCGAGGCCGACGACGGGAGCCGACGCGCCGTCGAGCGGTGTCACGTCGAAGGTCGCGACGTCGCCGCCCGACGCCGTCGCGCACGCGAGCGCTCCGAGCGCGGCCGTCGGATCGAGCAGGATCCCCGTCGCGGACGCGCCGTGATCGACGAGCGCCTCGCAGCCGCTCATGATCACGTTCGAGCTCTCGACCGAGACGGCCGCCGAGCCTCCGGTCTGCCCGCACGAGGCCGTCCAGCGAGGGGCGAGCGCGTCGCGCGCGCAGTCGGTCTTGCCCGCGGGCAACATGCGCCGCGCCCCGGAGGTGGCGCCGCCGCAGGGGGTGAGCGTGGCTGCGGGCGCTTCGTAGCCGTCGATCGTCGCGATGTAGGTGTGCCCTGGCAGGACGAAGTAGAAGCCGACCGGCAGCGAGCACGCCGTCGCGAGGGCGCTCGGCATGACGAAGGGCTTGCCGGGGTCCGTGACGTCGAGGATCGTGGCGACGTAGCTCTGCATTCCGCCGGGCGCCGCGCTGCACGCGACGTCACCGAGGAAGTACGCCGGGTCGAGCGAGACCATCGTCGGCGCGGGCCCCGAGGTGCCGCTGGTTCCGCTGGTGGTGCAGGCCGCGAGGGCGAGCGGCAGCCCTGCGAGCGCGACGAGCCGGCCGGGGAGCGAGGGCAGCATGCCGAGCGGGGGTACCACGAGCCCCCCGCTCGAGGCCAGCGGATCCCGCGCGGACCGGGCCCGGTGGGGGCGCGGCGCTAGCCCGCGTCGGTGGCGGCGTCGGCGGCGCCGGCGTCGCTCGTCGAGGCGGCGTCGACCGAGGCGTCCACCGCGGGCGGCGGCGTGACCGCGCCCGCATCGGGCGGGGAGGTCGCGAAGCCGCACCTCTGCAAGAGGTGCGCGTTCGACATGAGCAAATCGCAGGGGGAAATCGTCGCGGGCAGCACGCCGTCGACGAGCGGCACCGAGCACGCCGTCATGTTCGTGGCCCCTTTGCGAGCGCAGGCGGCGACCCCCTGGATGGCGGCGACGCAGTCCGACACCTCGGCGTCGCTCGGCGGGTGGTCCACGTTCTCGATCCCGTGCAGGCACTGATCGCGGTAAAACGCCCGGCAATGCGCCACGTCGAAGTCGGCCTTGCAGGCCGGCGCCTCGTCGCACCGCGCGAGCTCGATCTGCTGGCAGGCCTCGATGCCCACCGCGTCCGTCCCGCAGCTCGCCGCGAGCGCGCCGAGGCCCGCCGCCAGGCCGGCGGCCACGAGGAGGTGGGCGAGCGAGCGCCTCGGGATCCGCATCGAGGGGGCCGTACCATGCTCGATGCGACCGGGTCGAGTTTTCGGCCGTCGCCGCGGGGCCGGCTATGCTGCGGGCCGCGCCCATGACCACCGCGATGATCCTCGCCGCCGGGTACGGAACCCGCCTCCGCCCGCTCACCGACGAGCTCCCGAAGCCGCTCGTGCCCGTCGGCGATCGCCCCATGATCGCGCACGTCGTCGACCGGCTCGGGGCGGGCGGCGTCCTTCGGGCGGTCGTCAACGCGCACCACCTCGCCGAGGCGTTCGGGCCCGCCGTGCTCGGCGCGCTGCCGATCCCGGTCGAGGTGATCCACGAGGCCGCCATCCTCGGGACGGCCGGCGGCGTCGCGAACGCGGCGCACGCGCTCGGCGAGGGCGACGTCGTCGTCTGGAACGGCGACATCCTGGCCGGCGTCGACGTGGCCGCGCTCCTGGCGGCGCACCGATCGCGCGCCTGGGCCGCGACGCTCGCGGTCGCGCCGCTCGTGCAAGGGGAGGGGACCGTCGGGATCGGCGCCGAGGGGCAGGTCGTTCGCCTGCGCGGTCAGCGCTTCGGGGTCGAGGTGCGCGCCGCGGACTTCGTCGGCGTGCAGGTCCTCGGCGCCGCGACCCGAGGCGAGCTCCCGCGCGAAGGGTGCCTCGTCGGCGACGTGTACCTGCCCGCGCTCCGCCTCGGCGCGCGCCTCGGCGTGGTCGACGTGGCCGGCGGCTTCGACGACATCGGGTCCATCGGCGCCTACCTCGACGCGAACGCCTCCTGGCTCCGGCGCGCCGGGGCGCGCGCTCACGTCGCCCCGAGCGCGCGGGTCGATCCGGGCGTCGAGGTGGAGGCGAGCGTCGTCGGTGAGGGCGCGCACGTGACCGGTCGCGGGTCGATCGTGCGCTGCGTCGTCTGGCCCGGCGCGGTCGCGCGCGCGCCGCTGGCCGACGCCGTCGTCACCTCGGCGGGCCGCGTCGTCGCCCGCCCCCCGCGCTGACCTCGCCGCGCCTGGATCACTCCGGGAAGAGCACCTCGACGGTCAGCGCTGGCGTGCCGTCGGGGTGGACGCCGCCGAGCAGCGCGAGCGTGCCGTTGGGAGCGGGCACCGCGGTGGCGCCCGCGCGCGGCTCGCGGAGGGGGAGCTCGACCTGCGTCCGCGCGCCGAGATCCACGAGGAACGCGCGCGTCGTTCCGCCCACCGTGGCCTCGTCGGCGACCACGACGATTCGCAGCCCGCCGAGCGAGAACGCCGCCGTGCGCGCCGTCGCAAAGGGGATCGAGGCCGCGTCGACCCCCGCGCCCGCACACGTCGCCCCGCAGTCGAGCGCGAACGTGCGCGTCGGTGCCGGCTTTCCGCCGATCGTCCCGCCCACGACCGCGAACGACCCCTTCGAGGCCGGCCCGATCGCCGCCCCCGTCGTCGGGTCGGCGGGGAAGGCCGTCGCGGCGAACGCCGTCCCGCCGGTCGAGAGGATCTCGACGCCAGGCCCCGTGGCGCTCCCGCCCGCGACGACGAGCCCGACGTCGGCGAGGTAGCTCGCGGCGGCGCCGGCGCGCGCCGTGCCGAGCAGCAGGCCGGTCTGGGTCCCGTCCGCGCCGACCCGCAGCACGGCCCGGGTCGGCGCTCCCGCGCGCGTGGCGCCGACGACGTACTGCGACCCGTCCAGCCCCGGCAGCGTCACGCCTCCCGCGACCTCGGCGAACGCGCCGAGACCGGTCGGCACGGCGAGGTCCTCGGTCGAGCCCGCGGTGAGATCGACCCGCGTCGCACCCTGGTCGTCGATCACGACGACGCTCGAAGCCAGGGCGACGAGCGATCGGGCCGCGCGAGGGAATGGGGCCATGGTGGCGCCCGCAAGCCCGAGGAGGTCGTAGGCGGCGACCGACCGCAGGCCGACCGAGGCGCTCGCGGGCAGCGCCTGGATGCCGCCCGTGAGGAGCACGTACCGCTCGCCGATCGCGCCGGCCACGCCCGCCACGTGGGCGTGGTCGATCGCGCCCGACGGCCGGGCCCACTCGCCCTTGCGCTGCACGAAGACCGGGAGCACGTCCGAAGCGACGCCACCCAGCCCGATGCCCGAGAGCGATCGCCCCCGGACGATCGCCACGCCGGCGCCGTCGAAGCCCGTCGCCTCGATCGAGACGATGTCCTCGCTCGTCCGGTCGCCGAGGTCGAACGTCCCCCCGGGCGCCGCGCTCGCCCGCGCCACGGCGCCGACGCCGTCGGTGGCGGTGACCTCGACCCGGGTCACGGCCGGAGTGCGCCGGAGCGCGTCCGTCTCGTGGCCGACCGTGATCTCGACCGTGAGCGTGCGGTCCTCGGACGAGCAACCGGCTGCCGCTGCCAGCACGACGATCCGCGCGCCCCGCGCAAGCGCGCCGGCCGTCCCGCGGGCGCCGGCCGGTCCTCGTCGTCGTCGCTTCATCGGTGCCGTGACCGTAGCCGGTGCCCGACGGACCGACAACGCGCCGTCGCCGTGCGCCGATCGCCTGTCCGCTCGGGCATTGGGTCGATGTAGGACAATGTGTTGACGAAAGTTGGTCGTCGTCGACGTCGCGGCGTACCTTGACCGCGAGGCACCAGACGACCTGCCGAGCCCGCATGCCGCGGCTCACGGGCCTGAGCCTGCGGATCGGTAGTGAGGAGCGGGACCATGGGCACGGCGGACGGCGCAGACTCCGGGACGGTGCGGAACCTCGACCAGATCCAGGAGGCCGATCCCACGGCCCCTCCGTCGCGCCTCGGCGCGCTCGTGCTCGCGTCGCTCGCGGGCGCGTGCATCGTGCTCGCGGCGGCGTTGCTGCTTCGCGCTCCGGTCAAGGCCAAGCCGACGCAGGCGGATCCGCTGGGCGACCTCGTGGCGCGCACGCACCCCGCCGGTGCCCGAGTGGAGCGCCCCGGTGACCTCTCGGGGCAGGACATCACGTTCCCCGGCATGCTCACGGACGCCAAGAGCACGACCGCCCTCGAGGCCGTCCGCGACCCGCGCGCCGCGTCCCCCATCGGCCCGCCCGGCCCCGCGTCCCTCGCGGCCGCCGATCTCCCGTTCGCGCTGCCCCCCGGCTCGCCGACCGCCCCGCCGCCGGCCGCCGATCGCCTCCCGGTCGTGCCTCTACCGGCGCAGAACGTCATCCCCGGCGGCTCGCCGATCGCCGCGAGCGACACGCTGACCTCGATGGCGAAGCGCGTGTCGCGCGAGGACGCGGCCGAGGTCTCCGCCGGCGCGACGGGCGGCCACCAGCTCCAGGTCAGCTCGTTCACGGTGCTGGCCGAGGCGGAAGGCTTCGCCGCGGCGCTGCGCCGCCGGGGCCACCACGCCTATGTGGAGCCGGCGCAGGTCAAGGGGCGCGGCCTCTGGTACCGCGTCCGCATCGGTCCGTTCAAGATGCGCCACGCGGCCGTCATCTATCGTCAGGACTTCGAGGCGAAGGAGCGCATGGTCACGTTCATCGTCGACCCGCCGAAGACGGTCGTGAAGGTGAAGGCCGACGACGACGACGAATGAAAACGATCGCTTCGCGGCGAAGCGGGCCTCCTCCGCGCGCGGCGAGGCGGGGAACTGATCGCTTTCCTACTGGCGACCGGCGTAGGATGCGCCACCACGGCTCCACCTGAGGAGCCCACCGCGGGTAGCGGATGACGGACGACGTCTTCGGCATAGTCGGCACGACACAAGGGGGGAGCTTCCGCGTCGAGCGCGCCGTCGCCGAGGGTGGTTTCAGCGTCGTCTATCGCGCGCAGCACGGGGCCTTTCGCGCGCCCGTCGCGCTGAAGTGCCTCAAGATCCCGGGCGAGATGACGCCCACCCAGCGTGAGGCGTTTCTCGAGAAGTTCCGCGAAGAGGCCGAGATCCTCTTTCGGCTGTCGGCCTCGATCCCGGAGGTCGTCCGTCCCCTGCACGTCGACACCCTGACGCTCCGGGACGGCCGCTTCGTGCCGTTTCTGGCGCTCGAGTGGCTCGAGGGCGAGGCGCTCGACGAGCTGATCTACCGGCGCCGCGAGGCGGGGCAGGCGCCGATGAGCCCCGTCAAGCTGGTGAAGCTCCTGCGGCCCGTCGCGCGGGGGCTCTCGCGAGCGCATCGCTTCCCCGGCCCGACCGGCATGATCACGATCGTCCACCGCGACATCAAGCCGGAGAACATCCTGGTCGCGAACGTCAACGGTCAGGAGGTCGTGAAGCTCCTCGACTTCGGCATCTCGATCGCCCGCCGCGCCGCCGCTCGCAACGCCGGGACGCAGATCGAGCACAGCCTCGAGACGATGACCGCGTTCACGCCGCGCTACGGGGCGCCCGAGCAGTGGGACCCCGACACCTGGGGCGAGGCCGGGCCGTGGACGGACGTCTGGGCGCTCGCGATGACGATGTCCGAGGCGCTCGCGGGGCACGCGGTGGTCGACGGCGACGTCGACCAGATGCGCGCCACGGTCTTCGACCGCAAGCGCAGGCCCTCGCCGCGCAACGAGGGCGTCGTGCTCTCGGACGCCATCGAGGAGGTCTTCTTGCAGGCTCTGTCGATCGACCCGCGCGAGCGATCGCGCGACGTCGAGTCGTTCTGGACGCCGCTCGAGAAGTCCCTCGGGCTGCCCCTCACGTTCGCCCGGCGCGACGTTCGCGCCGAGACCTCGAGGACCGTGCCGCCGCGCGCCGACGCGCGCTCCGAGGGATCCGACGCTCCTTCGGACGAGCCATCGATCGGGGTCACGATGCCGCCCCGCCGCGGGCTGGCGTCGCAGGCGGCCGCCGGGCGAGGCCCAGCGCCGTCCGGCGAAGAGCTCCTCGATCTGAGCCAACCGATCGGCGCCGGGCGAGGCGAGCCGATCGCCGACCCGCGGACGGAGGAGCCTCGGCTCGAGCTCGACCTGGTGCGAGGCCGCGCGTCGCGGTTGGTGCCCGCCTCCGTGCCCTCGAGCGGGCGCGCCGTCCTGCCGCCGCCGGGCGCCGACGAGTTCGAGCCCCTGGCCGCGCCGCTCAGCGGTCGCGGGCGAATGCCCTCGATGGAGGACATCGAGCTAGAGGGCACCCCGAGCAAGGTCGGCCAGGAGGCCTCGCTCGCGCCTCCTCCTCCGGGCCCTGCCAGTGACCCGCCGTCGCCCGCGCGCGGGCGCCCGGCGAAGCCGTCCCCGACCGGCGCGGAACCGGCTCCTCTGCGCGCCCCCACCGCGGCCGACCGCGATCGCGAGCCGCGCCCGTCGACCGTCCCCGAAGGGCGCAACCTCGGTCAGGTGCTCCGGCTGCCGATCGGCCTCATCGTCGGCGGCCTCGTCGTCATGGCCATCGATCGCGGCGCGGCCGACTCGTTCAGCGGCAGCCCCATTCGGCCCATCTGGGTGGCGATGGTGCTGCTCATCGTCGGGCTCGGGATGGTGTTCTGGCGCCTGCTCGCTCTCGACGCGGACCACTAGCGGCGACGGGGCCCCGAGCGCCGCGATCCGGCGGGTGCGGGCGCTCGGCGGCGGTGGAGCGCGGCCGACCGCGCGGCTACTTCTTGCGCCGCTCGAGGTGCCGCTTCGCGGCGTCCTTGACCGCGCCCGAGATGTTCTTGCTCTTGGAGAGCATCTTGAGGTCGCACTCGCGCAGGTGCGAGATGAGCTTGGACGCGACGGCGGTCGGGCTCTTCGGGTTCTCCACCAGGCTGAGCTTGATCTGGTAGCTCTTCAGCCACTCCGACGACGTGCCGATGATGCGCAGAACCTCGTCCTGCACGTTGCGGTTCTTCGAGACCATCAGCACGTCCGCCTCCTGCATCTGCGGGCTTCGGATCGCGGCGCTGCAAACGAGCTTGTTGGTGTCGCGCACCAGCAGCATGCGCGCCTCCTTGTTGCCGAGCATCGCCGTGCGGATCTTCTGGCTGATGGTCATCTCCGAGATGCGCTGGCTCAGGGGCTTGATGAGGTCCTTGACGACCTCCACGCCCTCGGGCGTCTCGTCGACGACGTCGTCGTCGGCGCCGAGGCCGGCGATCTGGTCGCCGATCGCCTGGGCATCCGCGAAGAGCAGGTCGTCCGGCGTCGGCTCGCTCGACGGCTCGACGATCATCTCGTTCTCGATGGCCGCCGCGGCCTCCTTCCAGGCCGCGATGCCGTGCAGCTCGACGCCGTTGCGCACGGCGAGCTCGACGATGCGGTCGGCCGTCGACATGCGCGTCCGCTTGTTCATGTAGAGCAGCTCGATGAGCCGCGGGTGCTTGAGGAGCCGCTCCTCGTTCGTCGCCATGAGCTCGGCGACCGACTCGGTGCCCGCCTTGGCCAGGTGCTCGACCGTCTCCATGTCGATGGACGTCGCGCCGATCAGGTGCTCGAGGACGTCGACGCGCTGGACGTAGGCACGGGCGATCGCGTCGATGGTGGCGGCGTTCAGCCGGTCGGCCGCCCCCAGGGCTGACGAGAGGATCGCGTCCGGGAGCGCCGCGATGGTGCGCTGCGCCGTGGCGGCGACGGTCGCGCGTCCGCTCTGCGCGAGCAGCACGAGCACGGCGACGATCTCGACCGGATGGACCCCGGGTACGACGCCTCGGGCAGCGACCTCCTGGAGCTTCTCGGGCGCCGACGCGGAGACGATCTTCTGCGCCTGGGGGGAGAGCGTGGAGGGATCGATGGGCGAGATCATGCTTCTGGAGTCCTCTCGCACCGTCCGGCGGCCCGTCGGCATTGCTGACGCGTGCGACGCGCATTATCTTGACCCGGCCTTGCGCTAGCAAGCGCCCGACACCTCGAGCTCGCAGGCGGCGACCAGAGCGGTCACGCCCTCGCGACAGAGCCACGATCAGAGCCTTACCAGGAGCGCGAAATGGGGATCTTCGACTTCGTGAAGAACGGCGTGCGCGAAATGATGATCGCGCGGCCGGACAGCGAGAAGCAGAAAATCGTCTACAAGCACCCCGACCAGAACATCCCCATGTACTCGCAGTTGACCGTCGACTCCGACGAGACTGCGCTCTTCTTCCGCGACGGCAAGTTCACCGGCGTCTGGTTCCCGCCCGGGCGCCACACGCTCCAGACGCAGAACATCCCGATCCTCAACCAGTGGATCACGGAGTTCACCGGCGGCAACGTCTTCATCGCCGAGGTCATCTTCGTCAAGACGCAGCCGAACTTCAGCATCCCGTTCGGCGGCCCGCTCGAGATGATGGAGGACCCGGTCCTGCTCGAGCAGGCCACGCCGCGCGTCTTCGGCGAATTCTCGTTCGTGGTCAGCGACCCGGTGCGCTTCGTCATCGGCTACCACGGCCAGCGCGGCGGCGAGACCGACCTCGACTGGATCAAGAGCCTCTTCATGGTTGCCGTGAAGGACGTCATCGGCAAGACGCTCCAGCAGGACAACATCCCCGAGCCGCAGAAGAAGACGCTCTTCAACCTCGGCGGCATGACGGCCGAGCTCTCCCAGCGCATCACCGCCGGCGCGCCGAACCTCGAGACGATCGGCGTCAAGGTCCTCCAGATCGGCAACTTCAACATCACGTTCTCGAAGGAGGACCTCGAGCGCCTCCGCGAGGCGAACGAGCAGCGCAAGCAGCGCCGCCAGCGCCTGCTCGACAAGCGGCAGTCGATCGAGGAGGCGCAGCTCGAGGCGCAGGCCAAGCAGCACCAGCTCGACCAGCAGTTCGGGCAGGACGCCCGGTACGTGCAGCAGCTCGCCGGTAACTGGCAGAACTACGCGGCCGGCTCGGCCATGATCGGCGCGGGCCAGGGCATGGCCCACGGCGGCGGCGACTCGGGCACGGCGGCGGTCGGCGCGCAGATGGCGGTCGGCGTTGGCATGGCCGGCATGATGGGCAACGCGATGGGTCAGCCCGTCGGGCCCCAGTTCGTCCCGCCGCACATGCAGCCGCAGGCGCCCGCGGCCCAGGCGACGGCTCCCACGGCAGCGGGCGGCAAGGTCCCCTGCCCGAAGTGCGCGCAGTCGGTCCCGGTCGGCAAGTTCTGCCAGGAGTGCGGCGCCACCCTCGCGGCGCCGCCGGCGAAGAAGTTCTGCACCGGCTGCGGCGTCGAGCTCGGCGTGGCGAAGTTCTGCGCCAATTGCGGCACGCCCGCGCCTGGGGCGATGCCTCCCGCGGCCATGCCGCCCGGCGCGCCCCCCGTCGCCCCCGGCTGACGGCGGTGCTGCTCGCTCGCCCGCTCTCCGACGACGAGGGCGGGCGTAGCCGTTTCCGATCGTGAAAATGGGGGCCTGCGGTTGACCCGAACGCTCCGGATGCTCGCTGACGACGAGGCCGATCCGTCCGCTGCGGGCGACGACGATCCTGCGACGGTGGTCGCGCCGAAGGATGCGGCTTCGCGCCGAGCGCGTCGTTGCCCGGAGTGCGGGCGCCCCTTTTCCGGAGAGGCTCGCTTCTGCCCGTTCGACGGCGATCCGCTCGTCGAAGCGACCGACTGGAATCCCGCCGAGGATGCCCTCATCGGCCAGGTGGTCGACGGCCGCTACGAGGTCGTCCGTGTGCTCGGCGAGGGCGGGATGGGCACGGTCTACGAGGTGCGACACGCCGCGCTCGGGCGCGCGTTCGCGCTCAAGGCCCTGCGCCGCGAGGTCGCTCAGGACGGCGGGCTCACGCGGCGGTTCATCCACGAGGCGAAGGCGGCCGCGGCGATCGGCCACCCGAACATCGTCGCGGTCACGGATTTCGGCGAGCTCGTCGAGGGGCCGGCCGGGGCCGGTGGAGGTCCCCCTGCTCCCTACTTCGTGATGGAGTTACTGAAGGGCACCTCCCTTGCGAGTTTGCTCGCCGTCGACGGGCGGCTCGACCCTCGGCGCGCGGCGCACATCGTCGGGCAGTGCGCCTCGGCGCTTGCGGCTGCGCACGAGGCGGGCGTCATCCACCGCGACATCAAGCCGGACAACGTCTTCCTCGTGGCGGGCGCCGGGCGCCCCGACTTCGTGAAGCTGCTCGATTTCGGCGTCGCGAAGATCGCGGGCGCCGGGCGTCTCACGCGCCACGGCACGGTGTACGGGACCCCGCACTACATGAGCCCTGAGCAGGCGGCCGGCCAGGAGGTCGACGGGCGCACGGACGTCTACGCGCTCGGCGTCCTGCTCTACGAGTGCCTCGCCGGGCGCGTGCCGTTCGAGGCCGACACGTACATGGGCGTGCTCACCAAGCACCTGTTCGCCACGCCCGAGCCGATCGAGCGCCTCGTGCCCGACTCGACCAGCCTCGGCGCCCTCGGTCAGGTGGCCGCGCGCTGCCTCGCGAAGGATCCCGGCGACCGGTACGCCAGCATGACCGAGCTCGGCCGCGCGATTGAGCTCGCCGTGGAGGAGCCGGAGGAAGCCGCGATCCTCTCGCTCCGCGTGGGGCGCCCGGCTCGTTCGCTACGCCTACGCGAGCCGAGCCGGCCGCTTCCCTCCCGGCGGCGCGAAGCGTCGCGTGCCGACGAGGCGCACGGCCTCACGCCGGCGTTGCGCGAACGGCTCGTCTCGGTCGGGTTCGGCGCGCTCCTCGCGATCACTGCCGCGGGGTTGACGGGCGTCATGCTCCGCGCGAGCTCGCACGGGCCGCGAGTGGCGACGGATGCGACGGCGGCCCCGGTCGCGAGCGCCGCGCCTTCCGCCTCCACCGCCCCGAGCGTGGCCATCGCGGCGGCGACGAGCGCGCCGACCGCTGTCGTGCTCGCCGAGGGCGCACCTGCTGCGTCCGTGGCGTCCGCCGCTGCTGCCGCGCGATCCGGCGCCGGGCCCGTACCGCGACCGCGACGAGCGCCGGAACGCGGGGGCCGCCCGTCGCCGGCGCCGTCGAGGGGTAGCGATGTGATCGATCCGTGGGGGCCCTGACCATCGGGGTGCCCGCTCGCGCTTGACTCCTCGCGCGGGGCGTCGCCATTCTCACCCCGGTTCTCGGTGGCGAAGCTCAAGCTACTCCTCGTCGACGCGGACCCTCGCAGCGTCCGGGTGCTCGAGGTCAGCCTGAGGAAGGCCGGCTACAGCGTGACGACCGCGCGCGACGGCGCCGACGCGCTCGAGAAGCTCGAGCTGGCGCCGGCGGACCTCGTGCTCTCCGACACGCGGCTGCCCGGGGTCGACGGCTACGAGTTCGTGCGAAAGCTCAAGGAGCGATCGGAGTGGGCCGGCATCCCGGTGGTCTTTCTGACGAGCCAGAAGTCCATCGAGGACAAGATTCGCGGGCTCGAGCTCGGCGTCGAGGATTACCTCACGAAGCCGATCTTCGTTCGCGAGCTGATCGCGCGTGTGAACCTCCTGCTCGCCCGCCGTACGCGCGACGGCATCGCGACGCACAAGCCGACCACGGTCGCCGGGCGCACCCGGTTCTCGGGGTCGATCCTCGACATGGGCGTGGTCGACCTGTTGCAGACCTTCGAGGTCAGCCGGAAGACCGGTGTCGTGCACCTGTCGAACGGGCCCGAGGCGGGGCAGGTCTGGTTCCGCGATGGAAAGGTCGTCGACGCGACGATCGGCCGTCTCTCCGGCGAGGAAGCCGTCTACCGCTCGCTCATCTGGAACGAGGGGTTGTTCGAGGTCGAGTTCTGCCGGTTCGACGGCCATGATGCGATTGCCGCCTCGACGCAGGCGCTCCTGATGGAGGGGCTGCGGCGCGTCGACGAGTGGGGGCGGCTGCTCGAGCAGCTCCCGCCGCTGACGACGGTGTTCGAGGTCGATGGCGGCGAGCTGCTCGAGCGCCTGAGCGAGATCCCCGACGAGCTGAACGGGATCCTGAAGCTCTTCGACGGCCGTCGGTCGCTCATGGCCGTCGTGGACGAGTCGCCGTACGAGGACTTGTCGACGCTTTCAACGATCTCGAAGCTCTACTTCGAGGGCCTGCTCATTCCGGCCTCGCGGTCTCCGGCCGACGAAGCGGTGGTCCCGAGCGCGGAGCCGGACTCGATGCGGGGGCGAGGGTCGCTGCCTTCGGCGCATGCGGGCGCCCGCGTGGCGGTCGGCGCGCCCGAGGAGGTCGCCGACGAGGGGGTCGTGCCGGCGGCGCCGTCCGTTCCCTCGGGCCTGGCGGTCCGGGCGGCGGCCTGGCCCGCGAGGGCCGAGATCGAGAGCGCCGCACGCCCGCAGACGCCCGCCGCGGGGGCGGCTCGCCTCGCCGCGCCGCGCGAGCGCACCACGTTGCGCGCGCCGATGCTCGCGGACTCTTACGTCGCGTCCGACGTGGCCGCACCCCGCGTCGGTCCGGTCGCGCCGCTGCCGCCCGAGCCTTCCGGGGCGCGCGACGCCGTCACGGCGGGCGATGAACCGATCCCGACCGATCTCGAGGCGGAGGCCGTGCCGCCCTCGGTCGGCGCAGGGGCGCTGCCGCCCGTCGAGCCGGACGAGCCTTCGCGAGCGAGCGCGCCCGCGACGCTCGCCGCGAGGCGGTCGGCCGCCGTGGAGGACGTCGCCCCGCCGGATGGGGCCGTCTCGGACGACGGGGCCGGTCCAGCGGAGGCGCTCGAGGACGGCGGCCCGCGGTTCTTCCGCGACGACGGCGCGAGCCTGCCACCGGCGAACGACGAGGACCTCGTGATAGCCGGTGTCCCCGGCGTGGCGCGCACGCCGGAGCAGCGAGTCCGCCGCGCGCGACTCCTTGTCGTGGTGGCCGCGATGCTCGTCGGGCTCGCCGGGCTGGCGCTCGCCGGGATGGTCCGATCCAGACCGCCGGTGCGCGCACCCGAACCGGCCGCGTCCGCGCTCGCCGTCGCGCTGCCATCCGGCGCACCTGCTGCGTCGGCCGAGCCCGCCCCGCCGACGTCCGCGTCCGCGGCCGCGGCCGCGACCGCATCCGCTTCGCTGCACGCGCCGCCGGCCGCGATCGCCTCCACGCGCGCTCCGCCTGTCCCGATCGGCGGCTCTGCGCGGCCCGCGTCGCCCGCGCCGAGCCCGATGCCCGCGTCGCCCGCCGCCGACCCGACCCCGGCATCGAGCCCCGGCGACGATGACGGGCCGCTGCCGACGCGGATCATGCGGGCCCTCGAGACCGGCCAGCCCGCGAAGGCGGTGATGCTCGCGCAGCGGCTCACGGGCCAGTCGGCGGGGAGCGCGTCCGCTTGGCACTTGCGCGGCGCCGCCGAGCAGGCCGCCGGTCGCAGCGGCAAGGCCTCGTACCGCCGCTGCGCCGAGATCGCGTCGCCGGACACGCCGCTCGGCGCGGAGTGTCGCTCGCTCGCCGGCATGGATTGACCGAGGCGGCGGCGCGCGCGGCTCGCCCGTCTGGTGGGGCGCCCCGTGGGGTCAGCGAGCCGGGCGTCGCAGGCGCGGGTCGAGCGCGAGGTAGACGAGGTCGAGCGCGAGCGTCGCGACGACGATCGCGCACGACGACATCAGCACCGTCCCCAGGATCACGGGGCCGTCGCGGTTGAGCAGCGCCTCGACGGCCATCTGCCCCACGCCAGGCCAGCGAAATAGACGCTCGGTCACGACGGCCCCGCCGACCATCGTGCCGAGGTCGAGCGCCGCGAGCGTCGCGACGGGCACCAGGGCGTTGCGGAGTGCGTGCACGAGCAGGACGCGCGTCGCCGATGCGCCCTTCGCGCGCGCGGTGCGCACGTAGTCCTGGGCGAGGATCGTCCCGAGCTCGTCGCGAACGAGGCGCGCGTAGAGCGCGGTGCCGAGCAGGCCGAGCGTCAGCGCCGGCAGGACGAGGCTGCGTGCGTGCTCCGCCGGCGTCGCGCCGTAGCCGTCGTACGGCAGCACGTGCAGCTGGTACGCGAGGACGTACTGCAAGAGGAGGCCGAGCAGGAAGCTCGGCGCGCTCGCCCCGACGAGCGTCGCGCCGACCACAGCGCGATCCCAGCCCGTGCCGCGACGCGACGCCGCGAGCAGGCCCGCGCCCACGCCGAGCGCGAGCTGCACCGCGAGCGCCGCGAGGCCGAGCTCGATCGATCGCGGCGCCTTGGCGAGGAGGAGCTCGACGACGGGCTTGCGGAAGTACGGGCTCGTCCCGAGGTCGAGGTGTACGCGCCCGGCAGCCCGCGCGCAGCTCGCGTGCGCTCCCGCCGCGTCGCCCGCCCGCGCGACGTGGACGAGCCGGCCCCAGAACCGCGCGTAGCGCTTCGGGAGCGGCTGATCGAGGCCGTAGACCTCGCGCGCGTGCGCGACGTCGGCCGCCGAAGCCTGCGGTCCGAGCAGCATGCGCGCCGGATCGCCGGGCAGCACCTCGGCGAGCGCGAAGGCGATCGTCGTCACGCCGAGGACGACGACCGCGGCCCAGGCGAGGCGCCGCGCGAGGTGGGCGATCGCGGCCTTCAAGGTGCCCCCGCGCGGTGGCCCGCGAGCGCGCCCCGAATCCGCCCCGTCGCCCTCGCCGCGAACGGCGCGCCCATCGCCCCTCGGGCCCGCGCCGAGGCGCCGTCGCGACGCGCCGCGGGGTCGAGCCAGGTGTCGGCGAAGCGCAGGCCGATCACCGGGTGCGGCTCGTAGCCGCGCAGGTACGGCTGCCAGATCTCGAACGACCGGATGTAGTAGGCGGGCACCCACGGCGCTTCATCCCGCACGATCGCCTCGGCTTCGCCGTACGCCGCGAGCCTCGCGGCAGGCTCCCGCTCGGCCCGCGCGCGCGCGAGGACCGCGTCGAAGCGCGCGTTGGAGAAGAAGGCGTAGTTCTGCGATCCGTCGTCCTGGATCGCGGCCGACGAGAGCGTCGGCTCGAAGAAGTTCGACGCGTCCGGGTAGTCGGCGTTCCAGCCGGCGCTCCCCATCGCGCTCGTCCGCCGTCGGGCGACCTCCGACAGGTACGTCGCGAAGGTGACCAGCCGCAGCTCGACCCGCAGCCCGATCGCTCGCAGCTGCTGCTGGAACACCTCCGCCGCCTGCTGCTCGAAGCTGTCGGGGAACGTGAGGTACTCGATCGCGCCCGGCCAGCCGCCGCGCCCCGTGGCCGGGTCGTAGGCGAGGCCCGCGCGCGCCATCGCCGCGAGCGCCGCGGCTCGATCGTGCACGCGCATCGGCTCCGCGCGACCTGGGCCGGGCACCGATGGCGGAAGCACGCGATCGGCCGCGCGGACGTCGGCGCGCACCTTCTCGAGCACGCGCGGGTCGACGGCGAGCGCGACCGCGCGGCGCACGTCGCGCCGGTCGAACGGCGCGACCTCCGTGTTGAGGAAGATCGCTTGCACGCTCTGCCGGTCGGCGAATCGGTACGATCCGGCCCACGCCGGGTCGGCGCGGAAGAGCGTCGCGTCGGCGGCCGTCAGGTCGCGCGCGTGATCGATCGCGCCGTCCTCCAGCTTGTAGCGCTGCGTCGCGCCGCGGACGTTCGTCTGCCACTCGATCCCGTCCAGGTACGGCTTGCCGGCGGCGAAGTAGCCCTCGTGCCGAGCGAGCCGCACGCCGCGGTCGGGCTCGAATGACTCCAGGCGAAACGGCCCGGCTCCGCACGGCGGCGTCGGCTTCTTCGGGCTCGCGAACGCGCCCGCGCTCGCGCACACGGGTGCGGTGAACGCGAGCGTCATCAGCGGCAGGAAGGTCGCGTCAGGCGCGGAGAGGTCGATCGCGACGACGTGGTCCGACAGGACGCGCACCCCGTCGAGCTGCGGCGACTTGCCCGCGTGGAAGGCCTCGAACCCGACGATCATCGCGTAGTGGCTCGCCGCCGGGCACGGCGTGCGCGGGTCGAGCGCGCGCTCGATCGACCGCTTCACGTCCGCCGCCTTCACCGCCGAGCCGTCGTGAAACCGAGCGCCCTCGCGCAGCGCGAACGTGACGGTCCTGCCGTCTGCCGACGTCGTCACCTCGCGCGCGAGGTCCGGCACGATGGCCCCGGTCCGGTCCCACGTGACGAGACGCGCGAAGAGGAGCTCGTCGATCGCGGACGACGCTTCGTCGTACGCGATCGCGGGGTCGAGCGAGCGCAGGTTCACGCTCGTCGCGAGGTGGAGCCAGCCGCCGCGCACGGGCGTTGCCGACGACCCGGCGGCCAGCGGCCCGCGCACGGCGCCCGGCGACGCCACCGCCGACAGGACGAGCGCCGCGCCCACCGCGACGAGGTCCCACGGAACGCGCCCCCCGCGCCGCGCGGGCAGGCCCCGAGGGTCGAGCGCGTCGCGCAGCCCCTCGCCGACGCGCGTGAAGGCGAGCGCCGCGACGAGGATGGCGAAGCCCGGCGCCGCCACCAGGAACAGGCGCGTGCCGAGGTAGTGCTCGGCCTCGTGCAGCATGCGACCCCAGGTCGGTCGCGGGGGCTGCACCCCGAGCGTCAGGTAGCCGAGCACCGCCTCGGCCAGGATCATCTGCGCGACCGAGGTCGTCGCCACGACGATCAGCGTGCCCGCGACGTTCGGCAGCACGTGGCGCGTCACGATGCGGAGCGGCCCGGCCCCGAGCGCGCGCGCCGCCGTGACGAAGTCGAGCTCGCGGATCTGCATCGTCCGCGCGCGCACGAGCCGGGCCGTCCCGGTCCACCCCGTCAGC
The DNA here is from genome assembly GCA_903906315.1 of uncultured delta proteobacterium. GTDB lineage: Bacteria > Myxococcota_A > Polyangia > Polyangiales > Polyangiaceae > CAIVJW01. Next base: position 14,607 of record CAIVJW010000289.1, on the reverse strand, counting down.
CCGAGCACGAGCAGCAGCGTGCCGACGTCCGCGCGCCCGACCGCGACGCCGATCGCGCTGACGAGCAGCAGGAAGGGCAGGGCGAGCAGCACGTCGACGGTCCGCATCAGCGCTGCGTCGATGAACCCGGCCCGCGTCCCCGCGCACAAGCCCGCGGTGACGCCGACCGTCGCGCCGAGGGCGGTCGCCATCGTCGTCGCGACGAGGGCCACGAGCAGCGACACGCGCGCGCCGGACGCGAGGCGCGCCAGGAGATCGCGGAACAGCGGGTCGGTGCCGAGCCAGTGCTGCGCCGAGGGGCCCGGCGGCCCGAGCGGCCCGCGCGCGAGGGAGAAGTCGCTCTCGAGCGGCCCGTACGGGGATATCAGCGGGCCGACGAGCGCGAACAGCGCGAGCCCCGCCGCGAGCGCGAGGCCGGTCATCGCCGCCCGGTCGCGGGCGAACCGGCGCGCGACGTCCCCGATGCCGCTCGGGGAGAGCGGCCCGACGAGGGCCTCCGTGCGCTCGCCAGGCGCGTCGCCGTTCACCGCCGCCCCTCGAGGAACTGCGTCAGCAGGCGCGCGAGCTCCCGCGGTCGCTCCTGATGCGGCGCGTGCCCCGTCTCCATGATCTCGAGCTTCGCGCCTCGGATCTCGCGCGCGAGGCGCTGTGCGGCGGCGACGGGGTACCGACGGTCCTCGCGCCCCCAGACCACGAGCGTGGGCGCGTTCACGCGGGACACGCGCGCGAGCACGGCCCGCGTGTCGAGCATCGCCGTCATCACGGCGTGCGCGCTCTCGCGCGCGGCGGGCGTGTTGAAGAGGTCGTAGTGCCGGTCGATCCGCGCGAGCGGCAACGGTGCGCCGGGCGGGAACACCTCGTCGCGGAACGTCGCCCGGAAGAGCGCGCGGCCCCAGAGCTGTTTGAAGAGGAAGCTCCCGATCACCGGCAAGAACGGGAGGCGCGACCGGAAGGTGGTCGGTGCCGGGTACGAGAGCGTGTCCACGAGGACCAGCCGCTGCACGAGCTCCGAGTGCACGGCCGCCAGCGTCAGGGCGACGGCGCCGCCCATGCCGTGCCCGACGACGGCCGCGCGGCCGACGCCGAACGCGGCGATGAGGTCGGCGACCGCCTCGGCAAAGGTCTCGATGCTGTAGGCGTACCCCGTGGGTGTCGGCTTCTCGCTCTCGCCGAAGCCTGGAAGGTCGGGCGCGATCACGTGGAATCGGCGCGAGAGGTCCCCGATGACCTCCTCGAACGTGAGGTGGCTCTCGAACATTCCGTGGATCAGGACGATCGCCGGCGCCGCGGGGTCGCCCGCCTCGAGTACCCGGGTGCGGATGCCCCGCGTGTTCACGTCCCGGAGCAGGGGCTCGGGGGTGGCCGCGCCGGCCTCGGTCGCCCCGCCCTGGTTCCTCGTCATGGGGCCGAGACTAGCAGCAGCCCGCCCCGAGCGCGGCGGCGCGGCGCCCTGTCGCCGAGCCCGTCCGTGCGCCTCGTCGGGTCCGCCATCTCGGTGACGGAAAATGTCCGTAGGGATCCGCCTTGCCCTAGGTTTCTGGGCGGCCCGCGATGCCTGCGGCGATCATCGTCGGGTCGCAGAATTGACGCGATTCTACTCAATGGAATACATTCGCGCGCGTCGGTTGGGACGCGGTGGCCGGGCAGTCGTCGTGGCCCGGTGGGTGGGAGGAAGTCTTGCTGAGGATCTCCGAAGAGGAGCTTGACCGTATCGAGAGAGAGAGAGGCGCGGGCCTCACCTCGAACGAGATCCTCGACGTCTTTGCTTCTCACGAGATCAGGTTCAGTGAGGCGACCCTTCGTAAGTGGGTCCAGCTCGGGCTCCTTCCCCGCAGCGTCCGAGTCGGGCGCAAGGGCAAGCACCAGGGCTCTCAGGGCATGTATCCGTCTCGAGTGGTCCGTCAGATCCAGCGCGTGAAGGAGATGATGGCCCAGGACTACACGATCGAGGAAATTCAGCGCGAGTACTTGTTCGTTCGGGGTGACATCGAGGAGCTCGAGCGGACGCTCGGCAAGGTGTTCGAGGCTCTCCGCGGCGCTGCCAAGACGCGCCGAAGTGAGCCCTCGGCCCGCGCCGTCGCCAACGAGCTCGTCAACGCCGAGGCGCTCGCTCACGATCTCATCGCCAAGCTCGAGAGCATCGAGCAGCGGCTGATCGCGGCGGCGACGGCGGGCGCGGGGGCGACACGACAGCAGGCCGTGGGTTGATCCCGGCGATGGCTTCTTAGGGCGCGAGGCGCGCCCTTTCTTCGAGTAGCGAGCGACGGCCGACGGGGAGACTCCGTCGGATCGTCGTGTGTTCGGTTGGGGCGGGTTACGGGGGGTGTGAGCGGTGCCCAGAGCATCCGGGGCGGGCTTCCGGATGTCGCGGGAAACGTGCGCGCGCGTAGCGGGACGAGGAAGACGGGAGGCAGCGCATGGGAACGGTTTCGGACGAGCTCGAGGTCTTCGACGGACAGGACGCGGACTCCGAGCATGGCGTCGAGGATATCGGCGCCACGGGCGAAGGACTTGAGCTCGTCGAAGGGGCGCTGGCCCTGAAGCCGGGCACGGCGGACGGCACGATCACGCGCGAGCAGCGCAGGTCTCGCCGAAAGCGCGAGATCCGGGCGCGCACGATCAGCGTGAAGCGCATGACGAAGCGCGAGCTCGAGATCGGCCGGATGCTCTATCCGGAGACCGACTACTGGAAGCCTCACATGCGGGCCGAGTGCCTCGAGGGCGCGCGACCGTGCCCGTTCGTCTCGTGCCAGCACCACCTCTACCTGGACGTGTCGGCGAGGACGGGCGCGATCAAGCTCAACTTCCCCGACCTCGAGGTCTGGGAGATGAACGAGACGTGCGCGCTCGACGTGGCCGATCGTGGGGGCACGACGCTCGAGGACGTCGGCGCGATCATGAACCTCACCCGCGAGCGCATTCGCCAGGTCGAGGTGAAGGCGCTCGCCAAGCTGGAGGCGCTGCGCGACATGTCCGCGCTCCGCGACTACGTGGACGAGGGACCGGTCGGCAAGCGTCGCCTCCCCGTCCTCGTGGTGGCCGAAGAGGAGGACGACGAGGACGAGGACGAGGTCATCGAGGCGGCGGACGAGGCCGAGAAGGTCGAAGCTGACGTCGAGGTCGAGGTCGAGGACGCCGCGCCCGTCGTGCTCGACGAGGCGGAGTTCGACGGCGCCGAATAGGCGCGCTCGACCGACCGCAAGCCCGCAGCGCGCGAAGCCCCCCGCCTCCCGGGGGCTTCGGCGTTTCGAAGGCTCGGGAGCGGCGCCCGGCGGCTACTCCGGCCGCGCTTCCACGACGATGAACGAGGGATCGCGCAGCGTGGAGCCGAGCCAGTCGCGCCACGCGGCGAGGGCCGGAGAGGGGCGTGCCGGGGTGACGCCGCGCCAGAGCTCGACCAGGCGAGCGCGCGGGTCGCCGAGCGCGCTGCGGCGTGTGCGCGCTGCGGCGTCGATCGCCCTCGAGAGGCTGGCCTCGGTCACGCGCTGGGCGAGCTTCGCGAGCGCGCCCTTCACCTCGGTCACCGCCGCGTCGAGCGAGTCGGCCGGTGCCCTGACGTCGACCACCAGCGCCGCCGTGCGCGCGCCGCCGAGCAGGCGCGCGGTCGCTCTCGCGCCCGGAATCGCCGCGAGGGCCGTGGCGAGCGCCCCGCCGTCGCCGTCGAGCGCGAGCGCGGTGAGCTCGGCGAGGTCGTGCCCCGTTGCGCCCGTAGGCGGTACGCCCACGCCGACGAGGGCCTGCGCGATCGGCGTGTCGGAGGGGAGCTTCGCGTCGTAGCGGCCTGCGCGCGGGAGCCCCGTCGGCGCCGGACGGCACGTGGTCGTCGCGACCGCTGGCGCGAGCCACCGGCCCACCGCGTCGGCGGCAACTGCGGCCTCGCTCGCACCCGCAGGCGCTATCACCGCGACGCGAATCGGCCCCGCAGCGATCGCGTGCCGTCGGAGGCGCACCGCGTCCAGGCTCGCGTTCGCCGCGCGGCTCCACGGCCCGAGCGGCTCGAGCCACGACGGGTGATCCGGCGACGCCGCGCCGAGGAAGGCGTCGAGCGCCGCGCCCTGGAGCCCGCCTCCCCGCTCGACCTGTCGCAGCGCCTGCGACCTCGCGGAGGCGAGGCCTTCGGCCGTCAGCGCCGACGCGGTCAGCGTCCGCGCGGCCTCGTCGGCGACCCGCCTCGCGAGCGCGTCCGCGGCCTCGTGCTCGTCGATCGGCGCCCCGTGGGCGATCACGCCGACGCCGTCCGGGGTGATCCATGGCTCGATCGCCACGTCGCTCGGGCGACGCGAGGCGATCGCCGTGAGCACGGCGAGCCCGCTGGTGGCAGCGTCCTGCGTGCCCTCCTCGGAGGAGCCGCATGGGCTCGCCAGGAGGATCCACAGCTCGCCCTGTCCCCGCTCGACCGCCACGCGGCGCTCGAGCACGGCGGGAGCGCGCGCGCGCCCGAGATCGGCCTCGATCTTCGCGCGCACCGGAGCGAGGTCGGCGCCGGCGCGGTCGGTGGCGGAGAGCCCAACCGCGATGGCCGTCCGCGGGGGCGCGCCAGGCACCGCGCCCGACAGCGCCCACCAGGCCGCACGGCCGGCGGCTTCGCGCGCGTCGGCGGCCGTCAGGATCTGCCGAGCCGCGACCGCGCTCGGTCCGGCCGCCGCGAGCTCCGCCGTGATCTCGCGGGCCACGATCGCCCCCGCGATCGCCGCGGACGATTCGACCGGGATCGCCCCGGGGTGGCGCGTCGTCTCGATCGTCACCGCGACGCAACCGCCCCGCGGTCGCGCCGTGCCCGTCACGGCCGTCGTCTGCCAGGGCTGGGGGAGGCCGCCGAGCCGCAGTGAGAGGGCCGAATCCGGGCGCGCGAGCTGCTCCGCGGCCGCGACCGCCGCGGCGGGATCCGCAATCCGCACCGCGACGCTCACCCGCGCCGAACGCCGCGCGATCGTGGACGAAGCGTACGCCGTCACGGGATCGCTCGACGGCCACGCGTCCTCCGGGGGGCTGCCGCTCGGCCACCCGGTGGTGCGTTCGGCCGCGCTCGCGACGGCCGCGCCGAACGCCGCCGGGCCGACCGCTGCGATCGACGCACGCCCCGTGTGCAGGCTCTCGCGCCGCCAGGCCTCGAGCGACCGCGGCATTCCCGCCGCGTCGACCTCGCGATCGACCTCCGCGGCGGCGGCCCCGATCTCCCCCGTACACGTCGCGATCCCCGCGAGCTCAGCGGCATCGATCGGCGCTTCCTTCAACCCCCGGACGCGCCGCGCGACGAGCGAGAGCTCCGGCGCCCCGCTCGCTATGGGCGCCGCGAACGCCGTCACGAGCGCCTCGAGGAACGCGCCCGCGCGCGCCGGATCGGCGCTGCCCCAGCGCACGCGGAACGACGCGCGGTCCGCCCGAGCGTCGACCTCGAAGCCGGCGGCGCGGAGCCGCCCCTCGACGAGCGCCGAGAGCGCGGCGCTCGCGATCGGCCCCGCGTCGATCGCGACCGCGACGACCAGCGCGGGCGCCGGGTCTCCGTCGCGGGCGACCAGCGTGAGCCGTGGTCGCCCGTCGACGCGTCGCACGTCGATGCGGCCGGCCACGCCGCCCTCCGGCAGCGCGCCGATCGGCCTCGCCTGCTCTCTCCCGGGGACGGTCGGCGTCGCCCCGAAACAGCCTGCGCAGAGGGCGAGAAGCGCGAGCGGCGCCCCTCGCGCCATCGCAGCACGACGAGCCCTCACGAGGTCTGCACCTCGACGCCGCGGGGGACCACCGGGCCCCGTACCGTCACTCGGCTCGCGCGGGGCGAAGCCGTCACAAAACGACGTCGTCGGCCGACCGCGGCGCAATATTGAAGCTGTAGAAGTACGTCAGCACGCCGGTGATGCTCTTCAGCTTGGTGCCGGCGGTGAGCTTCGTCCCCGCCGCGCAGTCGAGGTCGAACAGCTCGTTCGAGATCTTCGGCTGGTCGCCCTGGCTGATCCCGCCGCCGACGTCGATCGGCACGTTGCAGCGCTTCTTGCTGTCGGGCGTCGCGTCGCTGACGAGCGTGACGTTCTCGACTCGGATGAGCGAACCGAGCCACTTCCGCGCGGTGTCGTACGAGCGGAGGTCGGTGATCGGGATCGTCTTCGGCGCGACGGGTCGCGTGTCGAACCGGAAGGTCATCGCGCCGCCCATCTCGGGGAGCGTGTGACAGAAGCTGAACGGGCCGCTCACCGGGCCGAGGAACTCCTGGTAGTCGCCGATCAGATCGGCGACGTCGCCGGCCGAGAGGTGCAGGTCGGGCGGAGCGAAGGACGGAGCGAACACCGTCACGCCCGAGTACGGCGGGCGGTCGTCGAGCGAATCCTGGACGTAGATGTTGCCCAGCGCGCCGTCGCCCGTCTCGTCGAAGCGATCGACGGCGATGACGGTCGCGCCGGTGATGTGCACCTGGACGTTCGCCGGGACCTTGCACGACACGCTGTCGCGGTCGTCCGGGTTCGACCACGTCGCGGGGCCGACCAGCTCGTGGACCCTCTTGCCGCTGCCGTACGGGTCGGCGAGCGGATCCGCGGGCGCGTCACCGGCCCCGCCGCTGGCCGTGCCGCTACAGCCCGCTGCGAGCGCTGCGATGGCCGCGAACGCGAGGTGGACGAGGGAGCGAGGTGCTGGGGAAGTGGGGCGATCCATGCGCCCCCGCTATTACCACACGCGGAGGCGCGCTCCGCTTGCGACGAGCACCGACGCGGCGGGAGGCGATCGGGTCAGGCGGCGAGCCGCGCCTCGGAGAGGATCGCCTCGAGGCGACTCTGGATCTTGTGCCGCTTCGAGTACACCGTGTTCCGGCTGATGCGCATGCGCTCCGCGATTTCGTCGGGGTCCAGCCCCTCCCCGAAGTAGAGATTGACGAACTCGCGGTCTTTCGGCGGGAAATCGGCGAGGAGGCTCTCGACCGCGCGCAGGCGGCGGCGGGAGTCGACCTCGTCGTCGACCCACGGCGCCGCCGACCGCTCGAGGTCGCTCTGCTCAACCGAGTCGCGCTCGCGGAGGGCGCGGCGGCGGCCGGACCTGACGTAGTCGTGCGCGCAGTTCGTCGCGAGCCGGCCGATCCACGACGTCAGGTTCGCGCCGCGCTCCGGGGCGAACATGCGCAGCTTGTACATGTCGTTCGCGAGCAGCTGGGCGAGGAACGTCGCGTAGATCTCGCGGAGGTCGTCGTCGCTGGCGAAGCGGCGGAAGCGGCACGTGACCTTGGTGATGCAGCGGTGCACGAGGCGGCCGTACCGCGCGTGGAATTCGCGCCAGGCTCGGTCGCTCTTCGTCAGCAGCTCCTGCACCAGGGCCAGCTCGGCTGCGGTGGCGGCGGCCATGGTCTCGGGCTCGGTCGCGGTGCAGGCGGTCGGACGGCTCATGGCCGGGCCGCAGTCGCAGGCGCCGTGCCACCGCGGTCGGCCCCGAAATTCAGCCCAACGCGCGTCGCCCCGGGTCGGCCGGGCGTAACCCTGGCGTCACGCCGTAACGATCCGCCGTAACGCCGTCACACCGGCGGTCTTCGTACTACGCCGGGCTCCCCGGAGGTCTCCCCTCGATCGCCCGGCAGGCCGTGGGGCGCGGAGGCGCCGGCTTGCTATGCTGGGGCGTGCTCTCAGGTCGCGCGCTCGCGGTCGCCGTGCTCGGCTGGGCGATGATTCGCGCCACCGTGAAGAGGATGTTCGGCGAGGTGACGGGCCTTCGCCTGTTCCACGCGAACTACGACCACGATCGGCTCCCTCCCGTCGACGCGGCGACTCGCGCTGGCATGGCGGCATTTTCTCGGTGCATCGCGTGCGGTCGGTGCGATGTTGGCGAGGCGGAGCGGATGGTGGCTTCGCGGGGCGCGTATCCGGGTCTCATGCGGTTCGTGCTCGCGTCGTCGCGCAGCATGCCGGACTACGACGCGGCCGCGCTCGCCCTCGAGCACGTGCCGGTCGAGGTGTTGCGGGAGAAGGAGCGAGGCTGCCCGACGGGGGTCCCGCTCGTCGCGCTGGCTCGATTCGTCGATGGCAAGGCTCGGCAGATTCGCCGGCGTCCGCGCCCCGACCGAGAGCGCTAGGGCATGGGACGGGTCCGCTGCCCTGCCCGCCGTCGTCGGTCGTGGCGTGCGTCGTTCGGCCAGGGGAGGCGCCTCGTGGCGCTCACGCTCGCGCTGACGGCGATCGGTTGCGTCGAGCCGAGCCACGTCGAGTCGCCGTGGGCGGCTGCGGGCGGACCTCCGTGGGCTGGACCGGCGCCCTCGGGGGAGCGTGGGCTCGCGAGCTGGTACGCGGATCGGTTCGTGGGACGTCGCACCTCGAGCGGGCAGCCGTACGACCCGCTCGACCTGACGGCCGCGCACCGCACGCTGCCGTTCGGCGCGGTCGTCGACGTCGTCCGCGACGACGGGCGGCACGTCGTGGTGCGCGTGAACGACCGTGGCCCGTACGAGCCGGGGAGGGTGATCGACCTGTCGCGCGCCGCGGCGGAGGCCGTCGGAATGGTCCGCGAGGGGATCGTGCCGGTGACCGTGCGCGTGATCTGGCTGCCGCCGCGCTGACCGTTGGCCGATCGGCGCGCGGCGCGCCCGGCGATCACTGCACGAGGGTCAGGCGCGGCGCGGCGGCGAACGCGGCGAGGTGGCCGCTCTCCTCGACCACGTACACGTCGCAGCGCTCGTCGACGCGGAGCAGATCGGGGACGAGGTCGCTCGGGACCTTGCCGAGGAGGACGCCGTCGCGCGGGCGTACGACGTGGACCTCGTTCTGCGGGACGAAGAGCGCGCCGGAGCGCAGGATCGGCTCGAGGCGTCGCGGTCGGTCGCCGTCGGATCCGCCCGCGAAGACGTGGCGGTAGCGGACCTCGCCGTCGCGCGCGTCGATGGCGACGAGCTCGCCGGCCTCGCTGTTCAGGATGACGACGTCGTCGACGACCATGCACGAGGCCGCCGCGGAGCAGGCGGCTCGCTGGAAACGCAGCGCTCCCGTTGCGCGATCGAAGCCGAAGAGCTCGGTGCCGCGCCGGCCGTGGCTGGCGACGATGACGGTCTCGGCGGCGAGGAGCGGGGCGCCGACGGGGCTCGTTCCGGCGGACAGGTCGACGCTCCAGCGCGCCGCGCCGGACCACGGGTCGAGGTGGTGCAGGCGCGAGCCGCCTCGGCCGACGAAGGCGCCGTCGCCCGCGACCGCGAAGAGCGCATCCTGGTCGACGGCGACGGGGGCCGTGAAGCGGAGCTGGTCGCAGTAGCGCCAGACGACCTCGCCCGAGAGCACGTCGAGCGCGGTGAGGGTGGGCTCTCCGCTCGTGACGACGACGAGCTTTCCGGCGCGGCGGAGGCGGGTCGCGCCGCTGCGGCGGGTGGCGTGGCGCCAGCGCACCTCGCCCGAGAAGAGATCGACGGCGGCGAGGTGCCGGGCGCCCTCGCTGAGCAGGAGCATCTTTGGAAGGCCCGGCGCGCTCACGACGGCGCCGGAGGCGGCGGCGCCGACGCGTGGGGCCAGGCGCGTCGTCCACACGGGATCGCCGGACGAGAGGCTGCGCAGCTCGAGCGCGCCGTTCGAGTCGAGGCGGGCGATGCCCGAGGGGGTCATGACCGTCGCCGCGCGGCCGACGGGGTGTTTCCACACGACGTCACCCGTGCGGCGATCGAGGCAGCAGAGCTCGCGCGCGGAGCCGACGACGATCGCGTCGCCGCAGAGGAAGGTCGCGCGCAGGTCGATCGACGGGACGCCGGCGTACCAGCGCGGGGAGAAGCGCAGGCGCGTGCGGCCGAAGCTGTCGTCGTCGGCGCCGGGCGGGCGCATCGTCGCGGCGTACGCGCGATAGCCCTCCGGGGCGGCGTTGATCTTCGAGTCGTCGCGGGTCGCGTCGCGCAGGCGCTCGGCGAGCTCGCGGACCTGCGTGCGGAACGCGACGAGCCGCAGGTTCGACGCCTGCGCCCGGTCGCGCCGCACGAGGCTGCGGCAGAGCGCGCGGCCGAACGCCACGACGCCTTGCGCGAGCGCGAGCATGTCGACGGCGGGGAGGGTGGAGGCGTGCCCGCGGTCGCCGTGGAGGCGGCGGTCGAGGCCGAGCGTGAGGGACGCGGCGCGATCGGAGCTCAGGCGGATGCCGCAGACGGCGCCGCCGACGGTCGCGCGGCGGTGGAAGGGCGCCGCGCGCACCCACGCCTCGATGGCCTCGAAGGTGATCGCGGTCAGCTGCTCGGCGAAGGGGAAGACGAGCACCTCGGGCAGCTCGCGAGAGCGGTCGCCGATGGTGATGCGCACCTTGCCGCGGAAGAGCAGCGAGAAGAGGTCGGCGCGCAGGACGGCTGGGGCGGGGCCGCTGCTCGTCACCGTGCGGAGGACGATGTCGGCGGCGACGACGATCGGGATGTCGCCGGTCGGCTCGACGGCGACGACCGCGAGCTCGGCCGACGGGTCCGCGGAGAAGGGCAGGGTGGCCTCGAGCGACTCGCGGGCGCTGCCGAGTCGCTCGCGCATGGCCGGGCTCGCGTCGGCGGAGAGCCGCCCGATGGCTTCGACCACGCGCGCGGCGAGGGCGCTCGTGTCGAGGCGCCGCTCGTGGACGGCGATCTCGGGCAGGCCGCCTCCCTGGAAGACGGAGACGAGGACGTCGGCGCCCGCGCGCTCGAGGCCGAGCTGCCAGGGATCGGGCGTCCCGCCGAGGTGGACCACCGCGCGGACTCGATCGCGCGCGCCGAGGTCGCGTAGCGCGTACGAGAGCTCGCAGACCAGCGTGGCCGCTTCGGCGGCGTCGGGGTGGACGGCGAGCAGCGCCGGGACGGCGAGCGCATCGAGCAGGGTGCGCAGGGGCGCCACCGACGGGATGGGCGGCTTCTCGGCGGGGCGGAGCGCTGCGAGGGAAAGGATCTGCACCGGGCGCAAATGCTAGGCAACGCGCGGGTCAACCCTAAGTTTTCGGTGCGGATCGCCGTGGATTGGACAACGCGCGTCGAGCTAGCTAGCGACGCGATTCGTCGTCTGCCGTACCGCTTGGCGCGCCCCGTTCGCGCGCTTTCGCTACAGTCGCTCCGCGCCGGTCGGCGCGCGAGATCGAGCGGATGAACCTCGGAGAGACGAAGCGCGCGTGGATCGTCGGCGCCGTCGGGGCCGCGCTGGCGCTCGTGCCGGCGCTCGCGCTCCGCGGCTTCACGGTCGACGACGCCCTGATCCCGGCGCGCTACGCGCACCACCTCGCGCGCGGGCTCGGCTACCGCTTCAACGCGGGAGGTCCGGTCACCGACGGGGTGACCGCGCTCGGCTGGGCGCCGCTGCTCGCTCCCTTCGCGGCTGCGGGGCCGCTCGCGGCGCTTCGTGCGGCGAAGGCGATCGGCCTCGTCGCGTGGGCGATCGCCGCCGGGTTGCTCGCGGTCGCCGTCGATCGATCGTCGGACCGCCCCGCGCGGTTCAGCGCGCTCGCGCTCGTGCCCGTGTCCGCCCCGCTCGCGGCGTGGAGCGTGGCGGGGCTGGAGACCGGGCTCGTGACGGCGCTCGCGTGCGCTGCCGTGGCGCTGCGCGCGATCGGCCGCACGCGGGCGGGCATCGCGTGCGCGGCGATCGCGGCCGGGCTCCGCCCCGAGCTGCTGCCGTGGGTGATCGTGGTCGCGGCGGCGCCCGACCCTGCCGGGGTGCGCGCGGTCGTCACGCCGGCGTGGGCGCGCGTCGGCGCTGCTGCCGCGCCGTTCGTGGCGGTCGCGCTCCTCCGATCGATGGTCTTCGGCCGCGCGGCCCCGCTCGCCCAGCTCGCGAAGCCCGCCGACCTCGTGCTCGGCGCGCGCTACGCGCTCGCGTGCTTCCTGCTCACGGGGCCGATCCTGCTCGTGGCGCCGCGCGCGTTCCTGCGGCTCGGGGGGTGGCCGCGCGCGGTCGTCGCGTCGGTCTTCGTACACTTCGTCGCGGTCGGGCTCGCCGGGGGCGACTGGATGCCGCTCTCGCGGCTCGTGGTCCCCGCGCTCCCCGCGACGGTGCTCGGCGCCGCGTACGTGGCGGCGGCCGCGCCTGCAGGGTGGATCGCGTCGATGGCGACCGCCGCAAGGCTCGGGCTCGTCGTGTCGGCCGCCGCGTGGGTGATGGCGACCGTGGGGCCGGCCGCCGCGCGCGTGGGCGCAGACCGGCTCGCGGTGATCGAGGAGCTCACGCCCGCGCTCGCCGCCTCGCGCGTGGTCGCGACGCTCGACGTCGGCTGGGTCGGCGCCGCGACGCCCGCGACGCTGGTCGACCTCGCGGGTGTCACGGACCCGGCGATCGCCGCGCTGCCCGGCGGGCACACGAGCAAGCACGTGCCGCCGGCGCTCCTCGGCACCCGAGAGGTCGATACGCTGGTCCTCCTGCTCGACGAGGGACAGCCCCTCGCCACGCCGTGGACCGCGTCGCGCTTCTCGCGGGCCGTCGAGCGGCGGCTCGCGGCGCTGCCCGGGGCGGACGCGGAGCTCGAGCCTACCGCGGTGAGCACGCGATCGCGGCTGCGCTACGTGGTCTTGCGGCGGCGCGCTCCCGCGGCAGCCTCCGCGGCGCGCGCCGGCCAGGGCCCCACGATCGCGGCTCGGGATTGATCCCGAGCGCCCGGACGGGCTCTCATCCGGCCATGCCTCGCCTCGTGGAGAGCCTCTCCCGCTTCGTCGGTCGGGTCGAGCTCATCGCGCGCGGGCTCGACGGCGAGCGCCGCACGGCCGAGGAGGCCCTCGCGCGCGGTCGCCCGCTCGAGGCGCGCGAGCGCGCGCGGGCGATCCTCGCGGCGGTGCCTGGGTCGCTGCTCGGCCTCGCGATCTGGGCCGACGCGGCCGAGGAGGCGTGGCTCGATCACGAGGCGTTCGAGGCGCTGTCGGTGCTGTCCGACAAGCTGCCTTGGCGTGGTGACGTGTGGCTGCGCCTCGGGCGCGCGGCGCTCCGCCTCGGGCGGCCCGAGGCTCGCGACGCGCTCGCTCGCGCGGCGGCGTCGCCCGATGATCGCGAGTCCACGCGCGCCGCGCTGCTCGTGCTGTGCGATCTCGATCTCGCGGCCTCCGATGCGGCGCGCGCGCTGCGCTGGCTCGAGCGCGTGGCGCCGCAGGTCGGCGCGGCCGATGCCGAGGTCGCGCTCCGCCGGGTCGAGTGCCACCTCGCCCTCGGTGAGCCCGACCTCGCCGTGGAGGCGGCGGGCGGCCTCGGCGAGGAGCCCTCCGAGCCGGGGCGTGCGGCCTGTGCGCGCGCCCGGCTCGCGCTCCTCGGGTCGGAGCAGGGCGGGGGCGCGGGGCTCGCATCGGCGGCGGATCACGCCCTGCGCGCCTTTCTCCTCGACGCGACCGGCGGCGCGGAGGTGCTCGCCGCGGTGGTCGCCGCGTCGCGCGATGCCGTCCTCGTCGACCGCGTGCGCCGCGTCGTCGCGGCGAGCGGGCAGCTCGAGGCTCCGTCGTTCGCGGCCGCGTTCGCGTTCGCCGAAGGCCGGCGCGACGACGCCCGTCGTGCGCTCGCGCGCGGGCTCGGCGCGGGAGACGCCGGTGCGGTCGCAGGGCTGCTTCGGCTGGCGGCCGAAGCGCGCGATCTGGGCGCGCTGCACGTCCTCGCCGATCGCGATCCGGCCCTCCTGCCGCCCGATTTGAGGCGCTTGCGCGACGCTGCCGTGCTTCACGCCGCCGGCGACGACGCCGGCGCGCTCGCGGCCCTCGACGAGGTCTTCGGGGAAGCCGCCGGCTGGGCGGCGGAGCTGCGCCGCGCCGTGCTCGGGACGTGGGTCCCGCCCGCGGATCGGGGGGCGCGCGCGTCCTGGGGGCGCGTGCTGCCGATGCTGCGCGACCTCGCGAGCGGGCTCGGTCGGCTCGATCTCGTGCGCGCGGTCGAGGCGCTCGCGGTCGAGGGCGAACGGCCGCTGCGCCTCGCCGTCGTGGGCGAGTTCAACGCCGGCAAGAGCACGTTCCTGAACGCGCTCCTCGGCGTCGACGTCGCGCCGACCGGCGTGCTGCCGACCACCGCGACGCTCCACTGGGTCGCGTGGGCGCCCGACCCCTTCGCCCGCGTCGTCGTGCGCGGCGCGCCCGACCGCGTCGTCCCGCACGCCGCCCTCAAGCCGACGCTCCGCGCCCTCGCCGAGGACGGCGCGAAGATCGATCGCGTGTTCATCTACGCGCCGATCGAGCGGCTGAAGCGGGTCGAGGTGCTGGACACGCCCGGGTTCAACGCGCCCGATCCGGACCACGTCGTAGCCGCGCGCCAGGCCTTCGACGAGGCTCACGTCGCGATCTGGCTCCTCGACGCCACCGCGCCGCTCAAGGAGTCCGAGCGCCGGGTCCTCGAGGAGATCCGGTCGCTCGGGGTGCCCGTGCAGATCCTCGTCAACAAGGCCGATCGGCTCCCGCCCGGCGGAGTCGAACGGGTGCTCGAACACGTTCGCGAGGGCCTCGCCACCTCCGGGCTCGCGACCTACGCGGCGCCGGTCGCGTTCTCCGCGCGGCTCTCGCTCGCCGGCCGGCTCGGCGACGAGGCCGCGCTCGTCGCGAGCGGCTGGGCGCACGTCGAGGCGCTGCTCACCGAGGGCATCGTCGACCGCAGCGATGCGCTCCGCGAGGTCGCGCTCCGGCGCAAGGCCACGCGCGTCGCGGCCGAGCTCGCCGAGCTCGCCGCCGCGCGCGCCGCCGAGGCCCGCGCCGAGAGCCGCGCCGCCGTC
>CAIVJW010000288.1 GCA_903906315.1 uncultured delta proteobacterium | reverse complement strand
GGCGCGACCGGCGCGGGCGGCGCGGCCGGGGCGGGTGGCGCGACCGGCGCGGGCGGCACCGGCCCCTGCGGCGGCGTCTGTTCGGCGCCGTGGCCGGCGGTGGGGAAAGACGGGGCGTGGTGCAACACCGACTACGATCTGTGCGTCTACGAATGGGCCAACTGGCCCGTTTCTCCGGAGGCTCCGGAGAAGAGCGACTACACGGTGAAGCTCATGGAAGTGACGGACACGGTCACGGGGCTCATCTGGCAGCAAGAAGCACTCTCCCACGGGACGTTGGAACAAGCGCACACCTATTGCCGCGATCTCGGCCTCAACAACCGCAACGACTGGCGTCTACCCTCCGTCATCGAGCTCGCGACGCTGGTCGACTACGGTCAGGCGACGGGCGCGATGATCGATCCCGGCGCCTTCCCCAACACGGTCGAGGCCTGGTACTGGTCAGCAACCCCGGCGGAGGGAGGCAAGGCCGCCTGGTACGTGACCTTCGACCACGGTGGGGGAGGCCAGGTCTACACGTCGTTCCCCCCTGGGGCTGGTATTCCACCGAATGACTACCACGTGCGATGTGTCCGCTGAGCGCGGCCACCGGGCGACTCGACCATTCGAGCTCCACGGGCAAGCCCGGCGTGGGGCGCATCGAGGCGCTTGTCGTCGCCCCCCCCCGGGCGGCGACCTTGCCGTGAGCATCGACCTGCCCGCGCCGGCGAGGCGTCGAACGCACGAGCGCACGGTCGGGGCACGGTCCGGTCACGGATCGCGAAGCGCGGAGAGGTCTCCCGGTTTCGACCGGGAGCCAGGGCAGCGAGGCGTCGGCAGGGCGCTTGAAGGAGACCGACGATGATGAACCGGAGACGTCGCGATTGGTTGGTCGTGCTGGGCGCGGTGGTGGTCGGAGGCAGCTTCGTCGCATCTCGCGTCCAGGCCGCCGCGCCGAAGGGTCAGTTCACCGACCATCTCGACGGGACGGTGACCGACAACAGGACGAAGCTCCTCTGGCAGAGGGACATGCAGGCTAACCCGCTGTCGTCGTGGTCCGACGCCAAGACGCACTGCACGGACCTCTTCCTGAAGGGGAAAGGGTGGAGGCTGCCCAATGTCAAGGAGCTGCAGACGATCCTCGATCGCACCACCGGAGTGAGCCCGGCGGTCGACCTGATCTTCTTCGGGGACACGATCGGCTCGTGGCACTGGACGGCAACCCAAGCGACCGCCCCGACGGCCTGGGCGGTCGACTTCGGTCATGGCGAGGTCATGCCGCAGACGGCGACGGTTAAGTCGTACTATCGGTGTGTTCATTCACCGTGACCGCGGCGCGTCGCGGCGCCGTGATCCGCGGACCGGAGCTCGACGGAGGCCGCGGCGAATAGACCAGCTTCTCCACGGCGGGGGAACGTAGCGCGGGGAGGCCTCGTCTCTGCCAGACGCGACCGTCGCGTGGCACCAGGCCGCGTCGCGGGCGATGCGAAGGCAGCTCAAGCCGATGGCCGCCCCACGGCCCGCTTGTCCGATCTCCGCCGCTCCGCCACCGGAGCGCGGCGCGGCATGGGGGACCTCCGGCGGTGCCGCCGCCCCCGTCGCACGAGGTCGGTCGCGCCCGTGACGTCGGTGCTCGCGCCGCGCGCGTGCGCTGCGCTGTCGGCAGGCGATCCGGCTCGCCCAAACCCGACCGCGGCCCCTTCCTGGCCGACCCGATCCGCTCCGGCGACCCGTACGAGCTCTCGCGGGGCAACCCGATCCACGGTGCGCCCACGGGCGGAAGGGGCTCGGGGCCGAACGCGCTCGGCGCCTCGGTCGTCGGCTGGGATCCGGCCGTCGATCAGGTCGGCGTCGATACGGGCTACAGCCCGGAGCCCGACATGCTCCGCGCGCCCGACGTGGCGGTGGGCAACCGGGCCTCGGGGCCGTGCTCGCGCAAGGGCGCGAGCAGGGGCGCGAGCAGGCGCTCGCGCAGGCCGTGATCGATCTCTACGAGGCGCGATTCGGCGAGGCGGCGGTGGACCTGCGGGCCCGCGTCGACGCGACGCGCGACCCGGCCGTCCTGCGCCGGTGGCTGACCGCCGTCGGTACGGGCACCGCGGACGACGCCGCGCGCGCGATCGGCACCACGCCGACGTAGAGGTCCGCGCCGGGGATTCGCGCGCGCAACGTGCCCCGCGCGCGGGCGCCGCCGGGGCCCCCCCCCCGAACCGGTGGCATGCGCCGCGCGCGGGCGCCGCGACCGTCCTCGACCCGCTCGACGCCGAACGGCTCACCGTGCAGCCCGCTTCGGTCGACGTCGACCAGCGCCTCGTCTCGAGCGGCAGGCCGTCGCGCGACGACTGGGTGGCCCGCGAGCTGCTCGACGGACCGGGCGTCCGGATGACCTATCTCCGGGGGTCGCTGGAGCTCAGGAGCGCCTCTCGCTTGCGCGAAGACGTGAAGACGCGACCGCGCTGCTCGCGACCTCCCCGGGGCTCGACTGGGCGCGCCAGCTCCGACGCACCCGCGAGGTCGGCGTCCTCGCCCGCCCTTCCTGCCACTGCCGCCATCGAGCGCGTCCTCGACCGCAGCGGTGTGCCCGGAGGGTCAAGATCCGCCGGCGCGGGCCCCGACGCGCAGTACGCGTTCACGGGTTGTGTAGGCTCGCGACGGCGCGAATGATCCTATGTGACCACCTGTGATCATGTGCGAAAGGGGGGACAGAAGGCGCGCCGTGTGATGAAACGTCGAGGTGGCCGACGCACGCGACGAGGAGATTGCCGACCTTCGGCGCCAACTCGCGGAGCGCGACGCGGTCATCGAGCCGCTGCGAGCCAGGGTCGCTGCCCTTCAAGCGGAGGGTCTGGCGCTGAAGGAGGCACTGGGTAAGTCGTCGCGCACCTCGTCGAAGCCGCCGTCGAGTGACGGCCCGGCG
>CAIVJW010000287.1 GCA_903906315.1 uncultured delta proteobacterium | reverse complement strand
GAGGTCGTAGCCCGGGGCGCGCCCCGGCTGCGCGGGGCGCTCCTCGGCGGAGAACACGAGGTGACCGCCGGGCGCGAGCGCGAAGGCGAACGCGCGCGCGAGCGGCGCGAGGTCGCCGAAGTAGATGAACGTGTCGGCGCACACGACGAAGTCGAAGCGACCGGGCTGCGACTCGAGGTACGCCGTCAGCTCGGCGTGGACGAGATCGTCGTAGCAGCCGCGATCCCGGGCCTTTTCGAGCATCTTGCTCGACAGGTCCACGCCCACGAGCACGCGCGCCGAGGGCCGCACGAGCGGACCGCAGAGCCCCGTCCCGCAGCCCGCGTCGAGGGCGTGGCCGGCGGGCGCCGGGCGCGCGGCGGCGAGCGCGCGCGCGACGTGCTCGGGGCCGCGGTAGCCGATCGTCGCGAGCTGCTCGTCGAACGACGAGGCGAACGCATCGAACGTGGCCTCCACGTAGCCGTCGCTCGCGCGCGCCGGCGCCGCCGCGCCCCCGGACGCCGCGAGGCAGTGCGGCGCGACCGCGCTCGCGGGGTCGAGGGCGATCCACTTCTCCGCCACGCGCCGCGCCGCGCCCGTCTTGCCGTTCGTGGAGGCCTGCCGCCAGACGTGCTCGAAGAACCCCGCGTCGACCTTGCCCGTCCACCGGTCGATGGCGTCAAGGTGGTGCGGGGACGACTCGGCCGTACGCCCGCCGAGCCACAGCGCGTCCCCGAGGCGCTTGTGGAGCGACGCGCTGGCGGGATCGATCCGGACCGCCTTGCGGAATGCGTCGGCGGCAGCGGCGAACCGATCGGCTCGCAGGCGGGCCGCGCCGAGCTGCGCGTGGACGGCGGCGAGCCCGGGCGCCTGGCGCGCGACCTCCTCGAAGCGGGCGATCGCGTCCTCGACGCGGCCCGCGCGGAGGTAGAGCTGGCCGAGGCGGTCCTGCGCGTCCGTGAACCCCGGCGCGATCACCACGACCTCCTCGAAGATCGCCAGGGCCTCGTCGAACGCCCCGCGCTGCGCCGCGCACATCCCGAGCAGGAACCGCGCGCCCGGGTGCTGCGGGGCGCCCGCGAGCACGCGGCGGCACTGGGCCTCGGCCTCGGCGAGGCGCCCCTGCTCGATCAACTGCACCGTCTGCATGAGGTCGTTCATCGATCGGTCCTCCGCGCGAGGCCCGCGCGCCCGCGCAGGCGTCGCCAGCAGCCGCCGGGAAGAGACCCCGCTTCGCCAGGTCGGTCAAGCCCGGCCGTGCCGGAACCCGGGCGCGCGCGCGTCGGGCCCGGGGCGGGAGCGACCCGCGACGCCTTGACCTGCCCGGAGCCCGCGGGCTAGCTCTCGGGCCATGGACGAGGCGCAGGGCGCGTTCCCCGGGACCAAGGCCCGCTTGCACATCGGCGGGACCGTCCGTCGCGAAGGCTGGCAGGTGCTCAACATCGAGGCCGGGCCGCACGTGGACCACGTGGGCGACTGCGCCGACCTCTCGCGCTTCGCGGACGGGTCGTTCGCCGAGGTCTACGCGGCGCACGTCCTCGAGCACCTCGGCTACCGGATCGACCTCCCCGTCACGATCGCGGGCATCTACCGCGTCCTCGAGCCCGGGGGCCTGCTGCGCATGAGCGTCCCGGATCTGGCCATGCTGAGCGAGGTCTTCGCGCGCCGCGATCTCGCCTTCGAGGATCGCGTCCTCGTGATGCAGATGATGTTCGGCGGGCAGCTCGACGCCCACGACTTCCACCGCGTCGGCCTCTTCTGGGAGCTCGCCCGCAGGTTCCTGGCGCGCGCCGGCTTCGTCGAGGTGCGCCGCGTCGAGGAGCTCGGCGTCTTCGAGGACACGAGCTCGCTCCGGCTGTACGGGAAGCTCGTGAGCCTCAACCTCGAAGCCCGCAAGCCCCGCTGAAGGGGCCCCGACCGCCTCGTACACGTTCACGGGCGCCGCGGTGCGGGCCGAGGGAGGCGCCAAGGACGCGAGCCGAGAAATCGGCGCCGGCGGGTGTCCCAGGGTCGACTTGATCGTCGTCAACCCGCATCGACCCCGGCGGTCCCCACGTCCGTTGACGGCGATCGCCCGCGAGGGCTACGCCGCTCCGCGCCACGTCGCTTCCCAGGAGGTCCCCCATGCGTACGCCCGCGTTCCTGCTCTCGTGCTTCGCTCTGGTCGCTTGCGGGGGGGCCGGGGGCGAGCCCGCGGCGACGACCGGGGGGTCGACGACCTCGGCCACGACGACGTCGACCACGACGACCACGACCACGCCCATCGAGCAGGCCCCGCCCGACGTCACGGCGCCGACCGTCACGGCGAAACCCGGCCGCTACGACGTCGTCCGGGGCTCCCAAGCGATCGGCGTCGACGCCTCCGACGACGTCGGCGTGACGCGCGTCGAGCTCTCGGTGGACGGCACGAAGGTCGGCGAGTCGACCGAGGCGCCGTTCGCGGTCGCGTGGGACTCGACGGCGGCCGAGGACGGCATCCGCGCGCTGCGCTTCGTCGCGTACGACGCCGCGGGCAACCACGCCGAGAGCGCCGAGGTGCCGGTGATCGTCGTGAACCAGGGCCTGACGCCCGTCTACGACGAGTCGAAGCAGGCCGTCGACGGCTCGATCGCGGGCGCGGTCAAGGTGCCCGCCGACTGGAGCGGCAACGAGGAGCTCATCGACAAGAAGTTCCACTTCGCGGTGCCCGCGGGGATGACGCGCCTCGTCGGCGTGCTCGCGTGGGACGCCGAGAGCGGCTTCGAGATCGAGTTCTCGACCGGCACGGGCTTCTGCCCCGACTCGGGGGTCTCCAAGAAGAAGGTGGTCGCCAAGGACGGCGAGGCGCTGCTCGAGCTCGAGGCGCCGAAGGGCCTCGACGAGACCGGCTGGTTCATCCACGTCGGCGCGAAGAACGCCGCCGACAAGCTCGGCAAGTCCGTGAAGTTCGCGGCGCGCGTCGCGATCCTGCCCTGATCGGGATCCCCATGGTCACACGCACGGCTCGCCTCCTCTTCTTCGCCGCGATCGTCGCCTGCGGCGAGGGCTCCGGTGGGTCCGGCGCGGGCGGCGCGACCGGCGCGACCACGACGGCGGCCGCCGGCGGCCACGGCACCGGCGGCGCAGGCGGGGCCGGGACGGGCGGCGCCACGACGACGCCGTCGACCGGCACCGGCGGACACGGATCGGGCGGGTCCGGCGGGTCCGGCGGCGGGGGCGCGGGCGGCGCGAACGCGGGCGGCGCGGGCGGGTCGGGCGGCGCGGGCGGGTCGGGGGGCGCGAACGCCGGCGGCACGGGCGGATCGGGCGGCGACCCCTGCGCAGGCCACACGCTCGAGCGACACGTCGTCTCGGCGGCCGAGCTCTACGCGATGATGCAGCAGAAGGACTTCGCGCTCATCAACGTCCACGTCCCGTACGAGGGCGAGATCGTGGGAACGGACGTGCACCTCCCCTACACCGACGTCGCCGCGATCGAGGACTACCTCGGCCACGCGCCCGCCGCGAAGGCGGTGCTCTACTGCTTCGGTGGGTCGATGAGCGTGGCCGCGGGCGACGCGCTCGTCGCGCTCGGCTACTGCCAGATCTACGACCTCGCGGGCGGCCTCGTGGCCTGGAAGCAGGCGGGCTACCCGGCGAACTGACCGGGTCCGGGGTCGCGCGGCCCCGCGGCCAGGCCGCCGCGCGACCGGGGCCACGGGGCGACGCAAAGGGACTACAACGGCGCCCATGCCGCGAGATGCCCTCCCCCTCCCCCCGCACGACGAGCGCGCGCGCCTGCGGTCCATGCTCACGCGCCCCCTGCCCGAGCTGCCGCCCATCTACTTCTACGACGACCGCGGCAGCGAGCTGTTCGAGGCGATCACGCGCCTCGAGGCGTATTACCCGACGCGCACGGAGCTTGGCATTCTGGAGCGCTCCGCGGCGGCGCTCGTGGCCGAGGCGCGCCCTCGGCGGGTGGTCGAGCTCGGCAGCGGGGCGGGCCGGAAGATCCGCCTGCTGCTCGACGCCTGGCGCGCACAGCCGCCCCTCGGAGGCCCGCGCACCTGCACGATGCTCGACGTCAACGATCTCTTCCTGCAGCAGTCGGTGCGATCGCTCGCCGCCGACTACCCCGAGATCGAGGTCGACGGCGTGCTCGGCGACTTCACGACCGACCTCGCGCGGCTCGGGCCCGGGGGCGATCGGCTCACGGTCTTCTTCGCCGGCACGGTCGGCAACCTCTACCCCGACGAGCGACGCGCCTTCTTCCGTGCCATCGCGCAGGGCATGGAGGCGTCGGACACGCTGCTGCTCGGGGTCGATCTCGTGAAGGACGTGGCGCGCCTCGAGGCCGCCTACGACGACCCGGAGGGCGTCACGGCCGAGTTCAACCGCAACGCGCTGCGGGTCGTCAACGCGCGCTTCGGCGCCGACTTCGCCCCCGACGCCTTCGACCACGTCGCGTTCTTCGACCGCGACCACGCCTGGATCGAGCTTCGCCTGCGCGCCTCGCGGGCGATGCGCGTGCGGATCCCGGCGATCGAGCTCGATCTCGACCTGGCCGCGGGCGCCGAGATCCGCACCGAGGTGAGCTGCAAGTTCACGCGCGCCTCCGTCGAGGCCGCCGCCCTGGAGGCCGGGCTCGGCGTGGACGGCTGGTTCACCGACCCCGAGCAGCTGTTCGCCCTCGCGCTGATCCGCCGGAGGGCCGCGTGACCGCCCGCGACCCCGGCCTCCCGGCGCCGGACGGCGACGACGCCGCGACCCTCGGCGCGAGCCTCGCGGCCGCCTTCGCCCGGAGCGACGCCCTCTTCGCGCTGATCCCCGAGGCGGCGCTCTTCGATCGCCCGATCGCGCTGCGCCACCCGCTCATCTTCTACGTCGGCCACCTGCCGGCCTTCGCGTGGAACCAGATCGGGCGTGGCGTGCTCGGCCGCGGCGCGCTCGACGACCGGCTCGACGTCCTCTTCGCTCGCGGCATCGACCCCGCGAGCGCGGACGAGGCCCGCGCCGCCTCGGTCGCGGACTGGCCCCCTCTCGCCGAGGTTCTCGCCTATCGCGACGAGGCGCGGGCCCGCGTGATCGCCCTGGTGCCCGAGGTGATCGCGCGCCCGGACGACGTGCTCTGCGCGCGCGGGCGCGTCGTGCACCTCGCCATCGAGCACGAGCTCATGCACCACGAGACGCTGCTCTACATGCTGCAGGAGGGGGCCAGCCGGCCGATCGCCCGCCCCGCGGACGCGCCGCCCCTCGCGGAGGGAGACGGGCGCGCCGCCGATCCTCGCCGCATCGAGGCCGGCGAGGTCGTCCTCGGCATCGACCTCGACGCCATCCCCTTCGCCTGGGACATCGAGGTCGGGCGCGCCGTGGCGCAGGTGCCCGCGTTCACGATCGACTCGCTCCCGGTGAGAAACCGCGACTGGCTCGACTTCCTCGATGGGCCCGGCGCGCCGAGGCGCGATCGGCTGAGGCCGCAGGCCTGGCTGCCCACCCGCGAGGGGATCGACGTGAAGACCGTCCTCGGCCCGGTCCCGATCGGCCTCGCCGCGGGCTGGCCCGTCCAGGTCACGGGCGAACAGGCGCGCGCCTACTGCGCGGCTCACGGCGGACGACTGCCCACCGAGGCCGAGCTGCGACACGCGGCCCACGGCGAGCCCGGCGGCGGCGTGCGGGCGTATCCCTGGGGATCCTGCGCGCCGGAGCCGCGCCACGGGTGCTTCGGACTGCGGCAGTGGACGCCCGTGCCCGTCGGCAGCCACCCGGAGGGCGCGAGCGCGTGGGGCGTGGAGGAGCTCGTGGGCAATGGCTGGGAGTGGACCTCGACCCCGTTCGGCCCGCTGCCCGGCTTCACCCCGTACGCGCGCACCTATCCGGGCTACTCCGCGGACTTCTTCGACGGCGATCACGACGTCGTCTTCGGCGCGTCGTGGGCGACCGACGAGAAGCTCCTCCGGTCGACTTTCCGCAACTGGTACCGGCGCGACTACCCCCACGTGTTCTCGAGCTTCCGCGTCGCCCGCGACGGCGCCGCCGGGCCGCGCCCCGCCTGATCGCCATTCCTCCCGCCGCGGCCCGTCCTGGCACGACGCCGTGGTGCTAGCGTCGCCGGCCATGAGCGTGACGTACGACTTCTCGGGCAAGGTCGCCGTGGTGACGGGCGGCGCGCGCGGCATCGGCCGCGTCCTCGTGGAGGCGCTCGCGGCCTCGGGCGCCGACGTGCACGTCTTCGACCGCGAGCCCGCGGCGGCCCCCGAGGCGCCGCGGGTCACCCACCACGAGGTCGACATCACCTCGTCGCCCGCCGTCACGGCGGCCGTCGCCGCGCTGCCCGCCGTCGCCACGCTGCTCGTGAACAACGCCGGCATCACGCGCGACAAGAGCCTGTGGAAGATGACCGACGAAGAGTGGCAGTCGGTCCTGTCGGTGAACCTCACGGGCGCGTTCCACGTGATCCG
This sequence comes from uncultured delta proteobacterium, assembly GCA_903906315.1. GTDB lineage: Bacteria > Myxococcota_A > Polyangia > Polyangiales > Polyangiaceae > CAIVJW01. The sequence continues at coordinate 6,389 of CAIVJW010000287.1, read as the reverse complement.
GGCGATCGCGCCGGGCATGCGCGCGGCGGGCACCGGGCGCATCGTCAACATCACGAGCATCAACGGGCTCCGCGGCAAGTTCGGCCAGGCGAACTACGCGGCGTCGAAGGCCGGGCTCATCGGCCTGACGAAGACCGCGGCCCGCGAGCTCGGCCCGAAGGGGATCACCGTCAACGCCGTCGCGCCGGGCATGGTCCTGACCGACATGGCCCGAAGGCTTCCCGAGGAGGTCCTGAAGAAGGCCCTCGCCGAGACGGTGCTCGAGCGGCTCGCCGAGCCCGAGGACATCGCGAACGCCGTGCTCTTCCTGCTCTCGGACGCCGCGCGGAGGATCACCGGCGAGGTGATCCGGGTGGACGCCGGCCAGTACATCTGAGGGCGGGCGAGGCGGAGGCGCCGCGACCAGGGCCTCGCCGCGGGGCGCATCCGGCCCACGGCGTTGCGATCCAGCCAGCGGTCGAAGCTCGGGCAGGGGGCCGTGAGGGCGCACCCGAATGACCCCTCCACGGCCCCCGACGACCGCGCGGTCGTCCCAATGACCCCTCCACGGCCCCGACCGGCTCGCCGGTCCCTTGCCCGCCCGCGGCCGCCGCGGCGCAACCAGCGAGGCGGCCCGGCATGCGCGGGAGCACGATCGTTCAGAATGTGGACGAGGATCGCGTGCGCCCGATCGCCCCCGATCGCGCGCGATCCTCTGCGAACCTGAGCGCCGTCGTCGCTCACCGAGGCTGGCTCACGTCGGAGGGATCGCGCATGGCTTCCTCGCGCTCGCAGGGACTCTCGCTCGCCGCAGCGGCGATCGCCGCCGTCGTCGTCGCTGCGTTCGGCGGCTGCGGGCTCTCGACGCAGGGGACGGCCGAGCGGAGCGGCGAGCGGTGCACGACCGACGCGCAGTGCGCGCACGACAACCCGTGCTCGGTCGAGGCGTGCTCGGCCGACGGCGTCTGCACCCGCGCCGCGGCCGCCGACGGCCCCGCGCCGGCCGCGCTCCAGCACCCCGGCAGCTGTCAGCGCACGGTCTGCCGAGCGGGCGCGATCGCGACCGTGGCCGACGACGCCAACGTCTCCGACGACGGCGAGGCGTGCACGAGCGACGTCTGCAAGGACGGCAAGCCGACGCACCCGGCGAAGGCGGACGCGACGGAGTGCAAGATCGGCAAGGCCACGGGGCGCTGCGTGGCGGGCGCGTGCGCGGTGGAGTGCGGGCAGGGGCTCGCCGCCTGCGACGACGGCGACCGCTGCACCGACGACGCCTGCGACGTGTCGGCGGGCGCGTGCGTCTTCACGCCGCTCGACGGGGTCACGATCCCGGGCGAAAAGGACGCGATCGGCGACTGCCGGACGCCGCGCTGCGTGGGCGGGACGGAGGTCGCCGCCGCGATCGACGACACCGACCTCCCCGAGGCGTCCAGCGACTGCGCGACGCCGAGCTGCACCAACGGCGCGCCCGCGACCCCGCCTCGCGCGACCGGGACCGCGTGCGCGACGTCGGGGGGCCGCGTGTGCGACGGCCAGGGCGCCTGCGTCGCGTGCAACGTCGAGGCGGACTGCACGGATCTGCCGGCGTCCGACGAGTGCGGCGTGCGCTCGTGCGAGGCCCACGCCTGCAAGCTCGCGTTCGCCGCGGCCGGCACGATCGTGACGGGCCAGGTCGTCGGCGACTGCACGGCGAAGGTCTGCGACGGCGCGGGCCAGGTCGTCACGAAGGCCGACGACGCGGACGTGCCCAAGGACGGCAACGACTGCGTCGACCACCTCTGCGACGCGGGCACGCCGAAGACCCCGCCGCTGCCGGCCGGCGTGAGCTGCGGCCCGACCAAGGCGGTGTGCGACGGCCAGGGGGCCTGCATCGGCTGCACCGCGCCCGGCGACTGCCCGGGCGTGGACGACGCGTGCAAGAAGCGGACGTGCGGGCAGCAGAAATGCGGCTTCGCGCTCCAGCCGGCGGGCAAGGCGCTGCCGGCCGACCAGCAGGCGGTCGGCGATTGCCAGGAGCTCCAGTGCGACGACGCGGGCAACGTCGCGGCGGTCGTCAAGCAGGTCGATCTCCCCGTCGACGGCAACGACTGCACGGAGGACAAATGCACGGGCGGCGTGGCCTCGAACCCGCCCGCCGCGGCCGACACGGCCTGCTCGACCGGCGTCTGCGACGGCGCCGCCTCGTGCGTCGCCTGCAACGACCCGGCGCAGTGCCCCGCCCCGCCGATCTGCGTGACGGCGACGTGCGTCGCGCACGCGTGCGCCACGGCGGCGGTCGCCGCGGGGACGGTCGCGCCGCCCGCGCAGCAGCAGGCGGCCGATTGCCAGGACGTCGTGTGCGACGGCAAGGGCGCCGCGAGCCAGGCCCCGAACCCGAACGACCTGCCGAACGACGCCAATCAGTGCACGGCCGACACGTGCAGCGCCGCGGGCACGCCGACGTTCGCCCCCCTGCCCGCGCACGCCGCCTGCACGCAAGGAGGCGGCAGCGTGTGCGACGGCAAATCGAGCTGCGTGGGGTGCCTCGACAACTCGGACTGCCCGCCGCCGAACACCTGCGGCGCCGGCGCGGCCTGCACGTGCGTCAAGAAGACGTGCGCGTCGCTCGGGCTGACGTGCGGCAGCGGGTCGGACGGGTGCGGCGGCACGCTGCAGTGCAACAGCGCGAAGAAGGACGGCGCCGAGACGGACGTCGACTGCGGAGGCGCCGCCGCGACCTGCGCGGCCCGCTGCGGCCAGGGGAAGGCCTGCGCGCAGGACGGGGACTGCGCGAGCGCCCACTGCGTGGACGGCGTGTGCTGCGACAAGGCCTGCGCCGGGCCCTGCGAGGCGTGCACGAAGGCGATCACGGGCGCGGCGAGCGGCACCTGCGCGGACATCCCGGCCGGCAAGGTGCCGGACCCGAACAAGCCCGGCTGCCCGAACGCGGGCGATCTCTGCGGCGCGGGCGGCCTGTGCCGCTGCGCCGACGGCGCGAAGGACGGCACCGAGACCGACGTCGACTGCGGCGGCGGGGTCTGCGGCGGCTGCCCCATCGCCCTGCCCTGCGCCAAGCCGACCGACTGCGCGAGCGGCGCCTGCGCCGACGGGATCTGCTGCGGCAGCGCGTGCGACGCGCCCTGCCTCGCCTGCACGAAGGCGCTCACCGGCGGGGTCGACGGCACCTGCGGCCCCGTCACCCCCGGCACCGACCCGCACGCCGCGTGCGCGCTCGGCCCGGGCGGCGCGGAGCTCTGCGGCCCCGGCGGATCGTGCCAGTGCGCCGACGGCGCGAAGGACGGCGCGGGCGGGAGCGCCGAGAGCGACGTCGACTGCGGCGGATCGATGTGCGCGAAGTGCGCGATCGGCAAGAGCTGCAAGGCCAACACCGACTGCGGGTCGAACGTCTGCGCGGACGGCGTCTGCTGCGACGGCGCGTGCGGCGGGCCCTGCCGCGCGTGCACGAAGGCCCTCCATGGCGGCGCCGACGGCACCTGCGGCGACCTCGCCGCGGGGCAAGCGCCCAAGTCGGCCTGCCCGCGGCCGAACGACGTGTGCGGGGTGGGCGGACAGTGCCGCTGCGGCGACGGCGCGAAGGACGGCGCGGAGGCGGACGTCGACTGCGGCGGCGCCATCTGCGGCGCCTGCTCCCAGGGCAAGACGTGCGGCGGCGGGGGCGACTGCGCGAGCACGTTCTGCGTCGACGCCTTCTGCTGCGACAAGGCGTGCAGCGGAGTGTGCCAGTCGTGCGCGGCGTCGACGTCGAACGGGGCAAACGGCGCGTGCAGCGACGCCACGCCGGGGCTCGACCCGCACCAGACGTGCAGCCAGGGCGGCGGAAGCGAGGTCTGCGGACCCGGCCACAAGTGCCAGTGCGCGGACGGCGCGAAGGACGGCGCGGAGACCGACGTGGACTGCGGCGGCGGCACGTGCGCCGCCTGCCCGAACGACAAGGGCTGCGCGCAGAAGACCGACTGTCAGAGCGGCTTCTGCGGGCCCGACCTCCTCTGCCACCCGACGACCTGCGGCGACGGGCTGAAGGACGGCACGGAGTCCGACGTCGACTGCGGCGGAGCGTCGTGTCCGCTCTGCGCGGCGGGCAAGGACTGCGCGGTGAACTCCGACTGCGCCAGCAACAAGTGCCCGGGCGGCAAGACGTGCTCGCCGTGAGGCGGCGCGTCGCTAGCCCCTCGCCGAAAAGCGCTGCCGCCTTGGCGACCGACCAAGAGCCCTGATTTTCACCACGAAGGCACGGAGACACGGAGCTCAGACTTGATCTTCCTCCGTACCTCCGTGCCTCCGTGGTGAGTTTCTCCTCCGGGTGGCCCGGAATCCCCGCGCGAGGTTGCTCGCAAATCCTTCTCGGCGAGGGTCTCGCTAGCCCACCTTCGCGCCGATCGCGGTGAGCGCGCGCTCGATCGCGGAGACGACCTCCGGGTGCGCCGCGGGGCGCCACCCGAGGCCCAAGAACCCGGCGTGCCCGCGCAAGGCGGCGTGGGCCGCGCGCAGCGCCAGGACGGCGCGGGCGAGGTCGGATCCCTCCCCCGGGAGGCGCTCGACCGCCCGGATGGCAGGGAGGAGGAGCTCGGCGGGCGAGGCCGCGCTCGCGTGCGACAGGACCGCGATCGCGCACCGCCGCGCGGGCGCGGGCCGATCGAGGCGCTCGCCGAGGGCCGTCATCGCGAGGGCCGCGACGGAGGCGTCCCGGTCCTCGAGCGCGGCCTCGAGGAGATCGGCCGCGCGCGGGTCGCCCCCGGCGAGCGTGGCCGCGAGCGCGCCGAGGCGCACCGTCGCGTCGGCGTGCCGAACGTGGCGCGCGGCGGCGGCGGCGACCTCGGCGCACGCGACCGAGCCCGCGCCGAGCGACAGCAGGAGCCGGAGGGCGGCGGGGGCAAGGCCGGTGCGTTCGAGCGCGCGCGCGACCGGCTCGGCCGCGCCGCCCATCGACCCGATCAGCCGGAACGCCCGCTCGGGTCGGGCGTGATCGCCGGCCGCGACGAGGTGCGCGACGAGCGCTCCCGCGGCGCGCGCGCCGACCGCGACGAGCAGCCGCGCCGCGCGCTTCGCCGCCTTCGGATCGGCGCCCTCGATCGCGTCCACGAGGGCGGCGAGGGCGCGGTCGTCGAGGAGGTCGGAGAGCGCGCGGGCCGCCTCCGCGTCGCGCGCCTCGACGCGCACGGCCAGGCGCTCGGCGAGGATCGCGACGTCGGCCTCGCGACCGGCCGAGGCCGCGAGGCGCCCGAGCTTGCCGACCACGCGCACGTCGCGCGGCGTCGCGAGCGGGAGCCGACGCGCGGCGTCCGACTCGGGCCGCGCGTGGTGCGCTTCGGCCTCGATCCACTCGCCGAGGTCGGCCGGCACGTCGTCGATCGAGAGCAGCCCGCGGCCGACGAGCTCGCGCAGCACGGGCTCGGTGTGCTCCGAGTCGTCCTTCGAGATGCGGCGGGCGCAGAGCGCGACCGCGCGCGAGAGGCGGCGGTCGACGTCCGCGGCGCGCGCGGCCGGGGTCGCGGCGGCGAGCTCCTCGCAGAGCAGCCGCGTCAGGTCCGCGAGCGGCCGCGGCCCGAGCTCGTCGACGATGGCGTCGGCCAGCGACAGGTCCTCGAGCCCCTCGACGTCGGCCATCTCGCGCTCGATGCGGGGCGCCGAGACGACGATCTGGCGCAGGAGATCGGGGTTCTGCAGCGGCCGGATCGTGTCGGCGACGAGCTGCCGCTTCGCGCGGCGCAGGGCGTCGTGGCCGAGGTGCCGGAACATGGGCACGATCCGCAGGTCGCGGCGCAGGCGGGCGAAGCAGACGCGCACCTGCCACGGCAGGTCGGTGTCGCGCTGCAGCTCGGCGGAGCACACGGCCGAGACGTGCGCGACCTCGGCGCGGAGGAGCGCCGCCGAGAGGTCCGCGCGGCGATCGGCGGTGCCGGGCCGGCAGAGCAGGGCCACGGCGCGACCGAGCTCGTCCTGGGTGATGCCCTGCCGGAAGGCGAGGAGCACGAGGTCGTGGCGGTCGAAGTAGTCGATGAACCGCGGGACGAAGAGCTCGTAGATCCCGCCCTCGAGCACCTGCGAGAGCTTGACGCGACCCTGGTGGAGCCCGTCGACGAAGACCTCGGGGGGATCGCTCCGGTGCAGCACGAAGCCCACCTGCGGCTCGTCCTGCAGGACGGCCATCAGGAGACCGAAGAGCTCGTCGCGCACCACCTGGTGCGCCGGGTGCCCCGGCTCGTAGTAGCTCGTCCGGTTCATCGTCTGGACGAGCGTGCGCGTCAGCTCCGCGATCGCCTCCTTCTCCTCGCGGAGGTCGCGGGCCGGGCGCGCCGACGCCGACGCCGACGCGGGGGCGGCCGGCGTCCGCGCGGCGGGATCGCTGCGCACCCGAGGCGGAGGCGAGGCCGCGGGCGGGGTCGGGCGGCGCGGCGGCGGCGCGACGGGCG
>CAIVJW010000286.1 GCA_903906315.1 uncultured delta proteobacterium | reverse complement strand
GATGGGGCCGCGAGCGGCCCCAAACCCCGCGAGAGCGCTCTCGATGGGGCCGCGAGCGGCCCCAAACCCCGCGAGAGCGCTCTCGATGGGGCCGCGAGCGGCCCCAAACCCCGGGCGCGCCCGGTGGGCTGCTTCAGGTCGGCGGCTCCCGCAGTCCCGCGCGGCCGGGCGCATGTGCCTCGAGCCTCACCGTGATAAGCCGCTGCGGTGAACGCCGACCTCGCGCACCTCATCGACCGCGTCCCGGAGGACGTCCTCGCGATCTGCCGGCGGCTCCGTGAAAAGGGCAAACGCGGGTGGATCGTGGGCGGTTGCGTCCGCGACCTGCTCCGCGGCGAGGAGGCGAAGGACTGGGACGTCGCCACCGACGCGCGCCCCGAGGAGGTCATGCGCTTCTTCCGCAAGGTGATCCCGACCGGCGTCCAGCACGGCACGGTGACGGTGATCCTGCGCGGCGTGCACTACGAGGTCACGACGCTCCGAGGCGAGGGCGCGTACAGCGACGGCCGCCGGCCGGACAAGGTCGAGTTCGTCGACGACATCACCGCGGACCTCGCGCGGCGCGACTTCACCATCAACGCCATCGCGCTCGACCCGGTCGACGGCCACGTGATCGATCCCTTCGGTGGGCAGAAGGACCTCGCCGCGAAGGTGGTGCGCGCGGTCGGCGACCCCGACGAGCGCTTCGCCGAGGACGGGCTCCGCGTGATGCGGGCCGCGCGCTTCGCCGCGACCCTCGAGCACGTGCTCGACGACGCGACCGAACGGGCGATGGGCACGGCGCGATCGGTGGACACGTTCCGCCGAGTGAGCGCCGAGCGCGTGCGCGACGAGTGGCTCAAGGCGATGCGCGCGCGCAAGCCGAGCGTCGCCTTCGAGATCATGCGGAGAACGGGCCTGCTCGCGGTGAGCTGCCCGGAGCTGCTCGCCACGGTCGGTTGCGAGCAGAACAAGTGGCACGCCTACGACGTCTGGGGCCACACGATGGGGGTCCTCGACGCGATGCGCCCGGACCCGGTGCTCCGGGTCGCCGCGCTGCTACACGACGTCGGCAAGCCGAAGACGCGCGTCCTCTCGGACAAGACGTCCGACTACACGTTCTACGACCACGAGCGAGTGGGCGCCGGGATCGCCGAGAAGATCCTCACGCGCCTGCGGTTCTCGAACGAGGAGCGCGCGCGCGTGGTCGGCCTCGTGCGCCACCACCTCATCTGCTACTCGGACGACTGGACCGACGCGGCCGTGCGGCGCTGGCTCCGGCGCGTGGGCGTGCCGCTCGCGCCGGACCTGTACGCGCTCGGCGTCGCGGACGTGCTCGGCAAGGGGCGCGACGTGACGGCCGAGATCGAGGCCGTCCGCCGGCTCGAGGAGCGAGCCTCCGCGCTGATCGCAGCCGGCGCCGCGCTGTCGACGCGCGACCTAGCGATCGACGGAGGCGACCTCATGCGCGAGCTCGCGCTACCGCAGGGGCGCCTCGTCGGCGAGGTGCTCGAGAAGCTCGTCGAGGTGGTCACGGATGACCCGACGGCGAACGAGCGCTCGCGGCTCCTCGACGAGGCCCGCCGCCTCGTCGCCGAGACGCCGGCAGGCTAGCGCAGGCTAGGCGGACGCCCTCGGCGGCGGCCGCGGCACGTGCTTCGGCGGCGCGGCAGAGAGCTTCCGGCCCCGGACGAGCACACGGTCGGCGCAGACGTCGTCGGTCGCGAAGACGAGGTGCGCGAGGACCTCCGCCGCCGTCCGCACGTGCCCGGGGAGCGCGAACACCGCGACGTCCGCGTCCTTGCCTACCTCGAGACTGCCCACCTTCGCGTCGAGGCCGAGCGCGCGCGCGCCGCCGAGCGTGGCGAGCGAGAAGATCGCCTCCGGGCCGACACGCTGGTCGAGGCAAAGGGCCGAATCGTAGGCGCTCGCCATCGCGCGCCGGATCGAGAAGCTCCGTCCGGCGCCCACGTCGCTGCCAAGCGCGACCGGGACGTCCCGCTCGAGCGCGGCGGCGAGGTGCATGCGCCCGCTGCCGAGGAAGAAGTTCGAGTCGGGGCAGTGTGCGACGCGCGCGCCGAGCGCAGCCAGGCGGTCCCAACCCGACGGCGCGAGGTGGATCGCGTGTGCGAACAGCGTGCGCGGGCCGAGCAAGCCGACTCGCTCGTAGACGTCGAGGTAGCTCGACGCCCAGGGGTGCGCGGCGAGCGTGGCCTCCTCCTCGCGCAGGTTCTCGGCGAGGTGCGTCTGCACGAAGAGCGCGCGCTCGGCCGCGAGGGCGGACGCTGCCTCCAGCAGGCCGCGCGAGCACCCGAGCGCGAAGCGCGGCGTCAGCGCGAAGCCGAGCCGTCCGCCGTCGTGCCCGTGCCATCGGTCGGCGAGCTCGCGACAGGCGTCGAGCGCCTCTTCACGCGGCGTCCGGAGCGCCTCGGGGCACGCCTGATCCATGAGGGTGAGGCCGGCGATGCCGCGGAGCCCGCTCGCCGCGAGCGTCTCGAAGAGCACATCGGTCGCGCGCGCGCTCGAGCTCGAGAAGAAGCACGCGGTCGTGGTCCCCACCTGCACGAGCCTCGTCACGACCTCACCGGCGACGAGCCTCGCGTAGGCCTCGTCGCGGAAGCGCGCCTCCTCGGGGAAGGCCGATCGCTCCAGCCAGTCGAGCAGCGGGCCGGTCGCGCTGCCGACGATCCGCGCCTGCGGGTAGTGCAGGTGCGCGTCGACGAACCCGGGCACGATCACGGACGGTCGGAGGTCGGTCACGGGGCCGACCGCGGCGCGTTCGTCGAAGGCCTCCACCGCCACGATGCGACCGTCCGACCCGACGACCAGGAGCCCGTCCTCGAAGTAAGCGAGCGCCGGCGCTGCGAGCGCGTTCGGCGCCCTCGAGGTGGGCGTCAGAATGCGGCCGCGGTAGGCGCGCCTCATGCGACCGTGCCTCTCATCGGATCGTGACCCCGTTCCTCGGCGCCCACCCGAAGGACATGTCGTCGGTGCCGCTCTGCGCGATGAGCACCCACTCGCCCTGCTCCTTGACGATGGTGACGACGACTCCCGGCTTGACCTCGCCGACGATGGCGCCGTTCGAGGCGGCGTGGTCGCGCAGCTCGATCCGCTTGCGCGCGAGCCCCATGCGCGGCGTCGCCCACGAGAGCCCGGCCTGGCCGGGCGGGGCCTCGGTGGGCGACCCCTTGTCGTGGTCGTCGTCGGAGTCGAAGACGAACTCGAACCGCCTCGTCGACGTCGCGGTCGCGGTCGCGGCCGACGCAACTAGACGCGCGCGCGGCAGCTCGGCGTAACCCTCCGGGGGCGCGCCGACGCCGGCCGCGCGCAGCAGGGCCGGCGTCGCCGCCCCGGCCACCGTGCCCACCGACGTGAGCAGCGCAACGCCTGCCAGGCGATCCAGCCAGCGCGCCCCCCTGCCCGTCTCGTCCGCCGCTCCGGTCATGGGCTACGCGACAAGGATAGCCCGACCGCCGCCGCGAGCACGGACCGTGGCGTTCACCGGACCTCGCGTGGGATGGGCGCCGTGGCGGGGTCGGGGGTGAGCTTGGCCGGCACGAGATCCTTGCCCGGGTCGGAGCAGCAGCGGAAGCTTTGCTGGTAAAATACGTGGTTCTCGTCGTGCGATCGGGTGGCCGGGCGGCACCGTGTGCGCACCGGACCCCAGTAGCCCCCCTTCAGGATGCTCGGCCGCTCCCCTTCGCGAACCGAACGGGTCCACTCGTCGACGTTGCCCGTCATGTCGTAGACGCCGAACGGGCTCCGGCAGCGCGCCTGCGACCCCGACGGGAGGCCCTGCCACAGGCGGTCCATCTCGACCATCGCCGCGTGCCCCTCGCGCGGGTGCATCGCCTGCTCGTTGAACGCTCGCCAGTGCTGGTCGACGACGCACGCGGTCGCGTCGCGCGTGTAGCCGTACGGGTACGGGGTCGCTTCCTCGCCCTCGCAGGCGAACGTCCACTCGGCCTCGTCGCAGAGGCGCTTGCCTTGCTCGGCGCAGAGATCACCGGCCTCGTAGAAGCTGACCATGATCATCGGATTGACGCCCTTCAGGTTCGGGTACTCGAACCTGTCCATGCAGACGTCCATCGGCTTGGTCGGCATCTCGGCGGAGATCGCGAGCCACTTGTCGCGATCGAACTGCGCACACCGCTCGGGGTACTCGCGGTTGATCCACTTCGTGCAGGTGGTCTTCTGCAGCTCCTCGATGTTGCGCCCGTCGTGGAGCGAGTTCGGCGGGTCGAGCTTCATCTGGCCCTTCACCTGGACCATGCCCGCGGCGCAGGTGCCGCGCGTGCCCTCGAGGGCGTCGGTCGTGGCCATGTCCTCGACCGGCGCCGAGACGACCTGCCAGTGCTTGCCCCGGACGAGGTGCCAGTCGCGCTGAAGGCCGGACGGCTTCAGCGTCTGGGAGGAGAGATCCATCGTCACGCCTCCCTGCCGGGCGAAGTTCGTCACGACGGCGCCCAGGGAGGCGAGCCCCAGCGCCAGACCGCTCGCGAGTAGGACATTGAGGACCACGGGACGTGATCGTGAACCTCTCTCGCGGATCGAGCCAAGTAAGCGCATGACCCGACCAGTTTGAGGCTACTTGTCCTTGCGGTCGAGCTTCCCGCGGAGCTCGACGAGCCGCGCCAGGTCGTCGCGCCGGTCCTCGGATACGTCCTTGGTCTCGGCCGGGTCGGCGGCGAGGTCGAAGAGAAGGAAGCGTTCCGCGCGTTTGCGCTCGATCGCGAGCAGCTTGAGCGGCCAGTCCACGACCGCCGCGCGCCGCGAGGAGCGGGCGAACACGGGACCGTGCTTGCGGGCGAGATCCCCCTTGACGATCGGGAGCAGGGACGCCCCGGCGAACCCCTCGGTCGACGCCCCGCCGATCTCGGCGACCGTCGCCGGGACGTCGAGGGCGCTCACCGCGTCGGCGTCGTAGCGACCGGGCGCCACCCCCGGCGCCGCCACGACGAGCGGCACGCGCAGCTCGACGTCGTAGAGCTCGGCGGCGCGGCCGCTGCCGTGCTCGTCGAGCGAAACCCCGTGCGTTCCGTGGACGACGTACGCGATCCGCCTGGCCCGCGGGCTCGCCGCGAGGGCGTCGAGGAGGGCGCCGAGCTGCTTGTCGACGAACGCGACCTCCCCGTCGTAGAGGCCCGAAGCCCCCTTGCCCATCGAGATGCCGGGGTGCTCGAGCCAGCGCTCGTGGGCATCGAAAAGGTGGACCCACAGGAAGACCGGCGCGGTCACCTGCTCGAACTGCTTCCACAGGTCGGTGGCGGCGCTCACGGCGAAGGGGCCGGTCACGCTCCGCTCCGGGTGCGCCTTGCCGTACACGGTCTCGAAGCGGTCGAACCCCTGGGCGAAGCCGCGCTCCGAGCTCATCCAGGTGAAGGACGCGACGCCGATGGTCGCGTAGCCGACCCGCTTCAGGCGCTCGGCGAGGGTGTCGACCTCCGCGAGGATCGTGGGCCACTCGCGGACGTCGTGCGCGGTGTCGGAGAAGCGGCGGCCGGAGACCAGCGGGGCGAGCGTGCGCTGCGTGTCGCCCGCGGTCGCGTAGGCGTGGTCGAAGACGGTGCCGCGCTTCGCCAGCTCGACGAGGCGCGGCGTGGTCTCCTTGGCGTACCCGTAGAGCGAGGTGTGGTCGGCCCGAACGCTGTCCAGCGTGACGAGCACGATGTCGGGCAGGGCCGAAGCGGGCCCCCCGCCCTTGGCAGCGGGCGGGGTCGGCGGGGTCGGCGTGCCCGAGGTGACCGCCGCGGGGGCCTTCGCGCGGGTGGGCCGAGGCCGCGCGGGGTCCACGCCGTCGCAGTCCTGGTCGACGCCGTCACCGGGGACCTCGACCGCGCCCGGGTGGCGCTTCGGATCGCCCTCGTCGCAATCGAAGCCGCCGAAATGGGCGCCCGCGCCGTCGTGGTCGCGGTCGGTCCACGCCTCGAGCGCGCCCAGGATCGTGGCGGGCAAGCCGCCTCCCGCGCGCATGGCCTTCGCGAGCGCAGGCGACGACTCGACCCGCTGAACCCCGGCGAGCAGGACGATGACCGCGGCGGGCACGCCGGCCAGGCGCGCAACGCGCTCGACCGACGCGGGGAGGTGCAGCGACGCGACGAGGAGCGAGGCGACGATCGCGATGGCGCCGTCGACGACGGCCGCCCGCACCGCGCCCGCGCCCTCGCCACCGCCGTGCCCGGCGAGGGGAGCGGCCGCGAGGAGCAGCGGCAGCGACGCGATCACCGTGATGGCAAACGCAGGAATCCAGGGCCTCGCTCCGCGGGCGGCGAACGCCTGGCCCAGCGCGACGACGCGGTGGGCCACGACGGCGAGCCCCGCCACGAGCACCGCACCGAAGACCGCGAAGGTCGCCCCGCCGAGGCCTCGGTGATGAGTCGTCGCCTTGAGGACCGCGCCGAGCCCCGCCATCGCGGGCACGGCAAGCCCGATCCACAAGGCGATCGCGAGGACGGCCCCGCGCGGCACGGGCGTGCCCGTGATCCCGCGGAAGCCGCGCCCGGCCGCGCGCGCGAGGCCGAGCGATGCCACGAGGATCGGCGCCAGCACGGCCGCCCCCGCGAGGAGCCCCTCGGGGAACGAGCCGCCGCTTCCGGCGGTGCGGATCGCGGTCGGGAGCGCGGCGAAGACCGCGACGCCGAGCCCGAGGAGGCACGCCTCGCCGACGCGAGAGAGAAGTCCGCTGGTCATGCGTGGTGGGGGATCATGGAACGGGCCCGGCGTACCAGAGTTATCGCCGGTCGCCCACCCCATCTGGGATGGCCCCCGGGCGCAGCGTGGCGGGGCGTGCGCGCGCTCGAGCCGGGGGGAACTCGCGGTCGCAACGACCTGCGGTCGCGAGGACAAAAATCCCCTTACGTCATCGAAAACACCGCGATGGCCCGACGAATCGGCCGCCGCGGGCACATGGTCCTTGACCGGATCGGCGTGCCGTCGTTTCGTGCGCTCACAACATCTGGCCGGCTGCCCGCTTGGCTCGTCGTGGGGGGAGCGTGGCGGGAGCGGCCTTTTCGGAGGAGCTTCATGTCCCGTCTTCGATTGCTCGCCTCGCTCGGGATCGCGTCGTGCGCCCTGCTCGGCGCCTCTCGCACCGCCCGCGCCGACGACCTCACCGGCTTCGCCGTCAATCGGTTCGAGCCCTCCGAGAGCGGCAGCCGGTTCTTCGCGACCGACACGGTCGACCAATCCGGCAAGGTCCGCCCGGCCGTCCGGCTCACGGGCGACTTCGGCTGGCACCAGCTGAGCCTGCACGACGTCAACCGCAACGAGTCGTACGTCATCGGCTCGCAGCTCGCGATGCACGTCGCGGCCGGCGTCACGCTCGCGAACCGATACCGGATCTCGCTCAACGCGCCGATCTACCTCTTCCAGGCCGGCAACGACGTCGAGCGCTACGACGGGCGATACGTCGGCGCGAGCGGCGGCGGCCTCGGCGACCTGCGCATCGGCCTCGACGCGCGCCTCTTCGGCGACCCGAAGGGGCCGTTCCGCCTCGGCCTGGGCTTCCGCATCTGGGCGCCGACGGGCGACCAGGCCAAGTACACCGGCGACGGCGGCATCCGCCTCGCCCCGCGCCTCGACGCGGCCGGCGACCTCGGGATGTTCGCCTACGCGGCGTCGTTCGGGTTCATGTACCGAGCGCTGCACGAGACGTTCGGCACGTGGGCCGTGGGCAACGAGCTGCCGTTCAGCGCGGCCGTCGGCGTGAAGCTCATCGACGACAAGCTGCTCGTCGGCCCGGAGCTCCAGGGCAGCGTCGCCGTGACGGACACGGGGACGATCTACTCGGGCCAGTCGGCGTCGCTCTACGGGCTGGTCGGCGCGCACTACGCGATTGGCGACTTCCGCGTCGGCGCGGCGATGGGCCCCGGCCTCTCGCACGCGACGGGCGTCGCCAACAAGGCGCTGCTTTCGCTCGAGTACATGCCGGCGGAGAAGCCGGTCGAGGCAGCGAAGCCGCCCGTCGCCGACCGCGACAAGGACGGCGTGACCGACGCCGAGGACGCCTGCCCCGACATCCCGGGTGACCGCACGGCCGACCCGAAGACCAACGGCTGCCCGCCGCCGGACCGCGACCGGGACGGCATCGTCGACGCGCAGGACGCCTGCCCGGACATCTACGGCGCGCACACCGCGGACCCGAAGACGAACGGCTGCCCGCCCGATCGCGACCGCGACGGCGTGGTCGACCCCGAGGACGCATGCCCGGACCTCGCCGGGATCAAGACCGAGGACGCGCGCACGAACGGCTGCCCGTCGGACCACGACAAGGACGGCATCGTCGACGGCGAGGACGCATGCCCTGAAACGGCCGGCGCGCGCAGCGAGGACCCGAAGTCCAGCGGGTGCCCCGACACGGACAAGGACGGCATCGTCGACCCGGTCGACGCCTGCCCCGAGGACGCGGGCGCGAAGAACGCCGACCCGAAGCGGAACGGCTGCCCGTCGGTCATCGTGAGCGGCGGTCAGATCAAGATCTTCGAGATGGTCGAGTTCAAGACCGGCTCGCACGAGATCCTGAAGGAGAGCGACGGCATCCTCGACGCGGTGGCGAAGACGATGAAGGACCGCACCGAAATCAAGAGGGTGCGCGTCGAGGGCCACACCGACAACCAGGGCAAGGCCATCGAGAACAAGAACCTCAGCCTGCGGCGCGCGAACGCCGTCCTCAACGCGCTCGCCAAGCGGGGCGTCGATCGCAAGCGGATGGAGACGCAGGGCCTCGGCCAGGAGCGCCCGATCGACTCCAACGACACGGACGCGGGACGGCAGAACAACCGCCGCGTGGAGTTCCACATCGTCGGCGAGGCGGCCGGCGACGCGGCGAAGGCGCCTGCGGCCGCCCCGAAGGGCGACAAGCCGGCCCCGAAGGCGGACGCCCCGAAGGCAGCGCCGAAGGCCGACAAGCCGGCCCCCAAGGCCGCCCCGGCCAAGGCCGCCCCGAAGGGTGACGCCAAGCCCGCGCCCAAGGCCGCGCCCAAGGCCGCGCCCGCCAAGGCCGCCCCGAAGGGTGACGCCAAGCCCGCGCCCAAGAAGAAGTAGCCACAGCAGTCGATCACGAAGCGGCCCCCGCCAGCGCGAAGAGCGCGGGCGGGGGTCGTCTCATTTCGGAGACGCGAGGGCCGCGGCTGCGCGCACCGGGCGCAAGGCCAGAGGACGCGGGGCTCGCACGATGCGGCTGCTACACGGACCCGGCCGCGCGCGACGCGCAGGGCCGCGGACGACCGTGCGCCGCGCGGGCGGTCACGAAGCGCGGGTCACCTGCACGCGCCGGGCGCGGCGACCGCGGCCCTCGCCGCCTCCTGCACCTCGCGCGGCGCGTCCTTGGCGAGCGCGGGCGCAAGGCGGTTGCTCAGGTCGCGCGGGTGCAGGTCGCCGAGCGCGGCGATCGCGGCCGCTCCAAGGCGACGGTCGACGTCGGTCTGCGGGCTCGCCGCGCGCCGCGCGAGCGTCGTGTATGCGTCGATCGCGCGGGCGTCGCACATCGCCGCGAGCGCGAGGATCGCGCGGGCGCGCACCTCGATCGGCTCCTCCTCGTCGTCCTGTCGAGCCCTCACGAGGTCGGCGTGCGCGCGCGCGCGGTGGGCGCCGAGGCCGTCGACCGCCGAAGCGCGCACCTCACTCGACGCGTCGCCGAGGGCGACCGCGAGCGCGCGATCGGCCTCGGGATCCGCGGGGAGCGAAGCGAGGGCGCGCGTCGCGGCGGCACGGACGAACGTCCAGCGCTCGCCGGCGAGCCGACGGGCGAGCGCGACCACGGTCCCCGGAGGTGGCGCCGCGCCTCGCCCGTGCGCCTTCGCCAGCGCGGCGATCGCGGCCTCGCGCACCCGGGGATCGGCGTCGTCGGTCGCGCGGGCGAGATCGACCGCGAGCGCGGGCACGTTGCCTCCGACCTCGGCGGCGCGCGCGCGAACGTGCGCGTCGGGGTCGCGCGCGACGGCTGCGCGGAGCCACTCCGTCGCGGTCGCGTCGCCGGCGAGCGCGAGCTCGGCCGCCGGTCCGATCAGGAGGTAGCGCGCACGAAGCGGAGCGCCCGCGACCGCGAGGCTCGCGAACGCGGCGGCGCCGCCCTCGACGCGGCCGAGGCTCGGCCCCGCGGCACGCAGGAGGTCGACACGAGCAACCGGCGAGCGAGCCGCGAACCGGGCCGGCTCGACCTGCGCCGCGAGCGCCGCGAGCGCGCGATCACTGCGCGCAGCTCGCGCGAGCGCCGCGCGCAGCTCGCGCCGCACGGCATCGCTCTGAGCGCCGGCCATCGCGTCGGCGAGCACCGGCACGGCCTCCCCGGGAGCGACCAGCGAGAGCTCCGCAGCCGCGACGAGCCGCACGCGCGCCGATCCGCTCGCGACGAGGGCGGCGAGCGCGGGCGCAGCCGCGCGACCGCAGCGACGAAGCCGATCGCGCGCGTGCGGCGCCTCGGGCCCCTCGGTCTCCCCGGGCGGCCCCTTCGGGCCGGGACCGCCGTCCAGCCCAGAGACGAGCAGCTCCGCGAAGAACGGGACCTGGTCGGCGCACGGCGCGGCGTCGACGAGCCCGCGCGCGAGCTCGCGCCCGGCGTCGTCGAGCTTCGGGTATGCGGCGATCGCGGCCTTCACGCCCCCCCCGCCGCTGCGACCGAGCATCGCGGCAGCGCCCCTCGCCCGCGCCCCGCCGCCCGCGAGCGCGCCCGCGAGCGCCTCCTGCCCCGCGCCGTCGAACGCCGATCGCGCGGTCACCTCGGCGATCGTCACCTCCGGGTCCTTCACGCCGGGGCGCGCCCACGCCTTGTCGAGCACGACCGCGACGCACGCCGTCCGCAGCTCCTCCGGAAGCTTGACCTCGTAGCGAGCACCGGGCTTGGACCACGAGTCCTCGGTGAGCTCGACCTCGAACAGGCGATCAGCCGTCGCCAGGGTCAGCGTGCGCGGCGCGGCGCCCTCGGCGAGCTCGTCGCCCGCGCCCCGGACGACGATCTCGAACGACGTGATGCCGACCTCGATCGACGACGACATCGTCACGAACTCGCCGCGCCCCTCGCCCGGCTTTCCCTCGGACCAGGTCGTCGTCGGGTCGCCGTCGGTGAGCGTCGCGAACCTGCGATCGAGCGCGCTCGAAGCGGCCTTCGCCTGCAGCAGCCGCGGGGCGTCGCTCGGCGCCGCCATGCCGGGCAACCGCGCGGCCACGAGCCTGGGCGCCGCCGCGCGCGCAGCGGCCGGGAGATTGTCGACGCTCGCCCCGCGCGCCAGCGTCATCGTGGCGGGGTCGACCTCGCGCACGGCGACCAGCGTCGGCCGCCCGCAGATGGACACGTCGTCACGCTGCTCGCCTACGAGCACGCGCCGCGCAGCACCATCGCCCTCGATGCGCACGACCACGCGCCGCGAATCGCCCTCGGGCCCCTTCGCGACGTCCGTCACACCACTCCAGAGGACCCTCGGCTCCGCATCCCGCGCCGCGGCCCCGACCGGCGCGGCGACGAGCGCGACCCACGCGCCGCCTTCGTCGAGCGGCACCTCGACGCGCACGAGCCGCCTCCCGTCCGCGAGCGGCACCTCGACGAGGCGCGCGCCCCCGAGCCTGGGCGCCACGCCCTCCGGCACCGCGAGATCGACCCCGCCGTCCGGCGCGCAGCCGACGGCCCGCGCACACACGCGCGCGACGACCCCGGCCGGCCCCACGCCGACGGCGAGCGCCCCCTGTCCTCGCCCCTCGGGCGCGACGAGCCTCGCCTCGGCACGCGCCCCCGGCGTCAACGCGATCACGGCCGCGCCGACGGCAACGCACGAGGCCGCACGGCTCGCCCGACGACAGCCGCTCGCCCGAAGCGCCGCGGCTCCGTCCCCCCGACCCGCCCGCGCCCCTGGATCCCTCACGCGCTTCACCACGAGGCCACGCACTCTGCCCGACCGTCCGGCGCCGTCAACCCGTCGACCGCCCGCTACTTCGGGACCTCGCTCGTCGGGATCCAGAACGCGACGTCCTCGGCGGGCATCAGCCCGAGCCCCTTCGGCAGCACGCTCGTGAACGCCGCGATGGTGTCCATCACGTAGACCTCCGCCCCAGCCTCGAGCACGCCGATCGGCCGCTCTTTCTCGTCACGGTGCGCGCGCACCGGCACGTCGCGGGTCGCGCGCACGATCGGCGGCGGCGGATCGAGCGCGAGCGTCGCGCCGTCCACGACGGTCTGAGGCGCGATCGCCTGGTCCATCAGCTCGCCCTTCTTCAGCGCCGAAAGGTCACGCAAGCGCGCCCACGCCTCGGTCGCGAGGTCGCCGCGCGAAGCGACCCGCACGAACCCGCCCCGCGTTTCGGTCCCCCAGAACAGCTCGCCCGAGCCCTCGGTCATGCGCAGCGTGAACACGGCCGCGCCCGCCGGCTCCGCGAACAGCTCGAGCGTCGCGTCCTTCATCGCGTACCCGCGCCCGCTCCCCGGCACGTCCACGGCACGGCGCCCGGCCGGAGCGAGCCCGATCGCCTCGCACGGTGCCACCCCACGGACCGTCTGCCCTGCCGAGCCCGACACGGCGCGATCGACCGTCAGCGATCCGGCCGACGCGGCCACGACGCGAACCTTCTGACCCGCGGTGATCCAGACGTGGCTCGGCACGACCGCGACGTCGCGGACCGTGTACGTCGGCAGCGACGCCGCCGCGGCGAACCCCTCGATGCGCAGCCCTTGCCCCACCGACGTCGCGACGCGCGCGCGCCCCGTCCCGTCCGCGGGCCAGTCGGAGACCGTGGCCGCCAGCGGCGCGCCGGTGAACCGCGCGAGAAGCTTCCCGCCCGCCGCCGCATCCCACAGCTCGCCGCCCTTCGGCATCGGCGTCGTGCCGCGCAACGTGCAGCTCGGCGCCGCCGCGGACGGCTGGGCCCACGCCTCCGCCACGACCACGCCGACCGGCGCGCGGCCCGTCCCCACGAGCACGACGCCGCCGAGCGCCAGCCCCACCACGATCGCCCCGCGTGCTACAAGGTCGCGCCTCATCCTGCGGCGGGAGTCTAGCGCATGCTCGTCGCGCGCGCGGACCACCACGCCGCCCGCGCCCGACCCGCGCAGGAGCGAGCCACGGAGCCCCCATGCCGCCCCACGTCGAGCTCGCCTTCGCCACGCCGCGCAAGCTCCCGCGCGCGCGCGATCTCCGCGGCAACGTGGTGGTGCTGGACATCGCCTTCGCGTCGGAGGCCGGCGGCGGACAGGGCTTCGAGACCACGACGCTCCCGCTCATCTCCGGCCTCGGCCCTCGCCTGGTCGCGTGGGTCGACCACCACGACAGCACTCACCACGCCCGCTACGCCGGCGACGCGCGCTTCGTCCTGACGACGAAGGCCGAGCACGGCGCCTGCCCGGAGCTCGTCACGCCGGAGCTCGTCGCCCGCGTCGGCCGCGTCGACACGATCGTCTGCCACTCCGATTTCGACGGCCTCGCGAGCGCGGCGAAGTGGCTCCGCGACGGCGTCGAGCCCTACGTGGGCTGCGACGCCGACGCCCGCGCGGTCGACACCCGCATCGGCCAGCCGGGCCCCGTCGCCGTCCGCATCGACCGCGCCCTGCGCGCGCGCCCGCGCGACCAGGCGCTGTTCGGGATCATCGTCCGCCACCTGGCAACCGGCGTCGCCGACGCGTCGCTCTGGGAGCCCATCGACGCAGCGGGCGCCGAGCTCGGGGCGCAGGAGGCCGAGGCGCGCCGCCTCGCGCTCGGCTACGAGCGCATCGCCCCCGACGTGGTCCTCGTCGACGCCACCGAGCGCAAGGGCAAGTTCGACAAGACCCTGCTCCTCCTGGTCGGCCAGGAGCGCGCGCGCATCGCCGTGGTCGTCGACGGCGACAGCGTCACCTTCGCCGCAGCCTTCGACAGCGGAGTGAGCTTCCTCGAGCTCTTCGGCATCTCCGGCGGCATGCCGACGCGCGTCTCCATCCAGCGTTCGAAGGTCGAGCACGCGCTCCTGGCGCTCGGCGTGAAGCCCGACGCGGCCCGCCGGTTCACCGCGTCGTAGCCGAGGCCGCTGCGCGCCACGCGCGAGAGGTCGGGCGCCGCCACGCTCCAGGTCACCGCCCCCCGCCTCGAAGCCGCTCGCGCGTTGACGACACCAAGATCGGCTGATACGAGCGCGCTTCAATCCTGCAATGATCCTGCGCCCCGGCTCTCGGCCATCGATCGCGCACCTCGCCGGAATCCTTCAGCCGCACGGCGCGCTCCCGAAGCGCCGGGACCGGCCCCTGCGGGTCGCGGAGCTGCGCGCCACGCGGACCACGACGCGAGCTCGTGCGGTCGCAGGAGCCACGCGCAGCCACGACCTGAGGGCCCCCCGTCCATGACGAATGCAGCGCCTGCGGGGCTCTCGAGGCGGGGAGCGTGGGCGCTCGCCCTCGTCGCCACGTTCACGATGGCCGTCAGCTACGTCGACCGCCAGACGCTCGCCGTGCTCGCGCCGACCGTCACCGAGTCGCTCGGCATCTCCGAGCAAGGCTACGGCTGGCTCGTCTCGGCCTTCTCCCTCGCCTACCTCGTCGGCGCGCCGTTCGCGGGCCGCTTCGTCGACCGCGTCGGCGCGCGCCGCGGCCTGCTCGGCGCCGTCACGGTGTGGTCCGCGGTCGCCGCGCTGCACGCCCTCGTCCCCGGCTTCGGCGTCCTGTTCGCGCTGCGCATCGCGCTCGGCCTCGCCGAGTCGCCCTCCTTCCCGGGCGCCGCGCAGACCATCCACCGCGCGCTGCCCCCCGAGGACCGCGCGCGCGGCTTCGGCGTCCTCTTCACCGGCAGCTCCATCGGGGCCATGATCGCGCCGCCGCTCGCCACCGCGGTCGACGCGCGCTTCGGCTTCCGCGTCGCGTTCCTCGTGACCGCGATCGCCGGCCTCGCGTGGCTCCCGCTGTGGCTGCGCGTCGCGTGGGCGCCCGCCGCTCGCGAGGTCCTCGACGGCCGCGCGCGCCGCCCGGACCGCCCCACCGCACCGCCGCTCTCGGCGCTCGCCCTCGCGCGCCACCCCGCCATCCTGCGCGCCGTGCTCGCGATCGTCGCGTCGTCGCCGCTCATCGCGTTCGCCCTCAACTGGAGCGCGAAGCTCCTCGTCCGCGACCACCACCTCCTGCAGGCCCAGGTAGGCGGCTACCTCTGGCTGCCACCGCTCCTCTTCGACGTCGGCGCGGTCGCCTTCGGCCACGTCGCCAGCCGCCGCGCCTCCGCGCGTGGTGCGCGCCGCGGCGACCCCGATCGCGCGCTCGTCGCGGCGGCCGCGCTGCTCGGCCTCGCCATCCTCGCCGTGCCCTACGCCCACGGCCCCTGGGGCGCGATGCTGGCCATGGGCGTCGCGATGGGCGGCGGCGGCGCGCTGTTCGCCCTCGTAACGGCCGACCTGCTCGCGCGCGTCCCCCCCACGTCCGTCTCGGCGGCGGGCGGCCTCACCGCCGCCGCGCAATCGCTCGCGTACGTCGTCGCTACCCCGCTCATCGGCGCCGCCGTACAGCGAACGGGCGGCTACACCGTCGTGCTCCTCGGGCTCGGCGCGTGGCTCGTGCCGGGAACGATCGCGTGGCTCGCGTGGGCTCCGCCGCCGCCCTGGTCGGAGCCCGGCTCGGAGGCCTGATCCGAGCGCTCCGCGGGGCCGCCTCACGCGCGCTGATTTTCCCTCCCGCGCGCGGGGCGATTGCCGCGAGCCGCGCGCGGTGCGAAGCCGTCGCCGATGAGAGCGACCGTCTACGTCCGCCTGAAGAAGGAAGTGCTCGATCCGCAGGGCGACGCCGTCAAGCGCGCGCTCGACACCCTCGGCTTCCAGGGCGTCGAGAACGTGCGCATCGGCAAGCTCATCGAGATCGAGCTCACCCCCGAGGCCGCGGCCGCGCCCGACCTCGAGGCGCGCCTCCGCAAGATGGCCGACGAGATGCTCGCGAACGCGGTGATCGAGGACTACGAGGTCCGCGTCGAGCGCTGAGCCTCAGCCGAGGCCCAGGTTCCTGCGCATGCGCGCCTCCGGCGGATCGAAGTCCGGCGAGAGCTCGGTGCCCGTGATGCGCTCGTACGCCTCGAGGTACCGGCGCGACGCCTCGATCCGGACGTCGTCGGGGATGGGCGGGATCGGCCCATCGCCGGTGAAGCCGATCCCGGCGAGGTAGCGGCGCACGTACTCCTTGTCGAACGACTCCGGGTCCTCGCCGCTCGCGAACCGCGGTCCGTACGAGTCGGAGAACCAGAAGCGCGACGAGTCCGGCGTGTGGATCTCGTCGATGACGACGATCTCCCCCTTCGCGTCGCGCCCGAGCTCGTACTTCGTGTCGACCAGGATGAGCCCGCGATCGGCGCACCACCGCTGCCCGTGATCGAACAGGCGCGCCGCGATCTCGGCCGCCGCGTCGAAGTCGCGCGCCGAGATACGCCCCATCGCGAGGATCTCCGCGCGCGACGCGGACACGTCGTGATCGCCCTTCTCCGCCTTCGTGCTCGGCGTGAGGATCGGCTGCGGCAGCTGCTCGTTCTTGCGAAGCCCATCGGGCAACCGGTGCCCGCAGAACACCCGCTCGCCCCGCGCGTAGTGCGTCCAGATGCTCGTCGACGTCACGCCGGTGACGTACGCGCGCATGACGAGCTCGACCGGCAGCGGCGTGCACTCGCGCGCCACCAGCACGTTCGGGTCGGGCATCGAGATCATGTGGTTCGGCGCGACCGACGCCGTGCGCTCGAACCAGAACGCGGCCAGCCGGTTGAGGATCTGCCCCTTCAACGGCAGCGTCCCGAGCACGCGATCGAACGCGCTGATGCGGTCGGTCACGACGATGAAGCGCCGCCCGTCCGCCGTCGTGTAGTTGTCTCGAACCTTGCCCTCGTACTTCACGCCGAGGTCGTCGAGATCGGTTCGCTCGAGCGTCGTCGCGAGCGCGGTGCGCAAGGCTTGCGTGCTGACCATCGCGCGACTCTAGACCGTCGCGCGGAGCTTCGCACGAGCATCCTCCCGGCGCGACAATCGTGGTATGGGCACAGCCCATGAGCACCCGGAAGAAGATCGCACTCATCGGAGCTGGTAACATCGGCGGCGAGCTCGCGGCCCTCTGCGCCAAGAAGGAGCTCGGCGACATCGTCCTCTTCGACATCCCTGCGAAGGCGGACTACGCGAAGGGCAAAGCCCTCGACCTCGAGCAGAACGGATCGGTCCTCGGCTACGACGCCAAGGTCACCGGCACGGGCAACTGGGAGGACTGCGCCGGCGCGTCGGTCCTCATCATCACCGCGGGCATCCCGCGCAAGCCGGGCCAGAGCCGCGACGACCTCGTCGCGACCAACCTCCCCATCATCCGCAACGTCGCCGACAACGCGAAGAAGTACTGCCCCGACGCCTTCGTCATCGTGATCTCGAACCCGCTCGACGCGATGGTCTACGAGTTCAAGCGTCGCACGGGCTTCGCCGCGGAGAAGGTCGTCGGCATGGCCGGCGTGCTCGACAGCGCGCGCTTCTGCCTCTTCCTCGCCCGCGAGGCCGGCGTGTCGCAGAAGGACGTCCGCGCGATGGTGCTCGGCGGCCACGGCGACGACATGGTGCCGGTCCTCTCGGCCTGCACCATCGACGGCGTCAACGCGACGCACCTCATCGCCAAGGACAAGCTCGACGCGATCATCGCGCGCACGCGCGGCGGCGGCGGCGAGATCGTCAAGCTCATGGGCACGAGCGCGTACTACGCGCCGGCGTCCAGCGCGATGGCGATGGCCGAGGCCTACCTCCTCGACCAGAAGCGCCTGCTGCCCTGCGCCGCTTACCTCACGGGCCAGTACGGCTACAACGACCTCTACATGGGCGTCCCCGTCGTGATCGGCAGCAAGGGCGTCGAGAAGATCCTCGAGCTCGAGCTCAGCGACGACGAGAAGACGATGCTCGCGAAGAGCGCCAAGAGCGTGCAGTCGGTCGTCGACGTGGTGAAAGCCTCGACCTGATCCGCGCCCGTTCGAAACGACGAACCCCCTCCTCTCCTTCGCCTCGGACGGCGGTGGAGAGCGAGGGGGTTCTCGCGTCCGGGGTGTCGCCGATCAGTTCACGCAGACCGACGAAGCCTTCTTGATGCTGTCGCAGAAGAGCGCGTCCTGCGCCGACATCGTCGCGTAAAACATGCGACACGCCAGCGAGTCGCCCTTGACGACATTGGCCGAGTACCAGGTGTTCGTGTCGAACGTGGCGCAGTCCGCCTGACAAGCCTTCGCTTCGCCCCAGATCTGGGGGCAGAACTTCACCGCGATCTCGCAGAAGCCATCGCAGTTCTGGCCGCAGATGCCGTCGCCGCCGGGGCCTGCCGCCGTGCACTCGCCCGCCGGCAGCTCGAGCGCCTCGTGCGCGTGGGCGAGCCGACACCCGAGCGTGTTCCCCGTCGTGTCCGCAATGGCGCCGACGGGGAACGCCGCGCACGCCTTCAGGCACGCGGGCTCGTCCTTGTACATCGCGTTGATGTCATGGCAGTTGAGCGTGACGAACTTGCAGTACTCGGCACAGGTCGGCTCCTTCATGCCGCCCGCGCCGCCCGCGCCGCCGACGCCTCCAGCTCCGCCGTTCGCCGAGCCGCCGTCGCCGGTCGTCCCGCCGGCACCGGTAGCGCCCCCCGCGCCCGTCCCGGTCGTGGTGGTGACCGAGGTCGTGCCGGCTCCGTCGCCGGTCGTCGTCCCCTCGTCCTTCTTGCACGCAGCGAATACGAGCACGGGAGCGAGGATCGCGAAGCCCGCGAACCGAAGCGAATAGGCCTTCATCGAGCCGAACTGTGCCCCCACGGCTCGCCCACCGTCAAGCCTCGCCGCGTTCGCTCTGGCCGAGCGCATCGCTTTCGCGTTAAGCTGAACCATTGACGTGCTTGACGCTTGTCGACGGGGTCCGGTGCTCGAGCGGCGCGCTCGGAGCCACCCACGACGCGAGGCATGTGGGCGCTTCGGCGCGGATCGGCGCAATGCGCCCATATTCGCCCCCGTGGGTCGATCCCCCTGCGGCCCGGGTCACGGCTTCAAATTTTTTCCTAACCTCGCAACGATTGCAGACCAATCGTTGGGGGCGGCGAAGCGCCTCGACCCGAAGTGGGCCCGAAACCCCACGTCCTTTGCCTATCGACCGTCGACGGCAGACCACCCCGCCCGCTGGCGTGATTGGTGCAACGAAATGATCGATCGGCCCATGTCTGCTCGCCGAGCCAGGCCCGCACCGTGGGACCGCCGTTCGGGACGCAGGTATCGCCCGATGGGCTCGCCGGCAAAGTTTTTCGTGAGGGGTCCGCCGACGGCGGGCCATCGAGGCTCGGTTCGATGAATTCGCAACTCACCCAGACCCGCTCCCACGCCGCGCCCTCGGGCGAGGCGTCGGCGCGTCTGCGCGTGGCTCGGCAGGGTAACGGGGTAGCAGGGGGCTTCATTCCGGAGAGCCGGAACGTGGTCGGTCACATCGTGTACAGGGGAGATTCCTCTTCATGACGAAGCTCACGGGCAACAGGGTCAAGGCGCTCTGGCTCCTGGCTGTCGCGGTCTCCGCGGGCGGCGCACTGGCACCGATCGGATGCTCTTCCGGCCCAACCGGCGCGGGGGTGGACCTCCCGGATCCCCCCGACATCGGGGAGAACAAGGCTCCAGCGCCCAGCGCCGCGTGCAAGTTCCCATCGCAGGGCTGCGCCTGCGAGGACGGGCAGTTCGCCGAGTGCGGCGAGGTGCTCTCGCGCGAGGGCACGGCCGTCACCTGCGCCATCGGCAATCGCAAGTGCGACGGCAAGCAATGGGGCACCTGCTCGCGCGAGAACGTCGTGACCCGTCAGGTCCCGCCGATGGGTAGCGAGTACAGCACGATGGGCTTCGGGGCGCCGTCCCAGTGCGCCAACAACCCGTGCGATCCGTACTGCTACAACATCATCGACAACGGCACCGGCATCGACGCCGGCTCGCCGATCAAGATCTCGGACGGCGGCGTCACCCTCGACGGTAAGCCGAAGCCGCCGGACCCGGTCTACACGGGCATCCAGGTCACCCCGAACGCGAACCCGTCGATGATCATCGTCACGGGGATTCCGGCCGGGCAGTACCCGATCACCAACCCGCCGAACCCGATCCAGTTCGCCGCGGAGTACAAGCCCGTCACCAACCCGCCGTCGTACACGCCGGCGATCTGGTCGCTGGACGCGTACGACTACTCGCTCATCAACGGGGCCGGCAAGCTGACGGTCATCACGGCCGTCCCGCACCGCCCGCTCGTCAAGGCGACCGCGTCGAACTTCACGGCGACCTCGCAGGCCGAGGTCATCGTCGACGTCGTCGAGACGGCCGCGGGGATCTCGCAGCCGATCATCGACCAGCTGAACCAGGATGCGCCGCCCAACCCGGGGCCGGTGCCCGTGACGACCACCCTGTGGTCGGACCCGTTCGCCAACAACTCGAAGGGCTGGACGCTCGACGTCAACCCGCCGCCGCCGCCGCCGGACGTCCCGCCGCCGCCGCCGCCGGACGCGCTCCTCAACGTGCAGACGGCGAAGCCGAACCTGCAAGCGGACGACTTCAAGGCAGCGCCCTACCCGGGCGCGATGACGGCCCCCCAGGCGAACGCCGACGCGGTCGCCCCGGCGCAGGGCCTCCGCCAGCTGCCTCCGCCCGGCATCGACCTGAAGAACCTCCCCAAGACCGTGGGCGCAGCCGCGAAGAAGCACGCGCGCGTCGCCGAAATCCCGGTCCCCGAGCACCTCGAGGCGCTGCCGGCCCCGGAGCCGCAGGGCGGGAGCACGCGCTTCCAGCCGATGGCGCCCGACAGCGCCGGGCCGCTCACGCCGCTCGAAGCAGCCCGCTCGCCGCTCGGCTACAGCGGCATGCTCGGTGGCACCGCCGCCCAGCTCGAGGAACGCCAGCAAGGCGGCCTCGATCCGCTCGGCGCGGGTAGGCCGGAGCTCGGCGGGACGCTGACGGGGTCGCCGCAGAACGGCGCGCCGCCGCCTCCCCCGCCGCCGTGCGCGGGGACGTACTCGGCGGTCAAGACGTTCACCGACCGCCTCAGCACGACGACGATGACGCTCGCGTGGGACGGCACCAGCTACTGGTCGTCGAGCGGCGGGTCGCCCTCCGGCGCGCGCTACGCGAAGTACGACGCCGCCGGTAACCTCCTCGGGACGTACGCTCCCGGCCTCGACTTCCGATCGGTCTTCACGAAGGAGGGCAGCGGCTCGACCGTCTACGGTCGGCAGTACGCCAACCCGACCGTGTACCAGCAGACCTCGCCGGGCGTCTTCGGCGGCGCGATCACGCTGAGCGGCGGCACGCTCGACGCCCAGGCGGCGGTCACCTACAACACCGGCAGCACGGAGTTCAACGCCTTCCTGGCGGGCACGATGTACCGCTGGAACACCGGCGGCACGTACCTCGGGTCGGTGTCCTTCGCCGGCTTCGGCGGCGTCGCCTCCGAGAACAACTACCCGCAGAACCGCGGCATCGCGACGGCTGGCGGCTACTTCCTGACGTACGCGAACCAGGTCCTCTCGGTCTGGAGCGCCGCCGGCGCGCGCCTGAGCCAGTCGACGCTCGTCGGCGCAGGCACGTCGTTCGACTCCCACTTCAGCCTCAGCTACGCGGACAGCAAGGTCTGGATCGTCGATGTCGCCGGCGGCGCCTGGCGCGGCTACGACCTCAGCGCGTGCCTCGGCGGCGCGGCCAACAGCTGCACGCACCCGCTCTTCTCGGCCCCCGCGGAGAAGACCTTCGTCTGCCCGACGGGCGCCAAGACCTGGAGCTACAACGGCAGCCTCGACCCGGCCAGCTCCGACCAGGCCAAGGCCGCCTGCGAGGCCTGCTACGGCGCAGGCAAGTGCTACCTCGAGAACGCCGACTGCGCGGGTCTCGGCTGGGGCCCGAGCCCGCCAGGGTCGTACTCGTGCGGCAACGCGTACTTCGGCTACCAGGCGGGCTGCAGCGGCGACAACGGCCGCACCTGGCCCATCTGCCAGTCGTGGGACTACGCGGACTACGGCTACTGGGGCAAGCCCCCCGGCGACTCGCAGTGCGCGGCGGTGCCGCCCCCTCCCGGCAACGGCTCCTGCACCCACCCGCTCTTCAGCGGTGCTCCGGTCAACTTCACCTGCCCGACCGGCGCCAAGAGCTTCAGCTACACGGGCAACCTCGACCCGGCCAGCTCCGACCAGGCCAAGGCGGCCTGCGAAGCCTGCTACGGCGCCGGCAAGTGCTACCTCGAGAACGCCGACTGCGCCGGCCTCGGCTGGGGTCCGAGCCCGCCAGGCCAGTACGCCTGCGGCAACGCCTACTTCGGCTACCAGAACGGCTGCTCCGGTGACTGGGGTCGATCGTGGCCGATCTGCTACTCGTGGGCGAACCAGGGCTACGGCCACTGGGGCATGCCCGCGGCGGAGAGCGTTTGCCAGCCCGGCGGCGGCGGCGCCTGCAGCGCGACCTCGGTGACCTTCGAGATCGAGGAAGCCGCGTGCGCTGGAGGCACGTTCGACCTCTGGATCAACGGGGCCGTCGTCAAGAACGTCGCGCCCGCCGTCGGCTGCACCTGCAACCTCACGCCGATGAAGATCGTCATCAACGACGCCGCGTCGTTGTCGAAGATCACCGGCGCGGGTGACAAGTTCGCCATCACGGTCAATGGCGGCAGCCAGATGGCCTATGGCTACGCCAAGGTCGACGTCGCCTTCTCGAACGCGGCGGCGGTCTCGGTCTGCTTGTACGACGCGATCGCCGGCGGCAACTGCGTCGCCCGCGAGCTCTGCAACGGGCTGGGCTGGGACGTGAACCCGGCCGGCGCGACCCCTGCAGCGCAGTGCAAGGGCGGCGCCCCGGGCGCGTGCAAGGGCGCCTCGGTGGAGTTCGAGGTCGAGGAGGCCGCGTGCGGCGGCGGCATGCTCGACTTCTCGATCAACGGCGCCATCGTCAAGAGCGTGGCGCCGGCCATCGGCTGCACCTGCAACATCACCCCGATGACGGTGCTCATCAACGACGCCGCGTCGTTGTCCAAGCTGACCGGCGCCGGCGACAAGTTCGGCGTGGCGCTCTCGGGCGGCACCCAGCTCGCCTACGCCTACGTCAAGGTCACCGCGAAATACTCGAACGGGAACCCGGTCACGGCCTGCCTGTTCGACGCGGTCGCCGGCGGCAACTGCGTGGCCCGCGAGCTCTGCAACGGCTACCAGTGGGACGTCAACCCCACCGGCGCGGCCCCCGCGGCGCAGTGCAGCGGCGGGGCGGGCGGCTGCACCCATCCGCTGTTCTCGAACGGCGGCGGCTTCGCGTGCCCGACGGGCGCGACGTCCTTCTCGTTCGTCGGCAACCTCGACCCGGCGAGCTCCGACCAGGCCAAGGCCGCCTGCGAGGCCTGCTACGGCGCCGGGAAGTGCTTCCTCGAGTTCGCCGACTGCGCCGGCGGCGGCTGGGGTCCGGCGCCTCCGGGCGCGTACACCTGCGGCAAGTCGTACTTCGGCTACCAGGCCGGGTGCAGCGGCGACAACGGTCGTTCGTGGTCGATCTGCAACTCGTTCACGACCTACGGCTGGTGGGGCAAGCCGCCCGCGGCGGCCGTCTGCGACGGAGCCTCCGAGTGGCAGATCGGCGCCCCGAAGGCGTCGGCCGGCCAGAGCTACGGCAACCCGGATCCGGCCGCGGACCACGGCGGCAACAACGGCGTCGCTGGCGTCGCGCTCGGCGGCAACGCCCTGCAGAACCCGCACGGCTACGCCTACCTCACGAGCCCGGCGATCAACACCGCGGGCGCCACCACGGCCAACCTCGAGTTCTGGCGATGGCTGAACTCCGACGCCGCGGCGTACATGGTGAACACGGTCGACGCCTACAACGGCGCCGCCTGGAGCAACATCTGGACGTCCGGCACCCCAGGCGACGCGGACGCCGCCTGGAACAAGCAGACCTACGACGTCACCGCGCAGAAGAACGCGGCGTTCAAGTTCCGCTTCGGCTTCAAGGTCACCTCGAACGCCGTCGCGAAGGTGTCGGGCTGGAACCTCGACGACGTCGCCGTGACGAACACGGTGATCAACCCGCCGCCGCCGATGGACACGCGGATCCTCTACCCGTACGCGGGCACGGTCTTCCCGCGCAGCTTCACGCCGCCGGTGCTCCAGTGGGACTCGCCCACGGGCAAGGCCGCGACGTACGTCAAGTACTGCCTGCGCTTCAACGACCCTGCGTGGCCGAGCCAGGCGAACAAGCAGACGTTCAGCTGGTGCTACATCTCGGCCGAGCCGAACCCGATGCGCGGCAGCTTCCCGGTGCGCGCCTGGCAGCTCTTCGAGACCACCGCGTCCGGCAAGGACGCCAAGCTCACGCTCCAGCGCATCTACAACGGCGCGCAGCTCCCGCAGGTGGAGGTGCCGATCCACTTCTCGTCGCAGCCGATGCGCGGCAGCGTCTACTACTGGCAAATCAACACCGGGAGCGTGAACCGGATCAACCAGGACGGATCGCTCAGCCAGAACTTCCTCGCGACCGGCGGCCGGTGCATCGCCTGCCACTCGGTCAGCGCGGACGGCACGACGCTCGTCGCCCAGATGGACGGCGGCAACGGCCCGGGCGGTGCGTTCAACACCGGCAACGGCGCGGCGACCTACTGGCGCGGCGGCATGGTGCAGTTCCAGGCGGTCTCGCCGAACGGCGCCTGGACGATGTGGGGCGAGAACCCGCTCTACCTCTCCCCGACGAACAGCGCGACGCTGAGCAACTCGTTCGGTTCGCCGCAGGCGGGCCGGATCGTCGCGAACCCCGGGTGGTCGCCGCTCGGCAACTACATCGCGTACTCGAGCCGCATCAACTCGGGCTGGTACGTCGACTTCTACAACGCGGACCTCGGCATCATCCAGGTCAACCCGAACACCGGCGCGTTCGCCAACAACCACATCATCGTGCCCGCGCCGGGCGGCGATCGACCGATCGTCACCTATCCGTCCTTCACGCCGGACGACAAGTTCATCGTCTACCAGGCGGCCAACGCGATCCGCACGCGCGGCAACTACGGCAACCTGTGGCTCACCGACGTGAACGGGGCCGCGCCGACGCAACTGAAGGCGGCTGAGGGCATCGGACAGCTCGACGACGGGAACCTGAACATCAGCTACGAGCCGACGTTCAGCCCGACGGCCTCGGGCGGCTACTACTGGCTCGTGTTCGTCTCCAACCGCGACTACGGCAACACGGTCGTGCAGGCTGCGCCGCGCAAGGACAACGGCGTGAAGCAGATGTGGATCACGGCCGTGGACCAGAACGCTCAGCTCGGCAAGGACCCGAGCCACCCGGCCTTCTGGCTCGCCGGCCAGCAGACCAACAACAACAACATGCGTGGCGCCTTCGCGAAGGCGCCGTGCAACGCGGCCAACGCGGCCTGCGAGTGGAACGACGACTGCTGCGGCTACAACGCGCAGGACCCGGCCAACTCGACGGCCAAGTGCGTCATCTCGCAGCCGGTGAGCCTGCCGATCAAGCGAACCTGCACGACGTTCGTGCCGGGTCAGTGCAAGGCGGACGGCACGGCGTGCGCGGTCGACACCGACTGCTGCGGCTACCCGACGTCGAGCTGCATCCAGGGCCTCTGCAAGGTGCCGGTCTTCGTGCAGTACCAGCCTGGGACGTTCGTGCGGGACTTCGACCCGCAGTGCCCCGCCGGCACGCACGTGACGTGGACGTACTACCAGTGGAAGGCGTACACGCCGGGTGACTCGAACATCGTGTTCGACGCGCAGACGGCCGACACGGTCGCGGGCCTCAACGGCGCGCCCAAGGTCTCGCTGCTCACGGCGGCGAACCAGAACGGGAACTGGACCTTCGTCGACGTCGGCTCGAAGATCGGGCAGTCAAAGAACCTGCTCCGGGTCAACGCGACGCTCAACCCGTCGAGCGACCTCACGCAGGCCCCGATGCTGACCGACTGGACGATGCAGTACGACTGCATCCCCACCTTCTAGCTCGACCCGCCCGAGGCACGACGCGTCCCCTCTCCTCACGGGAGAGGGGACGCGCTCGTTTTGTGGGGTCGTCGTCGCGAACGCCGGACCTCGGGAAAGGCCGGGGGGGGGGCACGCGTCGACGTCGCCAAGCGGCACCTTCCGTGCGATATTGAGCGCATCGGCGGTGCCCGGGTCGGGGCCGTCATCGCCTGATCGAGCATCGATATCCCTGACCATTCGATGCCCTTGAAGAGCTCGGATCTCGGGACAGGACGCGATTTCTTACGAAAGGCCACGCATGCGACACCTCGTACTCCCTAGCCTCGTTGCGATCACGCTCGGCTCGCTGATGGCGACCGCATGCAGCAGCTCGTCGGACAAGAACGCCGCGACGGCGGGTCCGTCGGGTACGACGACGACGACCGGCACGGGGACGGGAACCGGCGGCGGCGGCGGTCAGGGCACCGGCGGAAGCGGCCAGACGGGCGGCGCCGGGCACGGCGGCAACACGACGGGGACCGGTGGGCAGAACGCGGGGGGCGGCAATGGTGGCGCGGCCGGCGGCGGCGGTGAGGGTGGCAATGGCACCGACTGCACGGTGCCGGCGTTCTGCCCTGGCGTCGACGAGCTGTGTCGCTTCCGCATCTGCGTCGAGGGCAAGTGCGGCATGACCAACGCGGGGGCGGGCGCGCCCGCGGGGCCGCCGGATCCGGGCACGTGCACGACGCGGATCTGCGACGGGAACGGCGGCATCACGACGCTCCCCGACGACAACAACCTCCCCGTGGACGGAAACCCCTGCACGCTCGACACGTGCGACAAGGGCGTGCCGTCGAACCCGGCCGCGCCGAAGGGCACGATCTGCAACAGCCTCGGTACGCCGAAGTACTGCGACGACAAGGGCGTGTGCGTCGAGTGCAACGCCAACGTCGAGTGCAACGGCGGGACGTGCAAGGCCGGGCTGTGCGACGGCTCGTCGCCGTGCAACGACGTGAAGAAGAACGGCAATGAGACCGACGTCGACTGCGGTGGCGGGGTCTGCCCCGTCTGCGAGGTGCAGCATACCTGCAAGGTCGCGGCGGACTGCGCCACCAACATCTGCACGAACGGCGTGTGCCAGTCGCCCGCGGCGACGTGCAACGACGGCAAGAAGAACCAGGACGAGACGGACGTCGACTGCGGCGGGACGACGTGTGGCCCCTGCGATGCGCTCAAGCAGTGCGCCGGGCCGGACGACTGCAAGAGCGCGCTCTGCCTCGGTGCGGTGACGAAGCATTGCATCGCCAAGGTGACGCTGAACGGCTGCGACATCACGACGGCCGAGAATCACATCGGCGAGAACAAGATCCAGTTCTCGTTCGGCGGCGGGGTCGGGAACAAGTACCAGCCCGCCTGCGTCATCGTGGCACCGGGCACCCAGCTCTCCTTCGCCGGCGATTTCTCGATGCACCCGCTGCAGGGCGGCACCGTGACGAACGGCGTGGGCAAGCCCGAAGCGCAGAGCATCTTCCAGCTGACCCAGTTCGGCTTCGTCCAGACGTACACGCCCAGCCTGCCGACGAACTACGGCTACTACTGCACGACCCACGTCGCTGCGGGCATGATGGGCGCCATCTTCGTCGTGCCCTGAGGACGGCTCGGATCGACGCGCGCCGCGCGGTGCCCTGGGGCGCCCGGCGCGCGTCGTCGCGTTTGCGGCCGGACGCGGGGCGAGTCAGTCGTGGGCGCAGCGGAAGCCCAGGTAAAACAGGCGGTGCGTCGGCAGCTCGCGGCTGCGGCGCGTGACGCGGAGGCCGAAGTCCGTGTCGTTCACGAGGGAGGCTCCGCGCGAGACGAGGCCCTCGTCGGTGCAGGGCTCGCCCGAGTACGGGCAGTAGCGGCTCGACGTCCACTCCCAGAGGTTGCCACCGAGGTCGTGCTGGCCGAAGCGTCCGTCCCCGGCCGCGTGCGTGCCGACCTCGCACGTCGTGGTGCGCTTGCCCTTGCCCTCGGAGTCGCCGTCGCCGCGCCAGCAGAGCTGGTCGCGGGGCGGCGCGTGGCCCCAGGGGTACGTTCGGCCCTCGTCGCCGCCTCGAGCGGCCCACTCCCACTCCGCCTCGGTCGGCAGGCGGCCGCCGCCGATGAAGCCGCAGTAGGCCTGCGCGTCCCTCGAATCGACGCAGTTGATGGGGTGGCGCTGCTTGCCCTCGATGTTCCAGTTGCAGCCCGGGTTCGGCGCGAAGTTCTCCCCGTCG
Source organism: uncultured delta proteobacterium (assembly GCA_903906315.1). Classification (GTDB taxonomy): domain Bacteria; phylum Myxococcota_A; class Polyangia; order Polyangiales; family Polyangiaceae; genus CAIVJW01. The sequence goes on along the minus strand of CAIVJW010000286.1, from coordinate 1,429 downwards.
GCGCTCCATTCGGAGAGGTGGTCGTCGGAGCACTTGCCGGCCTTCACGCACGCGGCGAAGCCCTCGACCGTGACCTCGTCGACGTCGAGGCAGAAGGACCCGACCGACACGCGACGCTGCGGGCCCTCGTCGGCGGCGCCTCCGTCCATCACGCCCATGAGGTAGTCGCCGGCGGGGACGCGGGTCATGCCCTTCGGGCACGCGCCGCCGGTCTTGGTGGCGGAGGCGGCGCCCGAGGGGCCGGGCCCGGACACGTCGGAGCCGCTCATCACGACGGCGGTCAGGAGCGAGCCGAGGACGGCGGCGGCGACCGCGATGATCACGACCCGCGGGCTCTTCTCGCGTGCGCCAGTGCGCGGCGACTCGACGCTGGGCGCGGGCTTGCCGGGCGTTGCCGCGGGCGGGCGCGGAGCCGCGGCGCGCGACGAGGGTACGCTCCGGTCGGGGGTGGCCTTCTTCGGGTCACGGCGCGAGCGCTTCGACATCGGGGCGCGAGTTTGGAGGAAGCGCCCGGGGACCGCAACGGCTCGGCCACCACGAAGCGCTCCGGGGCCCGCGGGCGCCCGAGGTGCCCGCCCTTCGTTCGACGCAGGGCCGGGCGAGCGCTGTGCTAGAACGGCCGAGCATGCGCCCCTCCCTCCGAGCCGCCCTGTGCGCCCTCGCGGTCGCGTCCGCCGCCCTGCACGCCGCGCCCGCCGGCGCCGTCGTCGTCGAGCGCATCGTCGCCGTCGTGGGCGACCGGCCCATCCTGCTGTCGGACCTGCGCCTGCGGGCGCGGCCGTTCCTCGCGCAGATCCTCCAGAAGGTCCCGCCCGGTGCGCAGCAAGCGGCCGCCGAGTCGCAGATGTTCAAGGAGCTCATCGAGCGGATGGTCGAGGAGGAGCTCGAGGCGCAAGCGGCCGATCGGGCGCGGATCAACGTCGCGGCCGACGAGATCGACAACGCGTTCCGCAACATCGCGGCCGCGCAGAACAAGTCGGTGGCCAAGATCTACGACGAGGCGCGCACGACCTCGGGCTTGTCGGAGCAGGACTACCGCGACGAGATCCGGCGGCAGATCCTCGAGGGCAAGATGCTCCAGCTGCGGGTGAAGGGGCGGCTGCGGCTCACGGAGGACGACGTGCGGGCGACCTTCGACAAGGTCGTGCGCGAGGAGCGCCGCCGGCTCGAGTACCACCCTGCGTGGATCGTGCTTCGCTTGCCGGCCGGGTCGAGCCCCGAGGCGATGGCCGAGCGGCAGCGGCTCGCGACGGAGCTCGCGACGCGCGCGCGCCGCGGCGAGGACTTCGCCGGGCTCGCGAAGCGCTTCTCGGACGATACCGCGACGCGCGACGCGGGCGGCGACCTCGGCAACCGCGCGACGCAGGGGTCTCAGGCCGCGGTGGCCGGGCGGCGGCCCGTGATGGCGCTCGACCTCGAGGCGGCCCTG
>CAIVJW010000285.1 GCA_903906315.1 uncultured delta proteobacterium | reverse complement strand
GGCGGCACCGGGACGGTCGCGTTCCTCGTCGGCGTGGCGTGGCTCGATGAGGCGACGTCGTCCTTCGTGCTGGAGCAGACCCTGCTTCGTCGGCTCGGCGAGGAGGCGCCGATCCTGGGGCGCCTCGCGGAGCGCCTCGCCGACGCGTCGATGATCGTGACGTACAACGGAAAGGCCTTCGATTGGCCCCTGATCCGCACGCGCTTCGTGATGAATCGCATGACCCCGCCGGCGCCGCCGCCGCACCTCGACCTCGTGCACCTCGCGAGGCGCATCCACCGAGGGCGCGCCGGCGCGAGGACGCTCGTCGCCATCGAGAACGACGTGCTCGGCCGCGCACGTGTGGGCGACGTCCCCGGCGGCGAGGTCGTCGCCTGCTACGCGCACTACCTCCGCACCGGCGACGAGGGGTCGCTGCTCGGCGTCGTCGAGCACAACGAGGCGGACGTGCTCGCGATGGTGGCGCTGCTCGGCCTGTACGGCGAGCCGGTGGGCGCGCTCGACGGCGCCGATCTCGCCGGGGTGGCCGCGACCCTGCGGCGCGCCGGGGCGCTCGAGCGCGCCGAGCAGCTCGCAGACGAGGCGGTCGCTCGCGGGGGCGGCCACGCCGCGCGCCGGACACGCGGGGACATCGCGAAGGCGCGAGGGGACAAGGCTCGCGCCCTGCTCGAGTTCGAGAGCCTCGCGGCGGAGGTCGACGACCCGGTCGTCCGGCTCGAGCTCGCCAAGCTCTACGAGCACCACGCCAAGGCCTTCGAGCGGGCGCTTCACCTCTCCCTCCTCGGCACCGGCGAGGACGGCGCCGCGCTCGAGCGCCGGCAGGCGCGGTTGCGTCGCAAGCTCCAGCGGCGCGGCCCGTGAGGGGCGTCGTCCCTTGGCTCGCCGCCGCCCTCGGCGCCCTCTCGGCCGCGTGCGGTTACCGAGTCGCTGGCGCCGCAAACGATCCCCTCGGACCGTTCGTCGTCGTCTCGGCGCCCGGCGCTGCGCCGCGGGCCGCGCTCGTCGCGGCGGCGGAGGCCGGCCTTCGCGCCGAGCTGGCGCGCGCGGGCGAGCTCGGCGCGGGCGCGCCGGCCGGCACGCCGGGCTGCTCGGCGGTGGTGGTCGACGTCGTCCGCGTCGAGGAGACGTCGGCTGCGGTCGCCGCAGGCCCGGCGGGAGCGCCGCCGCTCGCGGGCGCGGTGCGTGTCGAGGTCACCGGGCGAGCGTCGGTGCGCCGCGGCGAAGCCGAGGCCCGGGCGACCGGCGACGTGACCGTGGCCGAGGTCTCGGCCCGCGCCGCGGGGAGCGTCGCGGGCGGGGTGGCCTCGAGCATGGCGGCGGAGCGCGCCGCCCGTCGCCTCGGCGAGCGCCTCGGCCGCCGGGTGCTCGGCCTGCCCGAGCCTACCGACGAGTAGGCGCGTCGGCAGGGGAAGCGCACCCTCGCTTCGAGCCGGTTCTTGCGATTCACAGCAATTCGACCGCCGTGCCCTTCTCGCCGGGGTGCGACTAGGCTAGGGTGCCGCCGATGATAACCGTCGGCTGCGCCGGCTTTCCCGTACCAGCGACGCGTTATTTCCGCGAGTTCATGTTCGTGGAGGTGCAGGAGACCCACGTCTCGCTGCCCGGCCCGGGCACGATCCGTCGCTGGAGGCGCGAGGCTCCAAACGGGTTCCGCTTCGCCTTGCTCGGACCGCGCGAGATCGGCCAGGAGGGCTTCCGCGACGGCAAGGTGATCGAAACCGCGCTGAAGAGCATCGAGGCCGTCGCGGAGGAGCTCGAGGCGCAGACGGCGGTCTTCGTCGGGCCCCCTGAGTTGTCGCCGAACCGGGCGAACAAGGGCGTGCTTCGCGAGTTCCTCGTGGGCGTCCGCAAGCGGTTCGAGCGCGTGGTCTTCGAGCCCCCCGCGGGGTGGGACCCCGAGGACACCGACACGCTCACGCAGGACGTCGGCGGCTTGGCCGCCCGTGACCCGCTTCTCACGGGCCTGTCCAAGTTGCCGACGGCGTACTACCGGCTCCACGGCCCCGCGGGGCACAAGTCCCGCTACGAGGACCCGGCGATCGAGCGACTTGCCGAGATCGCCCGCGACGCGAAGCATACGGACGCGACGTACGTCTTCACGAACGTCGACATGTTCGCCGACGCGAAGCGGTTCAAGAAGGCGCTGAAGCTTTAGTCGCGATGGGGCCGCGAGCGGCCCCAAGCCCCGCGCTCCTGCGGAGCGTTGGGTCGCGATGGGGC
>CAIVJW010000284.1 GCA_903906315.1 uncultured delta proteobacterium | reverse complement strand
CGGCGGAGGCGCGGCCGGCAGCGGAGGCGCGGCCGGCAGCGGAGGCGCGACCGGCGGCGGAGGCGCGACCGGCGGCGGCGGGACTGGAGGCGGCGGGCTCTGCGAGGACCCTTCGGTCGACTGCCCCGCTCCGGCGACCGACTGTGGAGCCGCGGTGTGCGGCCCCGGCGGACAGTGCGCTGTCGACTTCGTCGCCAAGGGCGTTCCGAGCGGGGCCCAGACGCCGGGCGATTGCCTCGAGGTCCGGTGCGATGGCAAGGGAGGCACGGAGTCCATCCCCGCCGACGACCCGACCGACGACGGGAAGGAGTGCACCGTCGACGCGTGCAGCGGTGGTCAGGCGGTCCATGCGCCGAGGCCCCTGCGCGCTGCGTGCTCGCAGGGCGGCGGCTCGCTTTGTAGCCTCGCCGGCGACTGCGTGGCGTGCGTCGACTGGACCGACTGCAAGGGCGGCGCGTGCACGATCGGGGCGTGCCTGCCGCCCGCGTGCGGGGACGGCGTGGTCTCGCAGGGCGAGGCGTGCGACGACGGCGACGCGACCGGCGGGGACGGCTGCTCGGCGACGTGCACGGTCGAGGCGGGCTACGGCTGCTCCGGACAGCCGAGCGCCTGCGCCCCGAAGTGCGGCGACGGCCTGCTCGTCGGAGGCGAGACGTGCGAGGACGGCAACGCCGTCGGCGGCGACTGCTGCTCGGCGAGCTGCCACATCGAGGCCGGCTGCGAGATCGAGCCGAACGACTCGAAGGCCACGGCGAACGACCTCGACGCGCTGGCCGTCGGCGGGAAGATCAAAGCGCTCATCGCGCCCGACTCGGACGTCGACTTCTTCACCGTGACGATGCCCGTGGGCGCGGCCGGGCAGCTCACGGCCGAGGTCCTCGACGGGCCGAAGACCACCTGCGCCTCGAACAAGCTCGACAGCTATCTCACGGTGTACGGCACGAACGGATCGATGATCACCGTCGACGACGACTCCGGCGCTGGATACTGCTCGGCCGTGACGGTGAAGAACCTGAAGGCGGGCAAGTACACCATCGCGGTGGAGCGGTCGCTCATTCAAGGCACCTTCGACTACACGCTCCACGTCGCGGTCCAGTAGGGCTCGCCGGCAGCGGATCGAAGGCCGGCGCGAGATCCGGGCCGGCTTTCGGCGGAGAGCGGACGTTCTGGACCCGCCGGGCGCGCCAGGGGGCGATGTTCGCGCGGACGGCTGCCCGAGCGCAGGCGCCATTGCCGTCCCCCGGAGTGCGCGAAGCGCGTGGCGTCGTGCGGCCTGGCTCCTCGGTGTTCGAGCGGACGTGGGCGGATCGGGGCCGGTCCATCCGGTCGCCGTTCCAAGCGGCCCTCGTTGCCGCGGCCCGGTCAGCGATCGCGAGATCCATCGGGCGCCTCCGCGGCGGGCGAGGGCGGGCTCGCGGCCGCTCGCAGCCACGCTCGGACCGCCTCCCACGTCGCCGGGCTGGCCGGCGCGTTCCGTGACAGCTTGAGCTGCGCGATCACGGGCTGGCCACCTCGAATGCCGATCTCCAGCGTGGCGCGCTCGGGCGCGATCACCTTGTAGATGGCGATCTGTCCCGCGAGGCAGGCGCGCGCGTAGCTCGCCACGCAGTTGCTCAGCTCGATGCCCTCCCGGTGAAGCTCGACGATGCCGCCGAGGTGCACGATGTCGGCGCTGCCGGCGACCGGCGCGGGCGGGAATTGGCCACCGTCCGGCGAGGCGAGGCTCTTGGCGACGAGCTCGTCGTCGTCCATCCGGCGAGCGCGGGCCGCCCAGCGGTCGTGGAGCCGCCCGAGCTCGGCCACGGTGCGGCAGCGCGCGAGCGCGGCGTCGACGTCGGCGATCCCGAGCAGCCGCGCGAGCCGCACGGCGTCGCGCGCGAGCGCCGGCGCCGCGTAGGCGTCCAGCGGCTGCTTCGAGTCGAGCACCAGGCGTCGAACGATCGGCACGTGCAGCCAGCGGGCGAGCGCGTTCGCGACGCGCAGCCTCGGCAGCGTCAGGTCGCGGGCGTGGCGCAGCTCGCGCGCGACGGCCGGCCGCCCGATCGTCCGCAGCAGCTCCAGGCGCTCCTGCTCCTCGCGAGCCGCGGGCCGGAAGCGCTGCACGAGCCGGACGATCTCGGGCGTCGCTCGGCGGCCGGTCACGAAGGTCAGGATCTCCGTGCGCCTCCGCATCATGAGCTCCGCGACGTCGACGAGCGCGGCCTCCTCGATGCAAGGCAGCAGCAGCCACATCAGGTTCGGCGCCGACGTCGCGAGATCCATCGCGGTGGCGCCGAGGGCGAGCACGCGGAGCAAGGTGATCTGGTACTCGCGGAAGCGCGGCAGCACGGCGCGGACCTCGGGCGGGAACGTCTCGAGGAACGCGCGCACCGGGTGACCGGCGGCGAGGTCGTGGGCCGCGTGGAAGAGCGGGAGCTGCGGGTCGGCCTCCAAGGGCTCCCACGCGCCGTCGGCGCACGTCCAGACCGGGAGCCCGGCGCCCCACGAGCCGATCGAGAGCCGGACGCCGAGCGCGGCGATCTCGACGCGGAGCGACCCGTCGGAGGCGAGCTGCACGTCGGACGGGTCGAGCTTCAATCCCACGCGCTACCTCCTTCGAGCCCCGGCGGCCTCGGTCCGTGGGCGGCGCCGACGTGCGCAGGCGGCATACCCTTGGACGTTCGCCCCGCGTGCCCCTGACGCAGGAGCGTGCGCGCCGCTGCACCGTACGCCGCGGCCGGCCGCCGCGCCCCTCGGTTCTCGCGATTCCGCCGATCCGCGCGGGCTCGCCTCACGATCGGCGAGGCCGGCACACGACGCGTGCACTACGCTCGATCGCGCGATGTCGACCGCCGACGAGGACGCTGGGCCGCGCCCCTTCGACGGCGCCTCGCGCCTCGGCGACCAGGCCGTGGCCGCGCTCCACGAGCTCGCGCGCGGTTTTCGCGCCGCGGACGACGCGACCTCCGGCGAGCTCCTCGGCGCGGCGCTGCGCGAGGACCCGGACCACGTCCGTGGCGGGCTGGTCGCGACGATCCTCCGGCTCGCGTTCCTCCTCCACGCGGACGCGCGCGGGCTCGTCTCCGGCGCCCCGAGCTACGCGCGCGAGCACTCCGTCGCCGCGATCCACGGCGACCTCCGGCGCTGTGCCTCGCGCGACCCCTCGGGCCTCGGGGCGCCGACCGGCGCGTGGGCCCGCGTCGTCGCGCTGTTTCGCCTCGTGCACGACGGCGCCGCCGACGGGGGCCTCCGCGTGCCGGCGCGCCGCGGGCGCCTCTTCGACCCCGAGGCGTGGCCGTTCCTCGAGGGCCGCGACAGGCGCGGCGCAGCGGCCTCGCGGACCGCTCTCCCGCTCGTTCCGGACGAGGCCGTCCTGCGCGTGATCGACCGGCTCGCGCTCCTCGACGGCGCGCCGATCGCCTACGCCGAGGTCGACGTCGAGCAGCTCGGCACCGTCCACGAGGCGATCCTCGGGATGGGCGTCGCCGCGACGGCCGGGCCCTCGGTCGTCGTCGGGCCCGGCCACGTCGCCGTCCTGCTGTCGTCGATCCTCGCGCTCGCCGGCCCGGCGCGCCTCGAGGCGCTCTCGGACCGGGCGGATTGCCGGCCTCGGCGCGCGATCCGCGAAGCGGTCCTGGCCGCGCGGACGACCGACGACCTCGCGCGCGCCCTTTCCGACCAGGCCTCGCCGTTCGCGCCGGGCGTGCTGCGGGCCGGAAGCCTGGTCGTCGCGCGGACGGGGGAGCGCCGCCGATCGGGCGCGCACTACACCTCGCGCGCGCTCGCCGAGTCCGTCGTCGACGCGACGATCGGGCCGGTCTGCGCCGCGATCGGCCCTGCGCCGACGCCCGATCGGCTGCTCGCGATCGCGGTGTGCGACCCCGCCATGGGGTCGGGCGCGTTCGTGATCGCGGCGTGCCGCTGGCTCGCCGCGCGCGTCGCAGAGGCGCGGGATCGCGGCGCGCCCGGCCCGTCGCGAGCCGACCCGCGGCTCGCCGCCCTCCGCCTCGTCGCGGCGCGCTGCCTCTACGGCGTCGACCGCAGCCCCTTCGCGGTCGACGTCGCCCGCCTCTCGCTGTGGATCGCCGTGGGCGACGAGGGCGCGCCGCTCACGTTCGTCGATCACGCGCTCCGCGACGGCGACGCGCTCGTCGGTCTCGCCGACGCCGACCTCGCGCCCGGCCTCCCGGCCGCGGCGTCCGCCGAGCGGATCGGGCGGGTCCGCCAGAGGCTCCGCGCCGCAGGCGACGCCGTCGACGCGCCGGCGCGCGGCGAGCTGCTCGCGGAGCTCGACGCCGAGATCGCGCGGGCACGACCGCCGCTCGATGCCCGCGTCGCCGCGACGCTCGCCGAGCCGATCGAGCCCGCCGGCCGTGGCCGCACGTCGGACGGCGACGACGTCGCCTCGCGCGCGCTGCCGTTCCACTGGGCGCTCGAGCTGCCCGAGGTCTTCGACGCCGGCGCGGACGGCGGCCCGGGCTTCTCGGCCTTCGTCGGCAACCCGCCGTGGATCTCGTACGCCGGCCGCGCCGCGCAGCCGCTCGGCGCGGCCGTGCGGCGCTGGTTCGGCGCGCGCTACCGCAGCTTCGCCGGCTACCGCAACCTCCAGGGCCTGTTCGTCGAGCGCGCGGCGGAGCTCCTGCGCGTGGGCGGGCGCCTCGGGCTCGTCCTGCCGAGCTCGATGTCCGAGCAAGCCGGCTACGCCCCGACGCGCGGCGCGCACGACGCCCTCGCCGAGTGCGACGACGACCTGCCCGACCTCGGCGAGGACGCGTTCGCGGGGGTGTTCCAGCCGTGCATGGTGCTGCGGTCGACGAAGCGATCGACGCGGCGCGAGGCCACGGGCGCCGCGCCCTGGCCCGTCGAGCGCCCCGACCTCGACGAGGGCGCGCGCCGCCTCCTGGCGAAGCTCGACCGCCCGCCGCTCCCGGCCTGCCTGTTCGGCGAGCGCGGCCTCCAGACGTCGGGCGAGGACGTGGACCACCTCGCCCGCGCGCCCGACGCGCGGCCCACGGTCGCGCTCCGCGCGGGCGGCGACGTCGCGCCCTTCCGCCTCGGATCGCCCTCGTACCACGCCGATCCGGCCTGGTTTCTCGGGCGCCTGCGCGACCCGGAGCACTGGCAGCAGGTGCGCGTGCTCCTGCGGCAGACGGCGCGCGTGCCGATGGCGGCGCTGTCGGACGGCGTCGCCTTCCGCAACTCGGTGCTCGCCGGGTTCGAGGACGAGGCCCACCCGGCGGCGTTTCTCGTCGCGTACCTGAACTCGACCCCGATCCGGTGGCTGCACTACGCGCGCCACCGCGACGCGCGTCAGGGCATGCCGCAGCTCAAGATCGGCCACCTGCGCGCGACCCCGGCGCCCGATCGTGCGCTCATCGAGGACCTCGCCGCGATCGGCGCGGAGCTGTCCGCGCGGCCGGGCGCCGTGGGCCGGGCCGATCAGGCGCGGCTCGACGCGCGCGTGGCGGACGCCTTCGACCTCGACGGATCCGAGCGCGACCGCCTCCGCGACTGGTGGGCGCGCCTCGCCTGATCGCGATCAGGACGGGCCGCCCCGTCCGCGCCGCGCGAAGAAGGCCTTTTGCGCCTTGCTCTGCGGCTTCTTCTTGCCCGTCGCCTTGGTGCCCGGCTTCGCGCGGGCGGTCGCCTTGGCCGGCGCGCGCTTGCCGGGGGCGCTTCGGCTCGTCGGGGCCTTGATCGAAGCGCCCTTCGTCGTCGCGCGGCGCTTCGCCGGGGCCGCCGCGACGCCGAGCGAGACGTGGTCGAGCGCTTCGGCGCTCGCGCGCTGGCCGTCGGCCGTGAGCGCGGCGCGCTGGTAGGCGATGCGCTCGCCGTCCTTCTCGAACGACGCGTCCTCGATGACGACCAGCCCCGCGCGCGCGAGCCCGCCGAGCAGGTGCTCGAAGCTGCGCCGATCGATCGCGCCGTCGGCGAAGTGGTCGCGGTAGAGCCGCCCGGTGGCCTGCGTGCCGCCCTGCGCGAGCGCGCCGAGCACGCGCGCGAGGGCGGCCCGCTCGCCCGCGCTCGGCTCGCGGAAGCGGCGCGCGATGCAGCCGTCGGGGGTGCAGGCGTCGCAGTGTCCGCACGGCTCGCCGGAGTCGGCCTGATCGCCGAAATGCCGCACGAGCGCGAGCATCCTGCAGCCGTGCGCCTCGGTGAAGCGGGACATCTGCGCCAGGTCGGCGAGCTTGTGAGCCTTCTGCGCGCGGTAGGGAGATTGCCACTCTCCCTCGCCGCGCCGGAAGGTGCCGTCGCCGACCGCGACCGCGCCGCCGTGGATCCAGAGCTGCGTGAGCGCCTTCTCCGCCGTCTCGGCGTCCATTCCCGCCCGGACGGCGATCTCGCCCTTCTCCTCGGGATCGTCGCCGAGCAGGCCCTGCACCCGCGTGAGCACGGCCGGATCGGGGTAGTCGCGGTCGTGGAAGAACTCGTGCGTCTTGCGGTCGACGAACGACGACAGGAGGATCGCCCGTGACGGCAGCCCGTCGCGCCCCGCGCGGCCGATCTCCTGGTAGTAGCCCTCGACGCTGCCGGGCAGCGCGAGGTGCACCACCGTGCGCACGTCGGCCTTGTCGACGCCCATGCCGAAGGCGACCGTCGCGACGATCACGTCGAGGCGCCCGCCGAGGAACGCCGTCTGGATCCGGTCGCGCTCGGCCGCGTCCTTGCCGGCGTGATAGGCGAGGGCCCGCAGCGACCCGGCCAGCTCGCGCGCGGTCTCCTCGGCGGCCTTGCGGGTCGGCGCGTACACGATCGCCGGGCGTCGATCGGCCGGGGCGAGCAGCTCCTTCACGGCCGCGGGGCGGGCGCCCGGGTTCATCTCGACGACCTCGATGGCGAGGTTGTCGCGCCGGAACCCGTGGATGAACCGATCGGCGCCGGGAAGGCCGAGCTGCTCGAGGATGTCGTCCTGCACGAGCGCGGTCGCGGTCGCGGTCAGCGCGATGACCGGCGCGGGGCGCAAGAGCGGCAGTCGCTGGCCGAGCATCCGGTACTCCGGGCGGAAGTCGTGGCCCCAGTTCGAGATGCAATGGGCCTCGTCGACCGCGACGAGCACGGGCTTTCGCTTCGCGAGCATCTCGGGGAACCCGGGCACAGCGAGCCTTTCGGGCGCGATGAACAGGTAGTCGAGGCGCCCCTCGAGGTAGTCCATCGACGCGCGGCGCGAGGCGGCGCGGTCGCGCCCCGAGTGGATGCGCTCGGCGGCGAAGCCCATCTGGCGGAGCTTCTGGACCTGGTCCTCCATCAGCGCGATGAGCGGACTGACCACCAGCGTCGTGCCGCCGCGCGCGATGCCGGGGAGCTGATAGCAGAGCGACTTGCCCGCTCCCGTCGGCATGACCAGGAGCACGTCGCGCCCGTCGGTCGCGGCCCGACAGACCGCCTCCTGGTAGCGGCGGAACGCGGGGAAGCCGAACCCGTCGCGCAGGAGCGCGCGCAGGTCGGGCGGCCGGCCTCCGACCTGGAACGTGCGGCGCTGCGGCAGCTCGGCCTCGGGCTCGGCCACGAACGCCGCGGGCGCACGCCCGGCGGCGGCGCGCGCGGCGCGCGGGCGGGCGGGCGCTTCGGCGGGCGCTTCTCCGGGCCCTCTTGCGGGCGCTTCCCGCTTCGCGGCGGCCGGGGCGCGGGGGATTTCGGCGGCGGTCGCCGGCGGCGATCCGCGCTTGCCCGGCGTGCGCGTGCCCGCCCCGGGGGCCTCGCGCACGCGCGCGACGACGTCGCTCACGTAGCGCGCGATGCCCTCCATGAACGCGCCGAGGTCGCCCTCGCCGCGCTGGATCCGGTGCAGCTTCGCCTCCCACTCGCCCGTCATGATCGGGCTCTTGACGTCGGGGTGCACGACGTCGACGAGCGCGATGCCCTTGTCGGTCGGCTCGAGCGCCTTGCCCGTGCGCACGATGTACTCGCGCTTGAGCAAGGTCTCGATGATCGCCGCGCGCGTCGCCGGCGTGCCGAGCCCGCTGTCGCGCATCGCCTCGGAGAGCTCCTTGTCGTCGAGCGTCTTGCCCGCCGTCTCCATCGCCGTGAGGAGCGTCCCGTCCGTGAGCCGCTGCGGCGGGCGGGTGCGCTTCTCCACCGCCTTCACGCCCGCCACCGCCGGTTCCATCCCCCGAGCGAGGCCCGTCGGGATCGGCTGGTCCTCGGGCTCGTCCTCGCCGTCGCCTTCGTCGCCCGGCTTCGGGCGCGCGCGAGGCGCCTTCTTGCCGCCGCCCAGGTCGAGCACCTTCCAGCCCGGATCGTCGACGCGCGTGCCGGAGGACTGGAATCGATCGACCGTCGGGCGACCCTGATCCTCCGAGGCGACCTCGGTGACGACCGTGGTGATCGAGTAGACGTGGTCGCCATGCCACGCCGAGAGCAGGCGCCGGCACACGAGATCGTAGATGCGCCGCTCCTCGGCCGTGAGCGAGCCCGACGCGGGCGTCGCCGTCGGGATGATGGCGTGGTGGTCGCCGACCTTCGCGTCGTCGACGAAGCGGCGCCCGAGCGGCCGTGCGCCCGTGCCGGGGGCGAGCAGCTCCTGGTACGGCGCCTCGATCGCGCGCACCACGGCGGGCAGCGTCTCGGCGAGGTCGCCGGTGAGGTGGCGGCTGTCGGTGCGCGGATAGGAGAGGACCTTGTGCCGCTCGTAGAGCGCCTGCGCGACGTCGAGCGTCCGCTGCGCGCTCATGCCGAAGAGGCGGTTGGCGTGCCGCTGTAGCTCCGTCAGGTCGTACAGCAGCGGCGGCGGCAGGCGCTTCTGCTCGGCCTCGACCGAGGCGACGCGCGCGCGACCCTTGCGAGCGCGCGCGACGATGCTCCGCGCTTCCTCGCCGTCCCTCGGCAGGCGGCGCGGCTTGTCGCCCCCGCCCGGCCGGAACCACGTGCCTGCGTAGACCGCGGGCCCGGCGGGCATCGCGAGCCGGAAGGAGGCGACGACCTCGAGGTAGTCCTCGGGGACGAAGCTGCGGATCGCCTTCTCGCGAAGGACGATCATGGCGAGCGTCGGCGTCTGCACGCGGCCGACGGAGAGATCGAGGTCGAACGCGAGGCTGTAGGCGCGCGAGAGGTTCATGCCGACGAGCCAGTCGGCGCGGCTCCGCCCTCGCGCGGCGTCGGCCAGGCCGTCGAAGTCGCGGCCGTCGCGCAGGCGGCGGAAGCCGTCGCGGATCGCCTCGGGCGTGAGCGACGAGATCCACAGGCGCTGCACGGGCTTCGTGCAGCCCGCGGCCTCGTAGATCGTGCGGAAGATGAGCTCGCCCTCGCGGCCCGCGTCGGTCGCGGCGATCACGCGATCGACCCCTCGCATGCTCAGGATCTTGCGGATCACCTCGAACTGCGCGCGCGATCCGGGCAGGACCTCGAGCGGCCACGAGCCGGGCAGCATGGGCAGCGTGTCCAGGCGCCAGCGCTTCCACGCGGGGTCGATCTGGTGGGGCTGCGCGAGGCCGACGAGGTGACCGATTGCCCACGTGACGACGTAGCCGCCGCCTTGCAGGCACCCCTCGCCGCGCTGGCTCGCGCCGATCACGCGCGCGAGGTCGCGGGCGACGGAAGGCTTCTCGGCGACGACGGCGATCATGGCGGCGGGCAGGCGCATGCTAGCGCGACGCGGCGCCGCGGCTCGGACCTATCCCGGCCGCCGCAGCGCGGCGAGCACCTCGGCGTGCACCCGGGCGTCGCCGGCGGCGACGACGTCGCCCGCGCTCGTGGGGCCGAGCGGGCGGCCGGACCAGTCGGTCACGACGCCGCCGGCGCCCTCGATCACGGGCACGTGCGAGGCGAAATCGTGGATCTTCAGGCCCGATTCGACCACCACGTCGAGCGACCCGCTCGCGACGAGGCCGTACTGGTAGCCGTCGCCGCCGTACGTGACGAGCTTGGCCCGCGCCGCGACGCGCTGAAACGCGCCGAGGTCGTCGGCCGCGAAGTACTCGGGCCCCGACGTCGACAGGCGCGCCCGATCGAGCGACGGACAGGCACGGCACCGCGCCGGCGCGTCGCCGAAGCGCGTCGGTCGCCCGGCCGCGCCGACCCAGCGATCGCCGATCACGGGCTGGTCGATGACGCCGATCACGAAGCGGCCGCGGCGCAGCAGGCCGATGAGCGTCGTGAAGAGCGGCTTTCCGGCGACGAAGGCCTTGGTGCCGTCGATCGGATCGAGCACCCAGACGAGCTCGGCGTCCTCGCGCTCGGGGCCCTGCTCCTCGCCGAGGATGCCGTCGCCGGGCGCCTCGACGCCGAGGATCTCGCGCATCGCGCGCTCGGCCGCGCGGTCGGCCTCGGTGACCGGGCTCTGGTCTGGCTTGTCGTCCGCCTCGAGGCCGGCGCGGAAGTGGCGGCGCGACACGGCGCCGGCCGCGTCCGCGAGGCGGCACGCGAGTGCGATGTGGCGTTCCTCGGGGAACATGGCGCTTCCTCCTCGGCGGGGCGAGGCCGTCTTGGACGGCGGGCGGGCTCCCGACGCAGGCTACACCGTGCAGGGGTCGGCTCGCGACCGCAGGCTGGATTCCCGCTTGCCCGATGCAATCCGGCGCTCGTCCAGCTATTAGAAGTATGTCTCGGACGCTATTATGGCCCGCCGGCTCAAGTGGCCTTCGGCGGATGCCGTATTCCAGGGGACAGGGAGGCGGCGATGACCCCGGACGACGTGCTCATGGCCTTCGAGGCGGCGCTGCTCGACGCGGATCGGGCCGGGGCGGCGCGGCTGCTGCGCACGCTGCCGACCTCCGCGGGCCAGGTGGCGGCTTCGGGCGCGCTGCTCGCCGATCGCGTCATCGTGCCGGCGCTCGAGCGCATCGGGTCGGCGTTCGAGCGCGGCGACGTCGCGCTCTCGCAGGTCTACCTCGCCGGGCGGATCTGCGAGGGGCTGCTCGACGAGATCGCGCCCGCCCCGGACGTCACCGCGACGCCGCGGCCGCGCGTCGGCGTCGCCGCGCTCGAGGACCATCACCTGCTCGGCAAGCGCATGGTGCTCAGCGTGCTGCGCGCCGCGGGCTTCGCCCCGCTCGACCTCGGCCACGGCATGCGCGCCGCCGAGCTCGCCCGCCGCGCGCGAGAGGAGCAGCTCGACGCGCTGCTCGTCTCGGCGCTGATGCTACGCTCGGCGCTCCGCGTGAAGGATCTCGTCGCGATCCTGGCCAAGGACGGCGGCCCGGCGCTGCCCGTGATCGTCGGTGGCGCGCCCTTCCGGCTCGACCCGGCTCTCGCGGGCGAGGTCGCCGCCACCGCGTGGGGGCGGAGCGCGTCCGAGGCGCCGAGGCTCGTGATGAGCGCGATCGAGAGCTCCCGGGGGGCGCCGTGATCGGCCGCGAGCCCGAGGCGCTGACGCCTGCGCAGCGGATCGAGCGCGTCCTCGGCGGCCAGCGCCCCGATCGGTTCGCGTACTTCCTCAACGCGGGGCTGCACGCCGCGGGGCTGCTCGGCGTGCCGCTCGAGGACCTCCTCTCCCGCGTCGACCTCGCCGTCGAGGGAGCCCTCCTGGTCCAGGAGCGGCTCGGCAACGACCTCGTGACGAGCTTCCTCCACGCGGCCGGCGAGGCGCAGGCGTTCGGCGGCGAGGTGCTCTTCTTCGACGACGGTCCCCCCAACGCCGGCACCCCGCCGCTCGGCCTCGCCTCGCTCGCGAGCCTGCGTCCGCCGCCGATCGATCACCCCGCGCTCGCGCTGCGCGTCGAGGTCACCCGCGCCCTCGCGGCGCGCGTCGCCGGACGCATCCCCGTCGCGGGCGCGCTCGTCGCCCCGTTCTCGCTGCCGGTGATGCAGCTCGGGTTTTCGGGCTGGCTCGATCTCCTGCACGAGGCCCCGCGCGAGGCCGAGCACCTGATCGCGGTGAACCTCGATCACTGCATCGCCTTCGCCCGGGCGCAGCTCGCCGCGGGCGCCTCGGCGATCCTCGCGTTCGAGCCCCTCGCCTCGACCCAGCTCGTCGCGCCACGGATCTTCCACGATCTCGGCCTGCCGGCCCTCCGCAGGTTCGGCGCGGCGATCGGCGCTCCGTTCGCCGTGTCGACGGCCTCCGCGCCGATCGCCGCCGTCGCGAACGACCTCGTCGACGCGGGCGCTCTGATGATCGGCGCGTCCGACCAGGACGACCTCGTCGCGCTCGAGGCGGCGACCTCCGGCAAGGCCGTGATCCTCGGCAACCTCAACGGCCTGCGGATGCGCGCCTGGACGCCGGGAGACGTCGACCGCGAGGTCCGCGCGCTCGTCGCGCGCCTGCCCGCGAGCGGGCGCGCCGTCGTGACCGAGCACCACGGCGAGGTCCCGCTCGCGGTGCCGTTCGACACGCTCGTCCATGTCGCCCAGGCGCTGCGGCGTCACGGTCGCCTCCCGCGGAGGGCGGATGGATGAGCGCGCGCTCATCGTCTGCCCCCTCCTGCGGCGCGAGGTCGATGCGCTCAAGGCGTCGGGCAGGGTCGACGGCCGCGTCGAGACCTTCGCGCACAGCTGCGACCCGTCCGCGCCCGACCGCGCCACGATGGCCCTGGAGCTGGCGCGACGCGCCGACGCGCCGAACGTCTCGACCTTGCTCGGCGGCGGGTGCCTGCGCGGCGTAGCGCTCCCCGACGTGCGGCCCGATCGGCTGCGCGTCGTCGCGGCCCCGACGTGCTTCGAGCTGATCGCGCCGCCGGCGCTCGTCGAGCACCTCACGTCGAGCGGCGCGCACCTGGTGACGCCGGGCTGGCTCGCGCAGTGGCGCAAGGGGCTCGAGACCTGGGGCCTCGACCACGCGACCGCGCGCGATCTCTTCGCGGAGTCCGCTCGCAAGCTCGTGCTGCTCGACACCGGCGTCGACGCGGCGGCCCCCGCGCGCCTCGGCGAGCTCGCCGACTACCTCGGGCTGCCCGCCGAGGTCGTCCCCGTCGGGCTCGACTTCCTCGGGCTGCGTCTGCGTGAAGCCGCCGGGACGACGACCCCGCCCGGGCCGTCGTCGGTCGACGTGCCCCGCCCGAGCCAGGCCCGGCGCCTCGCCGACTGCACGGCCGTGCTCGATTTCACCGCGAGCCTCGCGTCGACCTTGGACGAGCACGTCGTCGTCGAGAGGCTGGCCGACCTCTGCGCCTCGCTCTTCGCGCCCGAAGCCTTCGTGTTCATCCCCGTCGCCGAGGGGGTGCAGGGCCCGCCCACCGTGTCGCCGGCGGACGAGCGGCTCGACGGGGCCGACCTCGGTGAGCTCGCCGTTTTCACCGGCACGGTCGCCGCGGCCGAGGACGGGCGGTCCCTGCTCGCGCGGATCGGCGACGCGCACACGCTCGGGCTGCTCCGGCTGAGCCGCGTCGCGTTCCCGAAGTTCCTCGAGCACTACGCGGACCTCGTCTGGCTCGTCGCCGAGGCCACGTCGCTCGCGCTGCTGCACGCTCGGTCGCACCTCGCGCTGATCGAGGCCCAGTGCCTGCTGCGCGGCGAGCGCGATGAGCTCGACGCGCGTGTCCGCGAGCGCACGGCCGAGCTCGAGCGCACCGTCGCCGAGCTGCGCGAGGCCACCGCGCACATCGACGTGCTGCACGGCCTCCTGCCCATCTGCTGCGGCTGCAAGAAGATCCGCGACGACGCGGGCTCCTGGCGCGCGATCGAGGAGTACCTGACGAAGCACTCCGGGGCGACGTTCAGCCACGGCATCTGCCCGGAGTGCTTCGTGCGGCTCTACCCCGACCTCTCCGGCGAGCCGGAAGCCGGCGGGCGCTAGGCCGCCGACCGGTGCGGTGCGCGCCCCCATCGTGCACGGCGCTTCGCAGCAGCGCGGGGTTTGGGGCCGCTTGCGGCCCCATCGTGCACGGCGCTTCGCAGCAGCGCGGGGTTTGGGGCCGCTTGCG
>CAIVJW010000283.1 GCA_903906315.1 uncultured delta proteobacterium | reverse complement strand
GGCCCGTCGGCCGCGCGCACCATGCTCGGCGTCGCGATGCCGGGCATCGCGCCCCTCCACGCCGGGGCCGCCGCCGCGCCTCGCCCCGAGCCCCGACCGGACGGCGCGCCGGGCCCGTACGGCGGCGTCGAGCTCGGCGCGACCGCGGCGTCCATCCCGCGCGAGTGGAGCCCGTCGGCCGCCCACCCCGGTGCCCCCGCGGCCCGCGCGAGGCGCCAGCGCGACGGCGACCTTCGCCTCGCCGCGCCGGCCGCCCCTCCCGCGTCGCCGCGACGCGCCCTGATCGTCGTCGGCGCCGCAGGCGTGCTCGCGCTCGGCGCCGTGATCTTCGCCGTCCTCTGGCCGAGCGCGCCGCCCCTCACGGCCCGCGCGCGCGCCGACGGCGACGGCCGCGAGGGGGTCGAGATCACGTGCGCGACCTGTCCGGATGGCACGACCGTCACCGTCGGCCAGGCCCGCGCCATCACGACGAGCCACGTGGCCCAGGTCCCGCTCGCGGCGCCCCTCGTCGTCGGCGACAATCGCCTCCAGGTCGCCATCGACCGGCCCGGCACGGGCCGCGACGAGACCCTCGGCGTGAACGTGCCGCTCGGCTACCGCATCCGCCCCGACCTCGAGACGCTCCAGGGCGAGCGCCCCGCGATCCAGATCGTCGTCGAGGCGCAGGCCGGCACCGCCGTCACGCTCGGCGGCAAGCCCGTCGCCCTCGCCGGCGGTCGCGCGCTCGAGACCGTCGACGTGACCGAGGGCGTCACCGGTCTCGCCGACGAGGTGACGACGCTGAGCCGCCAGGTCCCCTACTCCGTCACGCCGAAGGAAGGCGCGGCCGAGCAGGGCATGGTCAACGTCTCCGTGAGCGTGGTGCCGCTGCACCTCGACGCGCCCGGCCCGACCGCGGTCATCGACGGGAAGACCTTCATCCTCGCCGGCCGCACGCTCAAGGGCGCCGACGTGCTCGCCGCCGGCCGTCCGATCCAGGTGCGCGCGGACGGCACCTTCGCCCAGGTGATGAACGTCTCTTCGGTCGGCGCAACCCAGATCGAGGTGAGGGCTCGGCTCGCCAACATGGCGCCTCGGATCACTCGCATCGACGTGCGCCGCGTCGAGAGCCTCGAGACGGCCGCGCGCGAGTTCGTCGCGAAATCGCCCCTCGGCTACGCGGACGTCGCGAAGGGCCCCGCGGCCGTCGCCGGCAAGCCCGTGCTCGTCGGCGGCGAGGTCGTCGACGTCCGCCGCCAGAACCACCAGTCCGTGATCCTCCTCGACGTCGCCTCGGCCTTCGGCTGCAAGTCGGCCGGCCCCGGCGCCACCGCGTGCCACGTGCGGCTCGTGCAGGGCGCCGACAACGACGCCAAGCCTGGCGACGCCCTGCGCGCGTACGGCCGCGTCACGCGCGCCTACGCCGTGCCGGGGCGGGCCGACCTCCCCGAGGTGTGGGTCGACTTCACCCTCAAGGGGCTTCGGTGAGCTCGAAGAACGACGAGTCCGCGATCGCGCGGCCGACGATCCCGGCCGACCTGCCCATCACCTCGGGCCCGGTCTCGGTCGGCGTCGCGTGCCTCTCGTGCTCGAAGCACAACTCGCCGCGCGCCCAGGTGTGCACCGCCTGCGGAGTCGTCCTCGTCACGAGCGCCGCGCGCGATCCGTGGGCGATCACGATCGAGGGCCGCGACACCGTCGCCAGCGTCCCCGAGTTCGACGACGGTACGCCGGCTCCCGCGACCGACTCCGCCGACAGCGAGCCGAGGCAGCTCCCGCGCGTGTCGCAGCCCGACGCGGCGCCCGACGCGCCCGGGTCCGCCGAGCCGCTCGCGCCGGACCTCGCAGGCGGGGACCTCCCGCCCCCCGCGCCCACCTCGGGCCCCTGGGTCGAGGGCCCCGACCTCGCGCACCTGTCGGCGCGCGAAGGCTCGATCCGGGGCTTCACCGAGAGCCGCCGCGACACCTTCGCCGGGAGCTACGACGCCCTGCCCGCCGCGCCCATCGCCGACCCGCTCATCGGCGTCGTCGTCGCCGAGCGCTACCGCATCCGCGAGCTCATCGGTCGCGGCGGCATGGGCATCGTCTACCGCGTCGAGCACACGCACATCGGCAAGC
This sequence comes from uncultured delta proteobacterium, assembly GCA_903906315.1. GTDB lineage: Bacteria > Myxococcota_A > Polyangia > Polyangiales > Polyangiaceae > CAIVJW01. The sequence goes on along the minus strand of CAIVJW010000283.1, from coordinate 2,923 downwards.
TCCTCGCGATGAAGCTCCTCACCGGCGAGCTCTCGCGCAGCCCCGAGGTCGTCCGCCGCTTCAAGCAGGAGGCGCTCACCGTCTCGAAGCTCAGCAGCCCCAACACGGTGCAGGTCTTCGACTTCGGCCAGAGCGAGGGCCTGACCTACCTCGTGATGGAGCTCGTCGCCGGCGAGGACCTCGGCCGCGTGCTGCGCGCGACCGGCCCCATGGCGTTCGCGCGCCTCGGCAAGATCTGCGTGCAGGTCTGCTCGTCGCTCGCCGAGGCCCACCAGAAGGGCATCGTCCACCGGGACATCAAGCCCGAGAACATCATGCTCGTCCGGTCCGAGGGTGCGACCGACCTCGCCAAGGTCCTCGACTTCGGCCTCGCCAAGCTGCGCGAGAGCTCGGAGCTGAACGACATGACCAGCCACGGCGCGATCGTCGGCACGCCGTACTTCATGTCCCCCGAGCAGGTGCGCGGCGATCCCGTCGACCCGCGCAGCGACGTCTACTCGCTCGGCGCGGTCATGTACCGCGCGCTCACGGGCCACCACGTCTTCAGCGGCACGACGCCGATGGCGGTGTTCACCAAGCACCTCACCGAGGCGCCGATCCCTCCCATCGACCGCGCGCCCGAGCGCGGCATCCCGACGGGCGTGAGCGACCTCGTCCTGCGCGCCCTCGAGAAGGACCCCGCCCAGCGCTGGCAGCGGGTCGAGGACCTGCAGGCCGCGCTCCTCGCCGAGGTCCGATCCGCCGGCGCCTCGAGCGTCGACCAGCTCCTCGAGTCCGCCGCGCTGCGCCGCCTCGAGCGCGTCGCGGTGGTCGCCAGCGAGGCGAGCGCCATCGCGGGCGCCGCGGTCGCGCTCGCGACGCGCGACGAGATCGAGGGCTACGAGCGCAAGCTGCGCCGCCAGCGCTACAGCGCGCTCGCGTTCGTCGGCGTGATCGCCGTCGCCGCCGCGGCCGCGGGGCTCGAGCTCGTCCGCACGCGCCCCGTCGTGTTCACCGGCCTCGAGTCGGAGCCCAACAACCGCGCGAGCGAGGCCGACGCGCTCCCGCTCGGGCGCACCGTCTCCGCGACGATCGGCAAGCGCCTCGACGCCTCCTCGAGCGACGTCGACTTCTTCGCCTTCGACGTCCCCGCCGCGGGCGAGGACGCGGGCGCGAGCGAGGCCGCCGGCTCCGCCCGCACGGTCTCGCTCCGCGTGACCGCGCTGCCGAACTTCGGCACCTGCACGATGATCTTCCACGCCGGCCTCTCGAGCGCGCTCTTGCAGTTCTGCGTCGGCCGTCCGGGCCGCGACCTCTCCGTCGACGCGCTGCGCCTCGATCCAGGCCGCTACTTCCTGGCCGTCAAGCAGGACCTCGATCGCTACGGCGCCACCGCGCAGCCCTTCGTGCACGAGAACGTCTCCGACTCGTACTCCGTCCGCGTCGCGCCCGTCCTGCCGGCGGCCGACTTCGAGATCGAGCCGAACGACCAGATCGCGAGCGCGAACCCGGTTGGCACGGGCGCGCCCATGGCGGGGGCGCTCGCGTGGGCGCATGATCAGGACGTCTTCTGCGCGGCTCCGGGCTCGCCGCCGACCGTCCGTTGGCGCGTGCGCGACGTCACGCGCGACGCCGGATCGGTCCTCGAGGTGACGCCGATGCGCGGGCCGACCGAGGGCGTCCCGGTGCGCGTGCACCCCGGAGGCCGCGCCGTGCCGAGCGCGAGCGACGTCCTCTCGCCGTGGCTCTCGCCCGACGTCAAGGACGACGGGGACGCCCCGCGCTGCCTGCGCTTGCGGCTCGTGTACGACCTGTGGACGAGCGACGGCGGTCGCGCCCCGCTCCACGGGGGGAGCGAGAGGTATGTCGTCGAGCTCGAGGCGAGGTAGCGCCCTCCGCCTCGCGGTCGTCGCCGCCGTCGGCCTGCCGGTCGTGGCCACGACGCTCGCGTCCGCGGACTCCATCGACCCCACGCTGCCGCGGACGATCGTCGTCGGTCCTCCGCGCGGCGCGGCCCCGTCCGAGCGCGTCGACGCGCGCCGCACCGGCCGCGCGTCGACGGCGCTCCCCGCGGCCCCCGCCGAGATCTGGCGGCACAACCTCGGCGGCGGCCTCGACGTCGCGCCCGTCGTCGACGCCCGCGGCGAGATCACGGCCGCCCTCACGAGCCCGGAGGTCGTGCGCCTCGCCGCCGACGGCCGCGAGCTCTGGCGCGTGCGCCTCGGCGCCTCGCCCGCGATCGCCCCGCCGGTGATCACCAGCGACGGCACCGTCGTCGTCCTCACCGCGGCCGGTCAGGCCATCGCGCTGCGCCCGAGCGGCGCGGTCCGCCACGTCGCGCCGCTCGGCCTGCGCGGCACGCGCGAGGCCGACGCCACCCCGGTCGCCCTCGACGACGGCGGGATCGTCGTCGCTGGCGGTCGCGCGCTCCTCGAGCTCGACGCGGACGGGGCCGTGCGCGCGCGCGCCACCCTCGACGATCGCCCGCTGGGCGGCCTCGTCGCCGGCCCCGACGGCACCCTCGCCACCACCGAGAGCGGCGCCGTGTACGTGTGGCGCCCCCCGAGCCCGCCCCGCAAGGTCGGGTCCTTCGGCGGCGTCGCGCGCCGTGGCGCCGCGCTCGCGGACGCGCGCACGCTCGTCGCGGTCGTCGATGGCCGCGCCCTCGTCGCCCTCGACCTGGCGACCGGCGTGGCCCGCGTGCGCCTCGGCGCGTCCGCGGGCGCCCTCCTCGACGGGCCGCCCGCGATCGACGCCTCCGGCCTCGCCTTCGTCTCGACCAGCTCCGGCTACGTCCTCGGCATCGACGCCGCTGGCAGCGACCGCGTCCGCGTCGCCGTCGACCGCAGCGCCGGCCCGCCCGTCGACGCCGGCGCCCCCGCGAGCTTCTTCGGCGCGCCCGCCGACGCGCGTCCCAGCGCCCCGCTCGTGGTCGACGCCGCCG
>CAIVJW010000282.1 GCA_903906315.1 uncultured delta proteobacterium | reverse complement strand
TGACGAGCCTCGACCTGAGCGAGTGCTGGGAGGTCGTGGACCTGTCGTCGCTCGCCGGCCTGCCGAGCCTGACGAGCCTCAACCTGAACTGGTGCAAGCAGGTAGCGGACGTGGCGCCGCTCGCCGGCCTGCCGAGCCTGACGAGCCTCCACCTGAGCGGGTGCGAGCAGGTCGCGGACGTGTCGTCGCTCGCCGGCCTGACGAGCCTGACGAGCCTCAATCTGAGCGGGTGCCACTGGGTCGCGGACGTGTCGTCGCTCGCCGGCCTGACGAGCCTGACGAGCCTCGGTCTGAGCGGGTGCGAGCAGCTGACCCTCATCGCCAGCCTCTCGCGCGCGCCGCTGCTCGCCGAGCTCGACCTCCCCAACTGCCACAACATCCGCGACGCCGACACCCTCGCCGACGCGGCCTCTCTTCGCAAACTCGAGTATGGCGAAACCGCCACCCGAGACTCCGTCCTCCTCGCCTGCGCCACCCGCCGTGGCGACGACGACCTCCCGGAACGCACCCTCACCACCGCGCGGTCCTTTGCGCTCTCGAAGTCCCCGACGCTCCATGCCGCCCGGCTCGTCGATGCGGCCGGCGTGCTCGTCGCACGCGCCGACGTGCCCGCGCTCCCGGACGCTCTGACGGCCATCGCTTCCGGCTTCCGCAAGCGCGGGGAGGTCCCGACCAAGACCTGGGAGGCCTTCCTCACGGCCGTCGTCCGCGCGCCCGACCGCTGCTTGCGCCCCGCCTTCGAGTCCGCCCTCGCCGACCTCCCGCTCGCCGAGACCGAGCGCGTCCTCTCTCCCGCGCTCCTCGCCCTTGCCGACGCCCCCGCGCCCGCGCACGCCTGGGCCCTCGATCTCGCGCGCGCCTCGGTCGCTCGCGTCGCCGGTGCCCGCGCCCAGGAGCGCGAGGTCGCCCCCGCGGCGGCGGTGTTCTTCAAGGCGCAAGGCCTCACGGACGACCTCGAACAATGGATCGATCGCGGCAGCGAGCAGGGGATCCCCTCGTGGCGCGACCGCGTCCACGTCGCCCTCGTCGGGCGGGCGCTCCACCTGGGCGACCTCGCCGAAGCGCGGCGCGTCCACGCGCTGGTCGAGACGCCCGAGCGCCAGGACGAGTCGCGCGCGAAGATCGTCCGGTTCCTCGCAGGAAAGGCCGCGTTCCGCGAGGCCGCCGACGAACTCGACGCCATGGTCGATCGCGCCCGCAAGAGCGCGGCCGCCGCCATGGCGCTCGCGGCGGCGCCTCGGTTTGCTGCCGACGAGCACGCCGCGCTCAGCCTGCTGGTCGCGCTCGATGGCGACCCGGAGACGCTCGCCGACGTGATTGCCGCGATGGTCGGCGAGGCCCCCGAGAGCGCGCTCGCGAAGGCCATCGCGGAGGCGTTCGCGCCGGGTGGTGGCGTGGATCTCGCGGCGGCGATCGACGCGCTGCTCGCGACCGAGATCGTCGCGGATCACACGAAGAAGAGGCAGCTCGAGGCGTTGCGCGCGCGCGTCGGCGGTGAGGAAGCGATCGCGCGCCGCGTGCTCGCGAGCGGGACGGCGGCGCTGCTGCGCGAGGAGGGCCTCGTCGACGACGAGGAAGCGGGCACGATCGCCAGGGCGCTCGTGGAGGTCGCGTGATGTCGAGGCGTCTCGGACCCGACCCGCGCGGCACGGCCCCGCGCGAGCTGTTGCCGACCCCGCTCGCGCAGGTGCTCGCCGCGCTCGAACTCGAAGCGCAGCCGTTCCGCGCGGTGCACCGCCTCGTCGACGCCGTCGAGGTGCTCGTGAAGCTCCACACGGTGGTGCTCGTGAGCCGCTTCGCCGAGGTGATCACGACCGACCAGCCCGCGTTCGAGCCGACCGTGCGCAAGCTCATCGCCGGCGGCCTGCGCACGCCGAGCCTCGGGCTCTGGTGGGCCTTCGCGCGCGACGCCGGCCGCGCCCTCGCGAAGGCCGACCTCGTCGAGCCGGTCCCGGGTCTCCACTCCGCCGTCGCCTCGAAGTCGCCGCTCTTCCAGGCCCTCGACGGGCCCGAGAGCCTCATCGCCTTTCGAAACCGGTACGCGCACGGTGCGACTCCCGACGACGCGACGTGCCTCGCGGACCTCGCGCGTGTCCGCCCGCGCGTCGAAGCGCTCTGCGACGGTGCGTGGCCGCTCGCCGACGCCGAGATCGTCGCCGTCGACGCGCGCGGACAGGCGCGCCTCCTGCGCGGAGTCGACCCCTCGCCGATCCCGACGCCGACGGGCGCCGCGCCGGGCCACACGTACGTCCTCCGCGACGGCGTGGCTCCGCTCGACCTGCACCCCTTGGTCGCGTGGCTGTCGACCACGGATCGCGGTGCAGGCGCGTTCTTCTACAACGATCTGCGAAAGAGCCATGCGTCGGCGCTCCACTACGCCTGGGCGCGGCACGAGCGCTCCGAGCTTCTGCGCCGCGACCTGCTCGCGCGCTACCCGATCGACGCCTGGGAGGGCTCGGACGCGCCCGACGACGACGCCAGGGTGCGTGAGCAGATCGCCGCGCTCACCGAGAGCTTCAAGGGGCGTCGCGCCGAGCTCGGCCGGCTCATCGACGATCTCGGCCGCCGCGAGAGGGGGTTCCTCATGGTCTGGGGCGCGCCCGGGATCGGCAAGAGCGCGCTCCTCGCGCGCGCCATCGAGTATCTCTCGTGGTCCGAGGCGACGCAGCGCGACGCGTATCCGGACCTCGAGCCGCCCAGCTTCCTCGCGAGGTCGACCGAGGGCGCCGCCGACCTCGGCGCGCCGCCCGCCGCCGAGCCTGCGCGCGCGACCCTCCGCCTCCATGTCGTCTCGTCGCTCGTGCGCCGCGGTGGCTTCTCCGACGTCCGCGAGATCTTCGAGACCCTCAACCGCCAGCTCGACAAGCGCTTCCCGATGGGCTTCGGGGGCGCCTCGACCGCGGCCGAGGCCGCCGCACTGCTGCTCGAGCGTCTGCGCAAGATCGGGCCGACGCTCCGCGAGAACGAGCGCCTCGTCGTCGTCGTCGACGGCCTCGACGAGGCCGCCGAGTGGCCCGAGTTCGTGCGCGGCCTGCCGCGCGAGGCGCCGACCCGCGTGCGCCTGATCTACACCAGTCGCCCGCAGGTGATGGTTCGCTCCGAGGTCTACGAGCAGCTCGAGATCACGCACCGCGACGACCTCGTTCTCGCCGGCCTCTCGGTCGCCGACACGCGCGCGGTCCTCTACGATCACGCGGACAAGTACGCCATCGAGCCGAGCTGGGTCGACGCGGTCGTGGAGAGGAGCGGCGGCAATCCGCTGTACCTGCGTCTGCTCTGCGACGCCCTCGACCGTCGCGAGATCGGCATCAACGACGTCGCCCGGTTGCCGAAGCAGATGAGCGAGCTCTACGACGGCGTCCTCCGGCGCGTGCAGGAGACGCCGCACGCCGCCTCGGTGCTCGCCCTCCTCGCCGCCGCGCACGCGCACCTCGCCGACCCCGTGCTGCACGCGATGCTCGCGCAGGAGACGCCGGGCATCACGCCCGAGGACGTGCGTCGCGCGCGCGCCGCCTGCGCTGAGGTGCTGGTCGACGACCCCGCGACCCCCGAGGAAGACTGGCAGCTCTTCCACGAGTCGCTCCGCGAGTACTTGCACGCGCGCGACCGGCGCGGCGGCCCCGTCGCCGACTGGCAGCGTCGTCTCGCGGACCACGGCCTCGGCTGGCGCTCGCTGCGCGGCCCGGCCGAGGCGTACGCGCTCCGGGCGACCGCCCTCCACCTCGCGGAGACCGCCGCGCGCGACCTCGAGGACCGGCGCGAGGCCGAGGCGACCGCTCGCGAAGACCAGCTCGTCGCCCTCGTCGAAGACGACGCCTGGCGCGCCCGATCGTTCCGCGTCCTCGGCAACGCCGAGGCCCTGCGCCGCGCCGTCCAGCTCGCGCAGGTCGTCGCCGTGAAGCGCCACCGCGCCGCGCCGACGGAGGCCTCGCGCAAGCGCGTCGCCCGCCTCGCCCAGTGGACCTGGGGCGAGGCCGTCCGCCTCTACGACGAGCAGCGCAAGCAGCTCCGCGCCGCGCACCGAGGCGACGCCGGAACGACCTGGCGCGACGTCGCCGAGCTCGCCGCGATGGGCCCGCGACCGCGTGACCGGGTGATGCTCGCGGTGCTGGCGCTGTGGGGTGAGAAGGGGTTCCGGAAGACGCGGCCGGAGCTCGGGGAGGCGGGGTTGGCGCGGGTGAAGGCGTGGCTGGAGGAGGCGGACGAGACGGCGGTGGGGCGGATTTGGGGGGAGCTCGGCGGGGGGGGAGCGCCGTGAACCGCGGAGCCCAACGTGTGCGCGGAGGTCCAGCCCGCGGAGGACTCGCGTGAGAGTCCGGCCCACGTGGACGGGCGAGCGCCATCGCCAGCTCGGTGACGCGGTATTGACGTGGCGTTGCGGCGAGCGCGAGCGATCCATCCATCGGTACTCCTATCGCCACGGTGTCGCGCACCTGCTGGCGCTGCGTCGCGATGCGGAGGCGATCGCGCGGCTGGTCGACATCACCTTCATGGGGCGCGTGATCGCCGCACACACGACCTTCGTCGAGCCCCTGCGGATCTGGAGGGCGCTCGGGCTGGAGCACGCGCAACGCGGCTTCGCCGAGGCCGGCCATCGCTTGGGTGCCGTCGGTGGCTCCGCGGAGTTGGACCGCCTCGAAGCGGGCGCCTTGGTCGGGCGGTTCCTCCTCGATGCCGGGCTCGCGTCCGCCGCCCTTCCCCTCTTCGAGAGCGTGCTCACTCACCGTCAGCGCTCGCTCGGCGACGAGCATCCGGACACCATCGCGTCAAGGAACAACCTGGCATCTCTGTTCCAGGCGCTCGGACGGTTCGCCGTCGCCGAGCCCATGCTCCGAAGCGTCCTCGCGTCCAGTCGACGCGCGTTCGGTGATGGGCATCGGCGGACCCTCGTCGACCGCTCGAATCTCGCCTCGATCTTGAGCGCCCAGGGCCGCTATGGCGAAGCCTGCGCCATTTACCGTGAAGTGCTCGAGGAGCGCGAACGCGAGCACGGCCCAGCGCACGTACACGTCGCGATATCGGCGATGAACCTCGCGTCCGTGCTGCAAGATCTTGGTGAGCTCGACGAAGCGGAACGATGCGGTCGTCGCGCGATGGTGAGCCTGGCCGCCGCTCTCGGGGCCACCCATCCGCAAGCGCTGACCGCGCTGAACAACCTCGGGTCGGTCGCCCACGAGCGCGGCAACCTCGTCGAGGCGGAGACGCTCTTCCGCCAGGCGCTCGAAGCCCGAGAACGAGCACTCGGCAGCGAACACCCAAGCGTGCTCGTGTCGATGAACAACCTCGGCACGGTGCTCGTCTCCGTGGGCCGGTTGACCGACGCCGAACCGCTGTTCCGCCGTGCGCTGGACTGCCGTGTCCGAACGCTCGGCGAAGAGCACCCCGACACGCTGACGTGCCTGAACAACGTCGCGCTCCTGTTGCAGCGCCTCGGGCGCGTCGAAGAGGCAGTGACTCTTCATCGGCGCGGGCTCGCCGCGTGCGAACGGGCGCTGGGACCCGACCACCCAAGCTCGCTCGTCTCGCGAAACAACCTGGGAACATGCCTATTTGCCGCTGGGAATTTCGACGAGGCCAAGTCCGTGTACGAACGCGTGCTCGCCGGGTGGGAGCGTGCACTGGGCCCACAGCACCCATCGACGCTCGCCGCCGCGAACAATCTGGCGGTTCTCCTGCATGAGATCGGGCGCATCGATGAGGCGATCGCGCTCCATCGGCGTATCCTGGCCGGCTGGGGTGCGGTGTTCGGAGCGAATCACCCAAGTACGCTGAGCTCGATGGCAAACCTCGGCCTCGCGCTACGAGACCTGGGACAACTCGACGAAGCGGAGCACTTGCTTTCGACCGCTCACCAGGCGCGAGCGCGCATCCTCGGCTCGGAGCACGAAGATACGATCACGGCCCTGAGGGGGCTGGCGCTCGTCCTCAGAGAGCGCGGCAGGCTCGAGGAGTCCGCGGCTGCGCAGAAGATCGTGTTCGAGCACGACCTGCGCGTGCGCGGCGCGGGCCACGCCGACACGCGACTCTCGGCGAACAACCTTGCGTGGCTCAACGTGGACCTCGCACGTGGACCTGTCGCGCGGCCGTTGTTCTCGATGCTCGTCGGCACCGAGCCGGACCTCGCAGAGGAGCTCCGCCAGGTGCGGTTCGGCCTTGCGCTCTGCGATCTACTTGAGATCGGGGACCGCGCCGGCGCAGAGGACGTGGTCGCGCTCCTCCGTGCCGCCGTCGGCGACGCGGACGGCCGCGTCATCTCCGCGCGCGCACGCATCGAGCGCGCCGCTGGCATCTGGTCGGTCGCCCGATAGCCCGATTCACGGACTCAACGTGAGGGCGGTAGGCGCCAACCCCGCGGGCCTCAGGCCCCAGACTGTCCCGACCGAAGCTAGTAGACGAATCCCCTCAGTCGCCGCCCCCGCGCCTCCCCCCGCTCCCCGCCCTCGAACGCCCGCGCCCACGCCGCCTCGAGCGCCTCTCTCCCAAGGCTCGTCGCCCACCCCTCCTCGATCGCCCGCCCGACGGCGATCGCCGCGACGCGCCGGACCATCGGCGCCGCGGCCGACTCGACCACCTGCACGCACCGCCGTAGCGCGTCCTCGGCCCGCTCGGCCTCTCCAAGCGCGCGGTACACGTCCGCGAGATCGCGCAGCGCCCCGAGCCGCGGGTACGCCCCGTCGAAGTCCTGCGCGTCGAGGACGACCTCGAGGTCGCGCCGTGCCTCCTCGAGGCGGCCGACCAGAGCGAGTACGCGCCCGCGCTCCAGGCGCGCGAAGAGCTCGGTCGTGTCGAGAAGTCGCGGCCGATCCGCGCGGGAGACGATGCGGTCGAGCGCGCCGTCGATGACGGCGAGCGCCTCGCGGAATCGGCCTTGGAGCCGGAGGCAGGTCGCCAGGTAGCACGCGGATCGCGGCGCCTGGAGCGGCAGATGAGCCTCGTGGTGAGCGAGCGCCTCGCGCAGGAGGGGCTCCGCCGCGTCCAGGTCGCCCGCGTGCATGTGTACGCGGCCATGCGTGCCGAGCGCGATGCCGCGGAGCTGGCGGCGTGTCGGTGCCGGGAGGGCGTCGCAGCCGGCCACCGCGCTGCGCGCCCGGGCGTGCGCTTCGTCGAAGGCGTCGCGATCGATGGCGCCGCTGGCGAGCACGCCATCCGCGAAGACCCGCACTTCGGGCGAGTCATCCGCGATCTGGCCCGCGTGGGCCTGGATCCAGGCGTCTCCGAGGTCGGGTCGACCGGCGTGGAGCGCGAAGTGAGCGGCCCGGATGCGCGCCTCGGTCGCGAGGGCAGGCGCGTCGGCCTCGACGGCGGCGGCGGACTCCCACAGCTCCTCGGCGCGACGCAGCCAGTCGTCCGCGCCCAGGGCAGCTTCGCCGACCAGCTCCGCTGCGGCGATGCGCTGCCTATGTGCGTCGAACCCGAAGGCGTCGAGCGCGCCGAGGTCGACACCGAAGTGTGCGAACGCCTCGTCGAGCCGACCCGCGCGCACGACCCGGAAGCTCGCCGCGACGACCTCCTCGACGCGCTGACCTTCCGCCACCACGAGCGTCGAGACGGCCGGCACGAGGTCGCGCAGCGCGGCCGCCTTCGCGGTCAGGTAGGCGACGGGGCGCAGGCTGCCGTCCTCGAGCACCTGCGCGGATCCGGCGGTCGCGGGTGTCGGCGGACGGCCGACGATCGCCGATAACGCCGCGATGGCGGCGCTCAGGCCGAGCGAGCTGCCCTCGACTCCGAGATCGCTCGCGGCGAGGTCGACGCCGATGGCGGGCTGCGCCGCGTGCGGCAGCCGGCGCATCGCACGCCCCGCGGCGGCCAGCAGGCCGCGATAGGCGCGCTCGATCTCGAGGCGATCGAGGGGAGCTCCCGGCGGCGTGCGCCTCCAGCCCGCGCGCACGCGGTGCACGGCCCCGCCCCGGCCTTGGCGGTGCGTCAGGAGCCACGCTTCGCCGACGCCGAGCGCCGGGGCCGGCAGCGGGCTGGCGATCCCCGCGGATGCGAGCGCCTGCGCGGCGACCGACCGCTCGTCGGTGCTCATTCGCGCCGCGCGGTGCAGGAGCTCGTCGCGCAGCAGGCGCCGCCGCGCGCTCGAGCTCGTCGTCGCGAGCTCGTCGGCGATCGCGCCCGTCGACCTCACGGCTCGTCGTCCGGCGCGAGCTCGATCGGCGCCTCGAACGAACCGTCGCGCGCGCCCTTCACCCGGAGCGTGACGGCCTCGTTCGACCACGGGATGCTCAGGGTGAAGCGCAGCGGGTCATCGGCGTCGGGCGTCGACGTGGAGGCCCCGTCGAGCTCCACGCGCACGACGTCGCCGCTCGCCTCGGCGTACACGTGGACCGTCAGGCGGCCCGCTTCGACGACCGCGCGCGCCTCGGCGGCGAGCGGCGAGAGGTGCCCGAGGTCGATGGTCGCCGACTCCGAGGCAGCCTCGCCGGTCGCTGCGGCGGCGCGCGCGAAGCAGCGGGAGGGCACCAGCGCGAACGCCTGGGACGCTGCGACTGCCCCAGCCGGTGCCGCATGCTCCTCGGTCGCGGGGCGTCGCCGACGCCAGGCGTACGCGACGAGCGACACGGGGCGGCCGGCCTCTCGGACCGCGTCGATCGACTCGGCGAGCTCGTCCGCAAACGGCTCGTCGCCCCGCGCGTAGCCTTCGACCCGCGCGCGATGCAGGCCGCGGCTCACGTAGCGCTCGACGAGGGAGTCGGGCGGAGCGCACGCTCCCGACCGGACCCACGCCGCCTCGTCGGGCGCGAGGCTCGCGAGCGGCGAGGGCACGGGCGTCTCGGCCTGCGCGTGGAACGTCTCGGCCCAGCCGGGCTCGATCGCGGCGCGGTCGCCGAGGAGCGCGCCGACGTCCTCGCGGGACAGGATCCGCGACGCCTGCGCGTCCCAGGCCTCGAGTCGCGCCTCGAGCCGCGCGAGCGCCGGGAGGTCGGCGCGCCGCGCGAGCTCCTCGCGGCGCAGCACCGTCGCGACGCTGGCGGCTTCGTCGCGTCGTCGAACCGAGGCGGCCACAGCGGGCGCGTCGAGGTGGCGCGGAGCGGTCGGGAGCGTCCAGCCGTCGACCTCGGCCGCGAGCACGTCGGCCGCGCGTTCGAGCGTTTCGGACGGGAGCGCGCGCATCCAGCGGCGCAGCGGCGGTGCGGCCTCGATCGATAGGCGTATTCCGTCACCGAGGCGGGCGAGCGGCACGAGCAGCGCCTCGGCGTCGAGCGGCTTGGAGAGCTGGCCGCTGGGGTCGAGCGCCGCCAGCGCAGCGCGCGCCTCGGCGCGGGCTCCGGACGGGTCACGCATGATGCTGGGCTCCTGGACGCGGCACGAGGCAGGACTCTGACAAGGCGGCAGCCGCGATGGCGCGGGCGGGGCCGCCGGGCGGACGCTCGGCCATCGCGCCGAACGCGAGCTGCGTCTGCGGCAACCGCTTCATCGGTGCGCCTCGAACGCCTTGCGCGCGCGACAGACGATCTGGTCCACGTTCACGCGGCTGGTGTTGAAGCGGGCGGCGATCTCCTCCCGGTCGTCGCCGAGCGCCACGGCGATGAGGACCTCGCGGTCGCGCTCGGGCAGCGCGAAGAGGAACGCCGCCGCGTCGAGGACGAAGTCGCCATCGGGCGCGTCCCCCTGCGCCCACGCTTCGATTTGCTTCGCGTCGTCCTTGCGGAGGGAGGTCTGCTCGCCCGCATCGCCCGTGTCGTCGAGCGACTGCTTGCTCGCGTTCTTCCGCGCGCGGACCCAGCTGATCGCGCGCCGCCGCAGCGCCACCGCGAAGAACGCGAACGGGTCGGCGGCCTCGACGATCTGCTTCGCGACCGAGAGCGTGTCGTGGAACAGATCCGCCTGGTCGTCATCGCCGATCGTCTTGCGGAACTTGCCGAGCACGACGGGCGTCAGGAGCTGGAGGTGCTCGTAGAGCTCGTCGAACGCGCGGCCGCGCAGCGGGTTACCCGCGGCGCGCAGGGCGGCGAGGATGCGTTCCTGTTCGAGGCGTCTGGGTGGCATGGGCGTCCGGCGAGCCGGGCGCGGAGGATACTACGAGCGGCGGTCGGGTCGCGACGGTGGGGTGTCGTCCGCGCTCGGGGGCGTGGCGGTCGCGCATGCGCGAGCGGGTTACTCGGCCGGGAGGCGCGCTTCGATGGCGGCGATATCTGCGTCGAGCGCGCTGGCGTTGAGGCCGGCGGATGTGTCGAGGTCGCGGAGCTGGCGGAGCGCGCGGAGGAGGTCGCGGGCGAGATCTGCGTTGTCGGGCTCGGCGTTGGAGAGGCGCCTCCTGATACCGAAGGCGTCCTCGAAGAAGGCGCGCGCGTCGTCGGCGCGCCCCTGGCGCAGGGCGAGGTCGCCGAGCTGGCTGAACGAGATGGAGACGCCGCGGGCGAGCTGGGTGTTGTCGGGCTCGGCGTCGGCGAGGCGCTTCTTGATGGCGAGGGAGTCCTCGAAGAAGCCGCGCGCGCCGTCGGCGCGCCCCTGGCGCAGGGCGAGGCCGCCGAGCTGGCTGAACGAGACGGAGACGCCGCGGGCGAGCTGGGTGTTGTCGGGCTCGGCGTCGGCGAGGCGCTTGTTGATGGCGAGGGAGTCCTCGAAGAAGACGCGCGCGCCGTCGGCGCGCCCCTGGCGCAGGGCGAGATCGCCGAGCCGATCGAACGAGATAGAGACGTCGCGGGCGAAATCGGTGTTGTCGGGCTCGGCGTCGGCGAGGCGCCTGGAGGTGGCGAGGGCGTCCTCGAAGAAGGCGCGCGCGTCATCGGCGCGCCCCTGGCGCAGGGCGAGGTCGCCAAGCTGGCAGAACGAGACGGAGACGCAGCGGCTGAGCATCGTGTTGCCGGGCTCGGCGTCGGCGAGGCGCTTGTTGATGGCGAGGGAGTCCTCGAAGAAGGCGCGCGCGTCGACGGCGCGCCCCTGGCTCAGCGCGAGGTCGCCGAGCTGGCCGAACAAGACAGAGACGTCGCCGGCGAACTGGGTGTTGTCGGGCTCGGCGTCGGCGAGGCGCTTGTTGATGGCGAGGGCGTCCTCGAAGAAGGCGCGCGCGTCGAAAGCGCGCCCCTGGCGCAGGGCGAGGTCGCCGAGGCGGCTGAACGACACCGAGACGCCGCGGGCGAGCTCGGTGTTGTCGGGCTCCGCGTCGGCGAGACGTTCGTCGATGGCAAGGGAATCCTCTAAGAACGTGCGCGCATCGTCGGAGCGCCCCTGGCGCAGGGCAACGTCGCCGAGTCGGCTGAACGACGCGGAGACGCCGCGGGCGAGCTCGGTGTTGTCGGGCTCGGTATCGGCGAGGCGCTTGCAGATGGTGACGGAGTCCTCGAGGAACGCGCGCGCGTCGTCGGCGCGCCCCTGGCGCAGGGCGAGATCGCCGAGCTGGCTGAACGAGACGGAGACGTCGCGGGCGAGCTCGGTGTTGTCGGGCTCGGCATCGGCGAGACGCTTGGCGACGGCGAGGGCATCCTCGAAGAGTGCGCGCGCGTCGTCGGCGCGCCCCTGGCGCAGGGCGAGATCGCCGAGCCGCCCGAACGCGACGGAGACGTCGCGGGCGAGCTGGGTGTTGTCGGGCTCGGCGTCGGCGAGACGCTTGCCGATGGCGAGGGCGTCCTCGAAGACGGCGCGAGCGTCGTCGGCGCGCCCCCGGCGCAGGGCGAGGTCGCCGAGGTGGTAGAACGAGACGGAGACGTCGCGGGCGAGCTCGGTGTTGTCGGGCTCGGCGTCGGCGAGGCGCTTGGCGACGGCGAGGGCGTCCTCGAAGAGCGCGCGCGCGTCGTCGGCGCGCCCCTGGCGCAGGGCGAGGCCGCCGAGTCGCCCGAACGAGACGGAGACGTCGCGGGCGAACGCGGTGTTGTCGGGCTCGGCGTCGGCGAGACGCTTGCGGATGGCGAGGGCGTCCTCGAAGAAGGCGCGTCCGTCGTCGGCGCGCCCCTGGCGCAGGGCGAGATCGCCGAGGTGGCTGAACGTGGTAGAGACGTCGAGGGCGAGCTGGGTGTTGTCGGGCTCGGCGTCGGCGAGACGCTTCCGCGTCCGCATCGCGCGTGTGTGAAGCTCGCTCGCCTCCGCCGATCGGCCGAATGGGACGAGCGCATCGGCGACGTCGGTCGCTTCGCTCGCCCACCGGCGCGTCTCCGCGTCGTCTCCGGCCTCCTTCAGGGCAGAGAGCCTCGCGCGGGCAACAGCTAGCGCCGCGTAGGTGCGGCTCCGTCTCGACAGCCAGGCTCCGACCTCCGGCCCGTCGAGCCACCGATCGCGCGCGCCGGCGTCCCCTCTTGCGTCCTCGGCGAGCGCCTCGAGCACGGCCGCTCCGCCCGCAGGCCCCACCTCGGCCTGCCCCCACATGAGCCCCACGGCCCGCAGCGCCGACTCCAGCAGCGCGTCACGGACGCGCCCGTCCTCGATCGCGAGCACGCTCGCGACCAGCCGTCCGTCCCCCGCCCGCGCCGCCTCTGCGACAATCCCCCGCAGCGCCCCGCGCAGCTCGACGAACTTCGGCCGCTCAGCAGCCGTCGCCGCCCACGTCGCGAGGTCGGCCGGCTCGACCGTCGTCCTCGGCAGGATCCGCCGCTGCAGCGCGCGCGCGATCACCTGCTCGCAGAGCCGCTGGTGGCTGAACGTGAACGCGATGAGCTTCCGGTCCGCCCCGAACCCCTCGCTCGCCGGCCGCATCAGGATCGACGCCGAGACCAGCTCCTCCATCGGGTCGAGCTTCGCGACGCGGTCGGCCGACGCGTAGCCCTGTTGCCGCCGCCACGCGTCGATCCACTCGTCCGCGACGTCCGCCGGCACCGAGGGCGTCGCGTGCACGAGCAGGTGCTCGCCGACCCTGGCGAGCGTCTCGCCGATCGCGGGCAGGTCCGCCGCGAGGCGGTCGAGGTACGCGCCCATCAGCGTCGACTCGTCGAGGCCCGCTGCGACGGCCGCCGCGCCCGCGAACGCCTCGTGGAAGAGGTGCAGGTGGAGTGGGCTCAGCAGCGTCTCGCGCAGCCCCGCGTCGAGCGACTCGTAGGGCAGGGGACACGCGCGGTCGGGGAAGGCCTCGACGCGCAGGCGGTAGGCGGCGGGCCCTTCGCGCGCGGCGTCGAACGGCCGGACGTCGAGGTAGGGTACGTCTTCGTCGCTGTACGGGTCCTTGAAGCGGACCAGGTGGCGCTCGTTCGCGAAGACGCCTCCGTGCTGCGCGAGGTCGGTCGCGCGTCGATCGAGCGAGGCGTACGCGCCGGTGCGGCACGAGATCACGACCCGCAGCCACGCGTGCCGCGCGACGGCGGGCAGGACGTCGTCGATCGCGCGGACGAGGTCGACGAAGCGGTCGGCCTCGTTGATGGCGTCGAGCACGATCCACACGCGGCGGTCACGGAGCGAGTCGCTCGCGCGCGCGTCCTCGAGCCGAGCGCAGAGCTCCGCGAGATCGCGGAACGCGCCGCTCCGGATTCCCGCGCGTCGCGCCACGGCCTCGACGAGGAGCTGCGCGCCGGAAGAGGCCGCGTCGCCGCCGTACGCCGCGCGCCCCGCGAGGTAGACGACGACATCGCCGCCACCGCGCGCCGAGAGGAAGGCGTCGATCCCGGACTTGCGCTTGGCCGGCTTGCCCGAGGCGCCGTCCTCCTCGTCGACGTCGGCCGACGCGAGGCGGTCCACGAGCCGCGTGAGCAGCGAGCTCTTGCCGCTCCCGGCCTCGCCGATCAGGAGCAGGGCGTGCCCGCCGCGCTCGAGCCGCGCGCTCGCGGTGTCGTCGACGCCGCGGCGCTCGAGGTAGAACTCGGGGAAGTACTTCCGGCCGCGGAGCTCGGCGACCTCCTCGCGGGCGACGGTGCGCGACCAGCTGGCGAGCGTCCACGGCTTCGTGTCCTCGAACCCGAGGCCGAAGTCGACGCGCTTGCGCGCGAGCGCCGCCGTGAGCGGGCCGAGGTGCAGCTCGCTCTCGCCGTGCGACCGGACCCCGAGCAGCACGAGCTTGCGCTGCTTCACGCCGTCGACGAGCGACACGAGCTCGGCGGGCTTCCCAGGCGCCTCGTCGTCGGGCGAAAAGAGCGGGTAGACCGAGAGCGCCACGCCGTCGACGAGCGCCGCAAGCGCGGTCCGCTCGAACGCCGGCCTCCACGCGGCGTCGAGCTCCTCGGGCTCGAACACGAGCTCTCGGTGCGCGCCGTGCAACCGCACGATGCGCAGCGCCGCGTCGCCCTCCTGCGAGACGCAGCGCGCGAGCGAGAACGCGCCCGCCGGGAACAGCGCCTCGACCATCGTGTCGACGAGCGGCAGCGCGCGCCCGAGCATCGCCTCCTCGTCCGTGCGGTCGGGCGTGTGCGTGGCCATGCGGTGCGCGCGGTCGTTGCGGAGCTTCCACAGCGCGTCGCTCGCGTTCGTCGCGGGACCCTGCATGCCCGGCACGCCGGTGAGCCGACCGGCCCACGCCGGCGCCTTCTTGGCCCACGCGTCCACACCGACCGCCATCCAGCCCGCGACCAGCGACGGGAAGCGCGTGTCGCGCTCCGGCTTGCCCTCAGATCGCCCCTGCCAGAACGCGCAGAGCTTCTTGCAGAGGTCGACCCACTCGCCCCAGTGCGGCATGCGCAGCCCGCGGATCGCGCCGTCGAGCGCGCGGTCGGAGGCCTCGACGTCGAGGTAGTCGGCGAGCAGAAGCAGCGCCGTCGTGCGCATCGCCTGGTAGGCGGTGAAGATGGTGTTGTTGAGCCGCTCGGTGGGCGTGAGCGCGGCGTCGCGCGCGAAGGCGAGCGGGTGGGCGACGGGGAAGGGGAGGGCGTCGAGCGCGAGCTCGGCGGCGGTCGACCCGAGCGCGGGAGCCGGAGCCCTGGGCGCGTCCTCGCGCGGGTGCTCGTCGAAGGTGAGCACCACGTCGACGCACGACGAGCAGAACCAGCCCTTCTTCTTGGCGGCGAGGACGACCTCGGGGTGCTCGGGGCAAGTCGGCGCGGGCATGGCGGGGTGAATCATCGCACGGGAGTCCTGGGGGGCGATGGGTCGCGGCGGCGGATGGCGCGCCCCTCCCTGCCAATGTCGGTCGGGTGGATCTCGTTCCTCGCGGCAGAGGCCCGGCCTGGCGCGGCCGCTGGCGCCAGTGGCGAATCTGGCGCCTGAAGGTTCCCGGGGTCCACGGACAAGACCCTCCGGCTATGGGCCGCCCGTACTGGCGCACTCAACGAAGCCGGGGAAAGCCCACTCCACATCGGCTACGCCGCCACCGCCGCCTGCGACGCGCCTCATCCCCCCGCCCGCGGCAACACCCGCAACCGCCCGCGCACCGACATGGCGAGCCCTCGCTCCTCCACCACCTCTCGCCACACGCCGTACGGCTTCGGAGGCTGGTATGCGTTCGTGGCGACGTCGTACCGCCCGGCCACGCCCGTCATCACGAACATCGTGTCCGTCGCCGCCGCCTTGACGCCGTCGTCGGTGCTTCGCGACCCTACCCAGAAGTCGTTGCCCGGCCAGGAGACGTGGTCCCACGCGACGACGCTGAAGAGCATGCACCCCGCGAAGTCGTCGCCGAGATCGGCGTAACGCTCGGGTCGGCAGAGCTGCGGGGGCGCCCCCTCGTGCTTCGTCAGCGGACGCACGAGAAGCGAAATGGCGCCGATCTCGTACCGGCCATCGTCGCACTCGCGGTACGGGTCGAGGTAGACGGCGCGGAGGCCCGCCAGCCGATTGGCGTGGCGCTCGAGCAGGCGTCGGAGCGCACGTTCGAGGTGCTCGCCCATCGTGCCCGCGAACTGCCCCGCGAACTGCCCGCAGCCGACGCCGGGCACGGTGACGATGGCATGCCGGCCGCCCTCGCTGGCGCGGTCGCTCGCGAAGCACAAGAGCGGGAGCAGGCGGCGCTCGACGAGCGCGTCGTAGCGGCCCGCGTCGACGGCGTCTTCCGAGACGACCGCGTCCCAGTCCGCGGGAGCGTGCCCCGTGTCGTTGCGCAGGAGCACCCCCGCCGTGAACAACAGCCAGCCGCGGAATGGATCGGCGTGGACGCTCGGATGCTCGTGGCGGCCGTCGTCGAACACCGTCACGGGCAAGGCCACGCCGACGTCTCCGAGCGACGAGAGCTCCGCCGTCGTCCAATCGCTCCCGTCGCCGCACACCTGCATTTCGGCGAACACCTGCGGCACCTTCGTCGCGACCAGCGCGTCGAGCAGGTCCTCGGTCGTGTCGAGCGCGTCCGGTCGGGTGGCGAGAACCGCGGCCAGGTTCGCACCGGCGCTGGCTCTGCCGGAAGCGAGGGCCGTCCGATGAGACTCGAGCGCCACCAACGCATCCGGGTGAACGACGCATTCGTAGCTCATGATCGAAATCCTCCATCCGCGGAAAGTGATGCCGCGGCCATGCTGATGGTCGCCGCGGCGAAGGCTCTCGCCAACCAAACATCAACGTCTTCGCGCCGGCGCGCAGGCGACGCCTTTCAAGTCTCTGCCGGATCGTCGCTCATCGTCAGCGTGCCGAATGGCGCATCCTCGTCGCTCGGCGCGAGGAGCACCAAGTCGATGATCCGACGCACGAGGGCCGACGCATCCTCGGGATCCCGCGGTGCATGGTCCGGCTCGCGGGAAATGGCGATCTCGGTCAGCGTGCAGCCCTCGGCGTCCTCCTCGAGTCGCGCGATGAACATGCAGATGCCCGTCCAGCTTCGGTGAAAGAAGACCTCGTCTCCTTCTCGGTAGATGATCCACTTCTCGTCCATGTCGCGCGGTCGCTTGCCGAGCGAGATCTGCTCGGTCTGCTCACGCGTGTAGCGAACGTCCACCGGCACGCGGGTTCGCGGCTCCGCCATCGACTTGAGTTTGGGGAACTGGCCCTTCTTTACTCGGACTCGGACGGATTTTTCGCTCATGCTTGGCTCCTCCCGCAGCATACGTGCGCGTGGTCGTCATTGGTGCGGCGACGTGGCCGTTGCCGCCCCTCACACCGGGACCGACCTACCCCCACTCGCTAGCCAGGGCCTCGGCGGACGTGGCCATCCGCGCGGTCGGGTCCACCGCGAGGAGGCCGTCGAGGATCTCCGCACGTCGGCCGCGGAGGTCGGGGCGCCGCAACGCGAGCGGGACGCGATCGCCGGCCGTCGCCATGTGGTAGTGACGTGCCGCCGGGTTGTCGGACAGGGAGGGATCGTCCACGAGGTGGGACTCCCCCGTGAAGACGTAATAGAGCACGGCGGCGGCCGAGTAGAGGTCCGCGCTCGGGTGGTAGTTGGTGAAGTCGTGGATCTGCTCAGGCGCCGCCCAGCGGAGCGTTCCGCCGAACTGTCCCTGCTGCGTGAGCGCAGGGACGAGCGCCGTGTGCTGGTTCGCGTCGAACGCTTTGCCGAAGCCGAAGTCGACGAGCTTGATGTTTCGATTCCCGCTCGTGTCGGGCGCCGTGAAGAGCACATTCGCCGGCTTGAGATCGCGGTGCGTGATGCGCTTCGCGTGGAGGTAGGCGAGCGCCCCGAAGAGCTCGCGCGCGACGCGCGCCTCCTGCGCAGGGTGGTTGTCGTACGGCCGGCGCGCCTCCACGGCGCCGCCGGCGACGTACTCCATCGCGAGGTAGTGCACGCCTTGGTGCTCGCCCGCCGCGACGAACGCGGCGATGTTCGGGTGGTCGAGCCCGAAGAGGACCTGTTGCTCACGCAAGAAGCGGCGGATCGGCGCCGCGTTCGCCGCGGTCTTCGGTACCAGGAGCTTGAGCGCGCAAGCCTTTCCCGATGTGCGGTGGTGTGCGCGATGGACGGCCCCAAAGCCGCCCCGGCCGACCTCTTCGAGGACGTCGAAATCGCCGAACCTGCGGGGCACACGCGGCGGGGCGGGCGCTCCCGGCTTCGGCGCCTCGATGCGGGAGGAGAGGACCTCTAGATCGGCGGCGCTCAGCTCCGTCGTGATCGACTCGAGGTCGACGTCGGAGAGCTCGATGGCGCACTCGATCTCGCCCTCGGCCTCGAGGTGAAACTGGTAGTCGCACACGTGCATGACGCCGCCCCGCGGCAGGACCCCCCACGTGGTGGCGCCCCCGTCGATCGTGACGGTGTGGCCGCCCAGAACGGCGACGCAAAGCGTGTCGGCGCGCGAGAAGACCAGCGCGTGCTTGCCGGACACCCGGAGATCGGCGTCGGGCAGCTTCACAAGGGCGGCACGGGACCGGCCCATCAGGACGACGGCGTTGTCTGGAATCGCGAACTGCTGGCGCGGCCAAGTCGGGCCTTCTTCGAGAACCAAGACGAGGTTGCCCATGCGCGAAGCTTTACCAGAGCGTGGCCTCGGCGTCAGTCACCCGACGAGGGCGTCGAGCTGCCGCGTGAAGGACGCCGCGTCGGGCCGCTCGTCGGGTCGAAGGGTCGTCGCGTCGGCGAGGAGGCGAACGACGCGCTCCGGCAAGGCGCGGCGCGCGGCGCGGAGGTGCTCGTCGCCCGGAAGGGTCCCCGGCGCGAAGGGCGCGACCGCCGCGTGGTGAAAGACGCGCTGATTGCCGCAGGTGTCGAAGAGCGACCGGCCCGTCGTCACGCGGTACACGGTCGCCGCGACCGCGTAGACGTCCGTCGGCGGCCCGACGCGCTGGTTCCCGGCCTGCTCCGGGGCGAGGTAGCCGACCGTGCCACCGCCGACGGGCTGGCTCGCGAGGTCCGAGACGGCCAGCCCGAGGTCGACGAGGGTCGTGCAGAGGATCGGCTCGAGGAGCGGATCGCGGCAGCGCGGGCTGCTGCGATCCTCAGCTTCGCGGAGATCCATGCAGAGGAACAGGTTGCCGGGCTTGACGTCGCGATGGACGATGCCCGCTGCGTGGAGAGCTCCGAGGCCTCGGCACGTGTCACGCACGATGGGCGCGAGCTCGTACGGGCGGAGGAGGCGAATCGCGGCATAGGCGTCGAGGGACATGCCGCGTAGGAGCTCCATGACGAGAAAGGGCTGCTCGCGGTCGAGCCCCACGTCGACGCAGCGGACGACGTTGGGGTGCTGCAAGCGGAGCAGCGCGATGGCCTCGCCGCGGACGGACGCGCGCAGGCGCTCCAGCCTCTCCGGGTCGCCCGCGTCCCCGAAGGCATTCGCGAGCGGCAGCTTGACGGCCACCTGACCCGCGTCGCCGAGGTCGGAGTCCGCGCGGCGCGCCGTCCAGAGCTCGCCCATTCCACCCCGCGAGATCGGCGCCGTGAGATCGTACCGGCCGACGCGACGGCTCGGCGCCGCCTCGGCCACGATTCGACCGCCGATGGTGTCCACGAGCGTCGACGCCAGGCCCGCGAACAGGGGACCGGCGTGCAGGCGCCAGCGGAGCCGCACCTCCTCGATGCGCGCGTGGTCGCTGCCGAACGCGCTCATCGTCGCGTCGACGAGCGCGAGCGCTGCAGGCGGGAGACCGGCCGCAGCGGACGTCGCGAGCGGAGCGGGCTCCTGGTCGTGGAGCGCTCCGATCGACGCGAGCGTTGCCGCGGTGGGCGGAGGCGAGGTGCCCGACACCGTGGGCGCGGTCCTGTCGGTGCCTGGCGACGGCGCGCACGCGACGACGAACGCGGCGCCCGGGCCGGGCAGGAGCCCGCACGCGTGCTGCTCGATCCGCGCCAGGGTGAGCGCGAGATCGCCCAGGAGCTGCCTCGTCTGCGCCGCCGGAAGCGCATCGCCGCCGACGAGCGCCCGCGCGACGCGGCCGAGGACGACGACGGTCAAGCGAAACGTCGGGTCCGGGGCGCCGACGAGCGCGTCCCACGCCCCTGCGAGCGTCTCGGCGAACGCCGCGCTGGCGATCGTGGCGACATCGCCGGAGGCCGCCGCGTGCGCGGCAGCGAGCCGAGGACGAAGCCGCTTCAGCCAGGCGTCGCGATCGGAGACGGGGAGCCCGTGATCGAAGCGGTTCACGACGGCGCCCAGGAAGCTCGGCGATCCGGAGCGCAGCGCCGCCCAGCCAGCGAAGCGCGCGAGCATCGCGGTATCCCCGGCGCTCGACGCCGGCGCGAGGATGCGGGCGACGACCTCACCGACGGGCTTCTGGAGCAGCGAGTCGAGCTTGGGCTGTTCGAGCAGGCCGAAGCGAAGGACGTCGAGCACCTCCTCGGGCGAAGGGCCAAGCTCGATTTTTCGCCCGGATCGGCTGCCGTCGAGCCACGCGCCGACGAGGAGGACGCCAGTCTGCTTCCACGTCGCGTGCACGCTCGGCGACAGCACGAGGCCGCGCGCCCCTTGCTCGAGCGCGTCCTGCGCGGAGGACGCGAGCTCGTCGAGCGTGCTCGTGGAGCAGCCCGCCGCCGCGAGGACGGGCTCCCACGGGCGCAGCGCCGCGATGCGGCCGGCCCCGTTGAGGCGAGCCTGTGCGTAGGCGACCTCGACAGGCAGATCGAGGTCATCACCGACAGGGATCTTCGCTCGAACGGTCTGCCCGTGAAGCGGATCGCGCAGCAACGACGTTACGGCGCGCGCGAGCGCAACCGCGCGTGGGGCGACGGCACGTGGGTCCTCGTGGAGGGCGGCGAAGACGAGGTCTTCCGCGCGACCGAGGTAGTCGTCCGGGCTCGTGGGAGCGCCGTCAAGGCCGCACCGCGCGAGCATCCACCCGATCTCGTGACACCTCCGGATGGCGCCGCGATTATTGCCTGCCGTCCCCGCGCGCGCACATTCGGCGAGGGTGCGGAGCGCCGCGTCGACGCGCGGACGCGAGCCCTCCGAGGCGAGGCGCACCACGCGCAGGCCGTCGACCATCGACCACCACTCGTCGGCTGTCGTGAAGACGCCGTCGTCGAGCGCGCGCCACACGAGCGCGGCCACCGGGCCCTCGAGGTCGATGACGCCGAGCGCGGGGCCGAAGCTCGCGCGATCGACGGGACGGGAGGCCTCGCCATCGTCGAAGAGTACGGACGAGAGGCGCCCCGCGACCCACTCGGCCATTGGAGACGGCGCCGCGGCGAGGCTCGTGATCGCGCGCCTGCGCCGCGACGAGTCGGGCGGCGCGACGAGGTCGGCCTCGAGCCGGTCGCGGAGGGACGGCAGCGCGCGCAGGAGGCCGCCACGCGCGCGGAGCGCCGGCAGCCGGACGGCCGGATCGGGGTGGCGCGCGAGCCCCCAGGCGACCGCCGCGAGCAGCTCGGCGGCCTCGCGCGGGGCCTTCGCGATGGCGTCGGAGCCCGCGCCGATCGCGAGCGTGGTCGACACGATCATGCGATCGAGGTGCGTCGCGGCGCGCGCGGCGAAGGCTGCGAAGCCGTGCGCGTGCGCCGCGAGCTCGCGACCGACGGAGTCGTCGCCGACGGCCGCGATGCCGAGGCCGCAGAGCAGCAACTCGATAGAGGGATCGGGGGCGCCGGCCCAGAGCCCCGCGAGTCGGCCTTCACCGACGGCTGCGGCCAAGGAGCGGCGAAGGGGGGCGACGGAGAGGTTCTGCACCGTGGACGATGCTACATCCTGCCCGTCGCCACCGCGCACGGTGCGCGACACGGTGGACGGCGCCAGCGGGCACGGCCCGCCAGAGGAGCCCTCGTCAGCTGGCTCTCGAGGCGTCACGCGAGGATTGCGCGGAGCCGCCGTGTTCGGCGGACTTGCGAGCTTGGTCCCAGCGGCGGCTGTGCGTGACGAAGATCCGCGTCGAGACGGCGAGCGTCGCCAGCGCCACCCAGGTGGGGCCGCACGTCGCGCACGTCGCGAGCCACTGACCAAGCTGGCGCACCGTGAAGCCGGTCCCCCCTTGCCACTCCGGCACGGTCTTCGACTGCAGCACGCCGAAGACGATGCCGAGCGGCCAGAAGATGTAGGCGATGATGATCAACGTCTCGGAGAGTCTCCGACGTCTGCTTCATGGCGGACCGCGCTCCTCGTCACTGCTACGTTGGCGACGGGCCTATGGCGAGACTTCGGAAGGCAGCGCTTCTTGAACGGCACCGCAACCTCGGTGAACTCGCGCTCGCGCAAGGGCTTCGACAACACGTCGGGTCGGTCGTCACGTATCCGTGTCGGCACGCGGTGGCGCACTTCCTAGCCGGTCGCGCGGTCGACGGGGCCCTCTCGTTGGTCGGCTCCCTCGACTTCGCGCACCGCAGGCTCGCCGCGGAGGTGCCGGCGCGCTCTCTGCTGCTCGACAGTGCCGCCGTCGCGCAGGACGCGGCGCAGGGAGGGCCCCCGTCGATGGCGTTCGCGGCGGCGCGCTGGGAGGCATGGTACCGAAGGTACGCGCACCTCTTTCGCGCCCCCAGTCCAGGCGAGGCCGGTCCGCTGGTTCAGCTTGCGGCAGAGCAACGTGTCGACGGCCCGGTGCACGGAGAGGCGGAGCGTTGGCTCGAGGCGCACCCGGAGGCCGTCTGGCTCGCGCGGGGAGCACCGCGCTCCGAGGAACGAGCCCGCGAGCGCATGTTCACCGAGCGGCAGGGGTTGCCCGAGCGGATCGAGGGCGTCGTGGCGCTCGATGCACGGCGCGTGATCGTCTGGTCGGGGCGCGGGGACGTCCAGCGCTGGGACGTCGTCCTCGGTAACCTCGAGCTCGCGTTCGATGGCGAGGGCGCGGACGTGATCGGGGTCGGCGACGACGGGCTCGTCGTTCGGAAGACGCGCGACGGGTTCCTCGATCTGCTCGACGTGCGCGCGGGCGTCGTCGTCGGGCGCACGCGCCGTCCGTTCGGCGACGCGCGCGCGGCTGGTCTTGCGAGGAACGAGGGGCTGTTCGCAGCGTGCGGCGCTGCGGTCTACGTGTTCGACGCGACGTCGTGCGATCTGCTCGCGATCCATGAGCACCCACGCGAGACCGGCGGGGTCCACGCGGTGTGGGGCAGCGACGGCAGGATCGTCAGCTACGCCGGTGACACCATTCGAGCCTGGGACGCGAGGACGGGGGAGCTGGTGGCGACCCTGGTCGGCCTGCCAAGCGAGGCGACCGACGTCTTCGCGCTGGACGATGGTCGCGTGGCTGCCACGACGGCTGCCGGGGAAGGATGCGTCTGGGTGGTTCCGCCGCCGGCGCCGTCACGCTCGAAGGCGCCACCGCGGCGTGCCCCGGAGCTCTCGTGGGTCGGCCGCAGGAAGGCGCAGCTGTTGGCCGAGTCCGCGCGTGTCGACTTCTTCGACAATGCCGCCCGCGACGCCTTCGCTCGATCACATCTGCTCGACTTCGTAGTGGCAGGCGCGGCGGGCTGGTTTACCGAGGCGGCGCGCAGCGCGCTCGGTCGCCTGCCGCTGAGACCGCTGGCGCGACATGAGGGCGACCCCGTTGCGGCCCTGCGCGCGAGTGCCCGGTGGGGGACGTGGCGCGCCAAGCCCGAGACCGTGACGTCGGTCGGCGGTCTGGCCGGCGGATGCACCGCCGTCCTCTCCGGCACCGGGGCGCTCGCGTTGCACCGGGCGGGCGAAGCGTGCGCGCACACCGAGCGGGTGTCGCGGGAGGCGAGCCTGCTGTCGCTCGCCGGCGCGCGAGTCGTCGTGTGGTGGAGCGAGCTGCGCGGGTCTGGCATCGCCGTGTACGGAGTCCAGGCGTGGGCGCGCACCGCCGTCGGTCCGCAACGCGGGGACGCATTCTCGCGCGCGATCCCACTGTCGGCGGGTACGTTTCTCGCGGTCGCGAAACACGCCCGCCCGGTGGTGTACGGCGAGGCGCCGCACGCGCGGATTGCTACTCTAGCGATGCGGGAGCAATCTGACGCCGAGGCCAGCGCGGCGGCGATCCTGCGGGCGCCGGATGCCGCGCTCGCGGAGCTCAACGGTGGTGCACCCGTCGACCGGGAGACGCGCGCTGCGCTGGCCGACGTGGTTCGACGGATGGAGTCGCCTGACCACTCGGACCTGGTCGCGCTTCCGCTCGACTCGACGCGCTTCGTCACGTTCGATCGCGTCGATGCGGCCGTGTGGGGCGTGCGAAGTGGTGCAAACCTCCGCACGTGGTCAGCCCGCGGAGTGCGCCGCCTCGGCGCCGGCCCCGTGCTCTCGTGGGACGACCGAGTTCTGTCTCTCGTCGCCGCCGCCGAGAATTCGGTGCTCGTTGCGCTCGGCGAGGACGAGGCGATGGTCGGCGTCATTGAGGCTCGCGACGGAAGTGTCGTAATCACCGTTCGACGCGACGACCGGTTTTCGGTCCTCACCTACGACCTGCGCAGGCGCACTGTCGTGGCCCGCTTCACGCCGTTTCGGGATGCGTACACGTCGTTCGAGCCTTTCGCCCTCCGCGATGGCCGGCTCGCCGTGACCACGACCGCGAGCAAGCGCCGCAAAGAAGTGGTCGAGGCGTTCTTGCTCGATTCGCGCGGTCGCGAGCCGGCGCTCCGCCTCGAGCGTGGCGAAGACGACCCCGCCGAGCTCGTCTACGAAGGGGACGACGCGCTGTATGCCGGGAGTGGTGGGCACGTCGCCAGTTGGTCGACGCGCACCGGAAAGCGCTCGTGGTCGACCTCGATTCCTTGGTTCAGCGCGGGCAGACTGACCGAGCACGGGGGCTTCGTCATCTGGTGCCACGCCGAACGTCCGACCGTCGCGCTGCTCGAACGTGAAACCGGCAAGCTTCTTCGCCGTGCGTCGCTTCGGCAGCTGGAGCGGGACCTCCCCGGCGTGTGGTGGGCTCTGGTTGCGAGCACCGGGGCGCGTGATGGGGGTTGGGCCGTCGGGGGCGCCTCCTTCGGCCTACGATGCAACCACCTGCGCTCCGAGCATTGCGTGGAGTGGAGCGACGAGGACGCCTGGACCCCGGCATACCTCCGCGCGGACGGTACGGTGGTCGCCGTGTCCGACGACGGCGAGATCGTCGCCCTGCAGCTGCGCCGCGGTCGGCGGAGGGTCGCATTCGATGTCGTGGAGGCTTAGCCGACTACTGCGGGCGGGCGCTTGGTGCGCGGGCGGCGCAAGGGCCGCCGCGGTCATGCGCTTCGGGGCGCGTGCTGGGATCGAACTCCAGAGCCTGCGAGATGACCCGTTCGCGCGGCCGTGCTGACCCCGATGCCCCGCATCCGCACCCCGACCGCCCTCCGCACCCACCGCGCGCTCGTCGCGCACCCACCCGTGCTGAGCGCCCGCTCGCTCGATCGCTACGCCAGCCATCACGGTCCCGCACACCTCGCCGTCGTCGGCGACCTGGCCACCCTTCGCGCCTGGCTGCTCACGCCATCGACCCTCGTCGCCCTCGCCGAGGCTGGCGGTGGCGACGCGCTCGCGCGCTGGTGGGCGCACCTCGGCGAGGACGACGTCGCCGCGACGTACACGCGGGCGATCGACCGTGCGCCCTCCACGTGGGGCACGCGCGCGCGCATGACGGTGCAGCGTGTGGCAATGGCGCACTCCACCGTCTCCGACGCGACGATCGCGCTCTCGGCGCGCCTCGTCGACGACGCGGCCGAGCACCCGGACGAGGGCCCGCGCCATCGCCAGCGGCATCGCTACTTGCACTCGCGCCTCTTGCAGCGAGCGCGTCGGTGCGGTGAGGCGGAGCTCGTGCTGCGTGACCTCGTCGCGACGGCGGAGGCATCGTTCGGGGCCGACGACGTCGACACGCGCGACTACGCGAGCTCGCTCGGCGCCCTGTTGCTCGCGACGTTCCAGCTCGACGCGGCCGAGAGTTGGCTCCGTCGCGACCTCGAGGTGGCCGAGCGCTGCGACGGTCCGGGCTCCGGCGATGCGGCCGTCGCGCGCAACAACCTGGCCGCGTGGTTCACCCAGCGCGGCGACACGGCACGCGCGCTCGCGATGTACGAGCAGAGCTTCGAGGCGCTCCGTGTGTCGAGCGGTGACGGCGACCCGCGGACGCTGACCGCCGCGAGCAACTTGGCCGACGCGCTGACGCGGCTCGGTCGCGGCGACGACGCCGCGCGCGTCGCCCTCGACGTCGTTCGCCGGCGGCGACGCGCGATCGGTCCGGACCACCCCGACACGCTCGTCTCGTGTCTCGTGGTGGCGCGTGCCCACGCGGCGGGCGGATCCCACGCCGCCGCGCTCGAGGAGGCGCGCGCCGTCGCGGCGCGGGCGACGGCGCTCTTCGGCCCCGCGGACGAGGTGACGCTCTCGGCCGGTCGCTGCCTTGCCGCCTCCCTCGCGGCGACCGGCGCGTACGCCGAGGCCGCCGCGACGTCGCTCGAGTCGGCGCGGGCCGCGCTCCCTTCGCTCGGCGCGCGCCACCCGTGGACGGTCGCCTTCGCGGTCACGGCCGCCCGGTTCGCGTCGCCCCACCAGCGGACCGAGGTGATGGGCCTCCTCCTCGACGTGTCGGCCAGCGCTGGGCGCGACGTCGCCCCGGGGCTCGTCCGCGCGATGGGATCGCTCGCGATGGTACTCGTGGAAGTCGAGCGCCTCGAGGACGCCATTCCCCTCCTCGAGGAGGCGGTCCGAGCCTGGATGTCCGCACGCGGCCCGCTCGACGCCGAGACCACGACCACGGCCGTCAACCTGTCGATCGTCCTGGAGCGTGCCGGGCGGCGGGCCGAAGCCATCCGCGGCCTCGAGGCGCACCTCGCGGCGTGCCCCGACGCCGCCGCGTCCGAGGTCGCCACCGTCGCTTCGACCCTCGAGGCGATGCGGCTTTGCGCCGCCGTTTGACGCCGCACGCGATTGAGATGAGCTTGGCGCTCAAGCGACCTCCGATCCGACGAACGTCTCGGACAATCGTCTTCACATGCCCATCGCCGATCGCCGATCGGCCCGCGTAGCGGTGCGTCGGCAACGAGGGCCTCAAACCTTCGCGATGGCCTCCTGGGCGACGCGCCACAGTCGTTCGACGCGCTCATCGGCCTCGCCAGCGTCCCGAAGCGGCGTGAGGGCGCCGATGATCTCGTTCAGCCAGTGACGCTTCTCGTCGGTCGTGGCGACGAGGCCGTGGAGATACCAGCACGACCTCGCCAGGAGGATTCGAAGGTCGACGCGGAAGGGGTCGGTCGCGATGAGCCTTCGCGTGTGCGCGATGGATTCCTCGAAAAGCGGGCGGGCGTCGTCGTGTCTGGACGCTGCCGCGACATTGCCGAGGTGGTTGAGGGTGGCGGACAGGTCGCGCAGCAGGTCGGTGCGGCCTGGCTCGGCCGCCACCAACTGGCGCCGGAGGGCTAGGCTCTCCGCGAAGTGCGCCCGCGCGTCGTCGAGCCGTTCGGCCGCTCGTGCGAGGCTGCCCAGGCAGACGAGGGACGTCGACAGGTCGCGTCGCAGGTCGGCGCGTCTCGGCTCGGCACCCACGAGGTGGCGCATCAGTGCGAGCGCCTCTTCGAAGTAGGTTCGCGCTTCGTCGGTTCTCGACGACACGGTCGCGACATTGCCGCGGTTGTTCAACGCGGCTGCCAGGTCGCGGAGGAGGTCGGTGCGCTCCGGCGCGGTCGCGACCAGGCGGCGCATGAGCGCGAGAGACTCGTCAAAGAGCGAGCACGCATCGCCGATGCGACCACCCGCGTCGGCAAGGCTGCCGAGGTTGTTGAGCGACGCGAACAGCTCGCGTTGCAGGTCGGCGCGCCCTGGCTCGACGGCGACGAGACGTCGCATGATGGCGAGGGACTCCTCCACGTACGCGCGCGCCTCGTTGCTGCGACCCGCCGCCCGGGCGAGCCCGCCGAGGCTGTTGAGCGCGACGGACAGGCCGCGCAGGAGGTCCGTGTCGTCTGGCTCGGTGGCGACCAGGTGGCGCTTCAGGGCGAGCGACTCCTCGAAGAAGGTGCGCGCGTCGTCGCTTCGTCCCGTGCTCCGAGCGAGGTTGCCGAGGTTGTTCAGCGAGACGGACAGCTCTCGCATGAGGTCGGTGCGGGCGGGCTCGGCCGCAACCAGGCGCCGCAATACCGACAGCCGGCCGCTCTCGACGGCCGACGCGACGCGACTGAAGCCGTAGTCGCTGAGCCAGAGCCTCGACTCCCACGACGAGGCGACCCATCGCTCCCCGGCGGCGCTGGTCGTCTTCGCAGCGTCGACGATCGTCCTCAAGCAGCCCGCTGCCCCCGCGTCGCCCTGATCGCTCGCCCCCCAAATCGGCCCCAGCGCCCGCAGTCCTGCACCGAGAATCTTCGTGCGCGCCGGCTCGTCCTCGAGCTCGAGCAGTCCGGCGAGCGCTGTCCCGTCGCCTGCCTCGGCGAGCTCGGCTGCCACGCCTTCTAGCGCGCCGACGAGCTCCGCGAAGTCGTCATGCTCGCCGAGCTCGGGCCCGGCAGCGTGCCGCGCCCAGGCGAGCATCTCGTCGGCCTTCGGCAGCTTCCGAGGTGCGATCCGCCGATGAAGCTCGCGTGCCAGCACGGCTTCGCAGAGCTTCTGGTGGGCGAACTGATATCCGACGAGCCGGCGGTCGACGCCGACGCCCTCGTCGCTCGGACGCATCAGCACCGATGCCGCGACGAGATTCTCGACCGGGTCGAGGCGCGCGACGATCGCCGCGCTCCCGAGGCTGACGCGAGCGCGCCACGCTGCCATCCAAGCGTCCGCGGTGGCGAGCGCGAGGTCGGGCCGCCGCTCGTCGAGCATCCACGTCGCGACATCCGCCAGCGTCCGATCGAGCCCCGCGACGTCACGCGTGAGCTCGTCGAGGTACGCCGCGAACAGCGCGCGCTCTCCGATCGCGCCGGACGGCGCCTCGCGGCCCTTGTGCGTCTCGTGGAAGAGGTGGAGCCGCAGTGGCGACACCAGGAGGTCGCGTTGCCCTGGCACCAGCTCCGTCCACGGGGTCGTGGTCGCGCGGTCGGGCATCGCGCGCTGCCGCTTCGCGTATGCCTCGCGCCCCTCGGGCTCGAGGCGAAACGGCCGAATCTCGAGGTACGGCCGCGGCTTGCCCTCCGTGTCGAGGTGCTCCGAGAAGAAGCGTTCGTTCGCGAAGACGCCGCCGACCGTCAGCCGGTCCTCCCCACGCTTTGCGAGCGCCTGGTAGGCGCCCGTTCGCATCGACACGACGAGCCGAAGCCAGGGATAGCGCGCGACGCATGGGAGGAACGCATCGAGCGATTCGACGAAGTCGGCGTAGCGCTCAGCCTCGTTCAGCGCGTCGAGCACGATGACGACGCGCCGGCTCTTCGCCTCGTCGCGCTTCGCGCCCTCATCGAGCTTGTGCGCGAGCCGCTCGAGCGAGTCGAACGCGCCCACCCGTACGCCGGCCTTGCGACAGATCGCGTCGACGAGCATCTGGTCGCGCGGTTTCGCCGGGTCGTGCCGCAGGTCGGCGCGTCCGCTCAGGAACAGCACCACGTCGCCCTGCCCGCGGTCTGCGAGGTGCTTCGCGATTGGCAGCGCACCGCCTCGCGCGCTGCGCGCGTCGGCCTCCGTCATGGGCGTGCGAGCGAGCCCCTCGCTGGTGAGTTGGTCGACGTACCGCGCGAGGAGCGAGGATTTGCCTGCTCCGGCCTCGCCGAGCAGCAGGAGAGCGCTTCCGGGCCGACCGAGCGCCGCGTCGAGGCGGTCGTCGACTCCGGCCCGTTCGACATAGCAGGCGGGGAAGTACTTGCGCCCAACCAGCGCCTCCACGCCCTCGCGCGCCGTTGTCCGCGCCCAATCGACCACCGTCCACGGCTTCGTTTCCTCCGCGGCGAGCGCGAGCTCCACCTGCTTGGCGAGGAAGCGCTCGCGGGTGGCCGCCACGAGCGAAGGCGCCTCGTGCGAAGAACGGACGCCGAGCAGCACGACGCTCCGCTCCTTGATGCTCTCGACGAGCGCCGCAGGCTCGTCGAGGCCCCCGCTCGCGACGGGGCCGCCCTCGGTCGCGGACGGCGCGAGGAGCGGAAAGATCGGCACCGAGCGCCCGCCCGCGACCGCGATGACGCTCGACTTCGCGAGGGCTTCGCTCCAACCGGGACTCGCGGACTCGGCCTCGAAGCGCAGGTCCTCGTGCGGGCCGATCAGCGCGAACGCGAGGTCATCCCCGTCGCTGGGGGCGCGTCGCACGAGCTGCAGCGACCCCGGCGGGAAGAGCGTGCGCACGGCCTCTTCGACGATGGGGGCGATGCTGGCGCGCTCGGCCTCGTCGGCGGCGCCGTCGCCCGTCCGGGTGGCGGCGCGGTGCGCGCGGTCGTTGCGAACCCGCTGGATCGCGTCGTTCGCGCTGCGCGCCTGGCCCTGCAGGCCCCGGACGCCACCCAGCAGGGCGACCCAGCGCGCGTCCAGGGCGGCCCCGCGCCCGACCTGTGCGACCTCGCTCCACCCGGCGACGACCGCGGGGAAAGTGCTCTCGCGCTCCGGCCGATCCGCGAGCTCTCCGCGCCACAGCTGCGTGAGCTTGTGCGCGAGCGCCGTCCACTCGGACCAGTGCGGCATCCGCAGCCCGCGCATCGGTCCGGCCAGCTCGCGCGCGACGGTGTCGCAGTCGAGGTAGTCCGCGAGCAGCACCAGCGTCGCCGTGCGCATCGCCTGGTACGCGGTGAAGATCACGTTGTCGAGGCGATCGCCCGCGGAGAGGCGCGCGTCGCGTGCGTGCGCGAGAGGGTACGCGACGGGGAAGGGGAGGTCGGCGAGGTCGGCGAGGTCGGCTGCCGCCGCAGCAGGCGATGTCGGCGCGTCGACGGGCGTGAGCGGAGCGTCGCAGAACTGGCAGGTTGTCGCCGTCGCGAACGCCTTGCCCGTGGCCGCGATGGGGCAGCCCAGGGTTGTGCAGTGGTACATGGCGCCCCGTCCTACCTTTCCGCTGAACCCACACGCGCGTGCGCCCCGCCTCGAGCGCCCGTAGGCGAACCCGTCGGCCGGTGGCCCCGGGCGGTCTGGGAGACGTTCAAGAGCTCTGTCGCGCGCGCCGACTACCGGTCTTCAGGCGCGACCGCGAGCTCACCCTCGACGGGCGGGGCGGCCGCGACGGAGCTGGGCGATCCGAGGTCGGTCACCGCCGCCGCGGTCGATGTCACCGTCGTCGCCGGCCCGTGCGACGCGGCTTCTGCCGAGGTCCGGGGAGGGGCGTCCTCGGTGCTCGCCGTGACCGGATCGATCGTCGCGGGCGCAACCGCGGCGGCGTCCGCGGCACCAGGTGGTCTCCGGTTGCCAAGCCAGCCCCCGAAAACCTTTGCCGCCGACTCCGCCGCCCGCCTCGCTCGCTCGCCGAGCGTGGGGTTGCTCGCCGGGGACTCGTCCGCGATGCCCCGCATCCGCAGCAACGCGTTGTTGGCGGTCGGGCGCTTCGTCGGCTCGGCCGCCGCCATGTCGCGCAGGAGGGCGCCGAGGGGCCCATCGACGTCGGCCCAGGGAGACTTGCTGCACTTGCCGCTCATCACCTCGTGGAGGGTCACGGCGAGCGCGTAGATGTCCGCCGGGGGCCCGGCCGCCGCCGCGTCGCGACGCTGCTCCGGGGCCATGTATGCGTCGGATCCAATCTGTTCGCCCACCACGGTCAACAGCGGCTGAGGGAAGCCGGCCTGATTGTCGCGCGCGACTCCGAAGTCTGCGACTTCAAGGTTTTCGGCGCCATCAAGGAGGAAGTTCGACGGCTTGATGTCGCGGTGAATGACGCCTTGGGCGTGTATGTCTTCGAGTGCTTCGAGTGCCTGTATGCCCCAGCGTGCGACGGTCGTCGCTGGTAGCGAACCGCCGACCTTCTCTCTCAGCTCCGCCGCGCGCTCGCCGAGGGTACAGGCGCGGAGCGGCATGCGGATCATGACCCGCGCCGTGTCGCCATCCTGGAAGCGCACCCGCTCCAGCGGCCCCAGCACGCGGCGGCAACCTCGATGATGCAGGGTCCGCATCAGCGCGACCTCGCGATCGAAGCGCTCGATGCCAGCGACGCGGTCCAGGGCTTCGGGGCGCAGGATCTTGAGCGCCCACCGCTGCCGCGTGTGGTCTTCTTCGACCATCCAAACGGTCGCGAAGCCGCCTTCGCCCAGGCGCTGTACGAGCGTGTAGACGTCGATCCTGTGGCCTGGTTTCAAGCCACGATCCGCGGGCAGCGGGAGGACGAGCCGTGGATCCGGAGCCGCTTCTTCGAGCCTCCACGTCTTGGCGAGGGCCGTCCTTTCGTCGAGGAAGGAGGACCACGAGAGGTGCCCATTTCGCTCGGGCACCAGCACTGGCTCGCTCTCGAGGGTTGCTCCGGTTCGAGAGGTGTCGACGAGCCGGAGCCGCGATGCCGGCACGACCACGCGTTCGCAGACGTACAAGCGGTCGTCGGACACTTGCATCCACGGGACGACCGTCCATGCCGTCCCGTCGGCGCGGCCGAGATACACGGTCGCGGGCTCGAAACGGGACTTCCACCGCGCGGGGGACTCGCATGCCGGCGTTTCGAAGGGCTTGGTGCCACGCAGCCGGAGCAGCGTCCCGTCGAAGTGCCCGTGCCGGTAGCGAATGTCGCCTCGGATCGTCACGAGCTGCACCTCTTGCAGCCACGCGGCGTCCCGGAGAAGCTCGGCGAGACGTTCTTGCGGTGCGTCGGCGGGCTCGGCGCTCAGCGCAGCGCCGTGCGTGTCCTGGTTGCGCGACTTCACGATCCCGTCGAGATGAGTCTGCGTCCGTGACCACCATGCTCGGAGGTCCGGGAGGATGCGGTTCGTTGCGCGCGCGTGCACGTCGACGAGCCGTCGGAGCAGCTCGACGCGGATGCCGAGGGACGGGCGTGCGAGCCTGTGGTCTCCCTCGGAACAGCGGAGCATGCGCTCGAGCGGCTCCGGCCAGTGTTCGTCGAGCACGTCGGCGAGGACGAGCGCCGTGATGGCCCGAACCACGCCCTCGCCTGCCTTGTAGACGGGGAGAGCGTGCTCGGCGCGGTGTGCGCCGTACCACCAGCACGCCGCGATCGGCTGCGGGAGCAGATCGTATCGCACGCGAGCGGCCGCCGGTGCCAGCCGCCCACGTGACGCGCTGCCGGAGCCGGTCGGCGCCGGGGTCGACTGTCCTGTGCCCTCCGCTGGGATGAGCTGCGCGCCGTCGTGCTCGCAGTCGACCGCCGCGTCGTCGTAGTCCCGCAGGCACGCAGGGCAGGTCTTCATTGCGCCCTCGAAGGTACCTCCAACAGGTGTCAGCTCCAACCCTGGCGCGGCGGGTCGTGCGTTCGCGCGCGCGTTTCGCTGCAGCGGCGTGCCCGTGTTGCGAGCCGCACGTGCGCCGGCGCTGCCTCGCGCGCGTTGAGGAGCAGCGCCGCCGATACTCCGGTCGGGTGGACGTGGAGGCCGTCGCGGTGAGCGTGCTCCGCGCAGTGCCGTAGCCATCCCGACGCAGGGGGAAAGTGCCCAATCGGCCGCGCAGCAGGCTCCTTCGCTCGCGAAAGATCGCCTCGGTTCGTGTCACGCGCCGAGCAGGATGGACTCTGTCGCGGGGGCGATCGCGGGCGCAGTCGCGCGGCTACGCCGGCGTTCGCCCCCCAGCGATCCGCGCGGCGCGCCGCACGAGCCCCCCGAACGACTCGTTGTCGAGGTAGTCCACGAGGGCGTGCCCGCCCTCGAGCTTGCGGAGGCAGCGCACGACGTGGTCCTGCTCGAGCCGTCGCACGACCTCTAGGTAGCGCGCGAAGACGCCGTCGCCACGGTTGTAGACGAGCGTGACGCACGGGTCGGCCCAGGCCGCCGGGATCTCGAGGTCGCGCGGCAGGGCGTCGGCGCCGAGCGCACCCGCGCCGAACACCGCGTCGAGCTCGTGCGCGCCGCCGAGCGCGAGCGCGGCGCCGCCGGAGTGCGCGGCGAGGTAGACCGGCAGCCCCCCGACGATCGGGAGGACCTCCGTCGCGACGTGCTCGATCCAGCCGGCCTGTGCCTCGGGGTCGGCGGCGACGCGCCCGAACAGACCGTCTGCAGGGCCGCAAACGAAGACGAACGTGAACCGCGCCTCGCGCTCGAGGCGGGCGAGCGCGCCGGAGAAGCGCGGGTCGACGCACGCCGCGCGGCGCTCGTACTCGTCCGGTGTCACGCCGGAGCCGCCGATCATCACGACGGCGAACGCCGGGCGATCGCCCTCGAACACGTCGACGTGGAACGCGCGGCCGAGCGCCGCGCTGTGCCCAAGTTCCTTTCGCGGATTCACCGGGAAGCCCCCATCACCGCCCGCCGCGCCCCCTCCACATCCAGCGCGCTCTCCACCAACAAATCCGCCAACAACGCCGGCGGCAAGCACGGCTGAAACTTCGACACCCGCCCGCGCACCGCGCCCTCCGCGTGGCGCCGCGCGTCCTCCCTCGTCGGTCGGCCCGCCGCCGCGAGCGCCGCGACGGCCTCCCGTGCGCGCGCCACGCTCTTGCCGGCCTCGTCCTTCAGCGTGATCGACGTGTTGCGGCTGACGCACGCGCCGCCGAGCTCCGCCTCGAGCATCCGCGCGAGCAGCACGTTGGCCGCTCCGCCGGCGAACGTCCACCACGTGATGCCCTCCTTGCCGTCGAGGAAGGGCGCGGCTTCGTCGCGCAGGAACGCGTGCTCCGCCCGCATCGTCGCGATCACCGTCCGCGCGCGCGGAGACCAGCACGGGTCGACCGCGTCGTCCACGAGCACGCGCCGCATCGCCTGGCAGAGCGCGTAGCCGAGGTGGCGCGCGCCGCCGGCCCAGCGCGGCGGTCGGCCCGCGGGCGCAGGCCGCACGGCGCAGCGGCCCCGCTCCCACTCGATGTGCACGATCTCCCACGGGCGCCCCGCGAGCGTGAAGCTCCCGCGCGACGCGTCGGAATCAATCGTCGCGAGGAAGGCCGCGTCGACGGTGCCGATCTCCTCGAGGTTCCACCGCACCGTCACCAGGCGCGGCACGTCGAACACCGCGTACAGCTCGCGGAAGTTCGCGCGCCCGTACTTCTTCTCGCCCACGGGGCCGAGCCAGAGCTTGCCGTCTTGATTGGCGAGGATCTCCTCCGCGAGCATGTGGCTCACGACCTCCGACCGCTCGTCCTCCGAGAGGTCCGCGAACACGGTCGCGCCTTCGAGCCACTGGGGCACGTCGCTTCGCGGGATGCCGCTCGTCTGGATCGCGATCGCCATCACCTGGTGCGCCAGGATGTGCGACGCCCGCCGGCTCGGGCGCACGTCCTCGACGAAGCCCTCGCGCCGCAGGCGCACGATCGCGGCGGCCTGCAGCACGCTCGTGTCCTTCGTCGCGAGGAACGTGCAGTTGGACGTCGTCCCCGGGCGGCGCCCCGTGCGCCCCATACGCTGGAGGAAGCTCGCGACCTTCGGCGGGCTGTCGATCTGCAGCACGTGGTCGAGGTCGCCGACGTCGATGCCGAGCTCGAGCGCGCTCGTCGCGACGATCACGCAGTCGCTCCCCTCGTGGAACGCGTGCTCGGCGTCGCGGCGCTCGGCGAACGAGAGCGATCCGTGGCTCACGAACGTCGTCACCTCCAGCTGCCGCAGCAGGTTGCCGAGCGCCTCCGCGGTCCGGCGCGAGTCGACGAACACCAGGCGCTTGCGCCCGGGATGCAGCGCCTTCACGACCGTCGCCGCGTTCTCGAGGTTTCCCACGTAGTCGAGGGCGAGCTCCGGCGATCGCTTCTCGCCGCCCGGATCGACCACCGTCGACGCGCGCTTCGAGCTCCCCGCCATCCACCGCAGGATCTCGTCCGG
This sequence comes from uncultured delta proteobacterium, assembly GCA_903906315.1. GTDB lineage: Bacteria > Myxococcota_A > Polyangia > Polyangiales > Polyangiaceae > CAIVJW01. The sequence goes on along the minus strand of CAIVJW010000282.1, from coordinate 5,313 downwards.
ATTCCCGACCGTCGCCGACAGTCCGATGCGCTGCACGTCGCGGCCGCAGTAGCGGGTGAGGCGCTCCAGCAGGGCCGCGAGGTGCGCCCCGCGGTCGTCCCCCGCGAACGCGTGCACCTCGTCGACGACGACCGCGCGCAGCCCCGCGAACAGCTCGCGCGCCGGCACGCGCGGGCTCATCAGCATCGCCTCGAGCGACTCCGGCGTCGTGAGCAGCACGTCCGCGGGGTCCTTCAGAAACCGCCTCCGCGCGCTCTGCGCGGTGTCACCGTGCCACTTGAACGCGCGCCGCCCGACGAGCCCCGCGAGCTTCGCGACGCGGTCCTCCTGGTTGTTGAGCAGCGCGCGGATCGGCGACAGGTACACGACCGACACCGGCCGCCAGTCGTCCACGTCCATCGCCGAGAGCAGCGGGAAGAAGGCCGCCTCCGTCTTGCCGCCCGCCGTCGGCGCCAGCACGACGACGTTCTTGCCGTCGATCACGTCGGCGATCGACGCCTCCTGGACGGGCCGGAGCTCGCCATACCCGAGCCCGTTGACGATCTGGTACTGGAGGGCAGGGGAGAGCCGTTCGAAGGGCGTCATTCGATGGCGCCCTTGCCGCCGCCTCCGACGTCAATCGCGATGTCGGCCACCGAGATCCCGATGCCCGCGGCTTCGCGCTCCTCGACTGTCAGCTCGGACGCCTCGACGATCGGCTCGTAGTGAACGCGCGGGTCGAAGTCGGCGTGCTGGTCCACCTGATCGAGCAAGCCCACCAGCCGCTTCAGGTAGATGCGCGGCGCGACGCCCACCTTGCCGCCAAGCTTGCCTGCGACGGCACGCGCGAGCGACCCGAGCAGCTCGTCGTCGACGTGCCGCGCGACGCGATCGGGGGCCGTCGCCGGGTAGATCTCGCGCACGCGCCGCCCGACGTCCACGAGCCGATCGAACGAGAAGGGCTGGAGCCGGAGCTGCGTGGCGCGCGCGCTGTCGAAGCGCGGGTCCTTGCCGAAGTGTGTCTGGAGCCGCTGCGCGAGCGGCGCCGACCGCTGCACGCCCTGCGGCCCGTCGAAAAACTGCGGCGTGCCCGTGATCAGCACGTAGAGGCCGGGGAACCGCCGCGCGTCGAGGTCGTCCACCAGCTGCCGCAGCGCGTTCAGGCTCTTCTCGCGGCTGTCCGCGCGCACGCGCTGGATGGTCTCGACCTCGTCGAGCACGAGCAAGAGCCCGCTGCGCCCCGTCTGCTTCAGGAGCTCGAGCAGCCCCCGGAGGAAGCCCGCCGCGCCGTCGTGGTCGAGGTCGCCCTTCAGCCCCGCCGCTCGCTTGAGGTCGGCCGCGACGTTCGGCTGCCCCATGAGCCACGCGACGAGCCCCTCGGCGAGCGCGTGCTCGCCCGCCACGCGCGCGCCGTGGCAGCGCCGCAGCGCGGCCGCGAACTGCGGCTGCGTCGCGCTCACGGACGCGAGGCGCCGCTCGAGCAGCTCGCCCACCGCGCGCGCCACCGCCTCGGCGTCCTCCGCGTTCACCGCCGCATCGCCGAGGACCTCCTCCTCGAGGTTGTAAAACCACCGATCGACGAGCGACCGGAACGCGCCGCTCGACCACTCCTTCGTCTGGAGGCTCTCGAGCGCGCGCCGGTACACCGTCTCCCAGCGGTGGAGCGGCGTCTCGGTCTCGGAGATCTGCACGACGGCCGTCGCGAAGCCACGCTGCCTGGCCCGGTGCTCGAGCCAGCGCGCGAAGAACGTCTTGCCGGTGCCGTAGTCGCCGCGCACCGCCTTCAGCTTCCCGCCGCCGGCCGCGACCGTGTCGAGCTCCTCGTCGAGCACGCGCTCGAACGCCTCGAGCCCGACCGCGAACAGCTCGAGCCCGTGGCGCGGCACCGTGCCGTCGCGCAGGGCGTCGGTCACCTCCACGCGCTTGAGGCGGCTCGGCGCGCTCACAGCGTCACCTCGAACTGCACGGCGAGCATCGAACGATCGAGGTGGATCATCTTCGCGGCCGCGTCGTACCGGAGCACTTGATACGCCTCGACGTTCAGGACCTCTTGCAGCTTGGCGACCACGCCGCCGATGCGCCACGCGGGCACGCGCAGCGCCGCCGCGAAGGCGGCCTCGGAGATCACCCCCTGCCGATCGAGGAGGACCTCGACCGCGTCGACGACCGGCTTGCGTTCGGCGGCCGACTTCACGAGCGAAGCGAGCACCTCGGACGCAGCGAACGCCGACACCTTCGGTGGCGGAGCGGGCGCGGGCGTGGGGGGCGCCGCAGGCTCCACGGGCAGCAGCGCGAGCTGATTGGCGTTCGCCGGCTTCTTCGGCCGCGCGGGCGCCACCGCGGCCTCGTCCGTGGTCGCGCTCGGGGCCGCGCCGGCGTCGAAGTGCCACCACGGCGGCACGTGCGCCGCCGTGAGGCCCACCCCGCCGTCGTCCTCGGCGGCGATCGCGAGATCCTCCGAGCCGATGAGCAGGCACGGCGTCACGACCTCGGCGAGCGTCGCCCCGCCGTGCTCGCCCGCGTGCGCCGCCGCGCCGTAGCGGGACGCATCGTCCGCGAGCAGCACGACGCCGTGCGCGCCACGCGGGCACCACACGGGCGACCCGCGGAAGCCGACCTCGTGCGCCCCGATCACCTCGTCCGCCGCGAGCCACGGCCGGTAGCGCGCGCCCGCGTTTTCGTACGTGCCGCGCGTCGCGAGCCGGTCGGCGGGCACGTGGCCGTGGTCGCTCGCGAGCAGCACCGCCCGCCCCGCCTCGCGCGCCGCCTCGAGCAGATCGGGCAGCGATGAGATGCTGTCCACCGTCCAGGCGTGGCGCTGCTGCGGATCGCCCTTCAGCGAGGCGTCGATCGCGTTGATGACGATCGCGACCATCCGGCGCGTCGCGTCGCGGACGAGGCTCACCGCCTCCGACGACGCCGCGCCGGCCTGCGTGTGCCCCTCCGCGCGCAGCAGCAAGCGAGGCGCGTCGGTCGTCGGCACGAAGGGCGCGACGTCGCGGTTCGCGGCCCAGCGCTGCACGTCCTTCGCGGTGCTCCAGGCCTCGCCGGGGCCGAGCGCCTTCCCGCCGAAGAACGCGGCGCGGCTCACGTCGGTCACCGTCGGCAGGTTCGCGAGCACCACCGGGTGCGCCCCTCGCCCGATGCGGCCCTTGGTCGTCGCGTGCCACGCGAGCGGGCCCCATGGAATCGTGCGGCTGCCGAGCGATTGGAGGATCTCGACCGCCTGCGCCCAGGCCATCCCGTCGAGCAGGAGGACGAGCAGGCTGCGCGACGGCTCCTCGGCGACGAAGCGCGCCCCGATGCGCCGCACCGCCTCGTCGATCGGCACCACGTTCGGCGACGGTCGCCCCGCCTCGACCCACGCGGCGAGCGCCCTCGCGAAGCGCCGATCGAGCTCCTCGCGCGCCCCATCGACCGCCCTGACCACGGCCGCCGCCCCCGCGCCGAACGCGTCCGTCTCCGTGCCGCGCGCGACGCGGCGCGCCCAGTCGAGGTGCCCGCCCTCGTCGGCGTACCAGCGCCCGAGCAGCTCCACGTCGGCGTACGGCGTCGGCGCGCCGACGTGGGCGCGGTCCGGGCGCGCCGTGAGCCACGCCGCGAGCCGCACCGCCATCTCCGCCCGCGTGATCGTGATCGTCTGATCCGGATCCGTGAAGAACGAGTGCCCCTCGAGCGACCGGAGCGCCGCCGTCGCGCCCTCCACGGCCGAGGGCGACGGCTCCTTCGCCGCGCGCGCGAGCGCCTCGCCGAGCGCGTCGAGGCGCCGCCGCCACGCCGACGGGAGCCGTCGATCGAGCGCCAGCGCCTCGCGCACGTCCTCGCTCTGCACCAGCTCGTCCGCCGCGCGCACCAGCGTGCGGGCGACGCCCGGCTGCCCGCGCCGCTCGAGCCGTCGCAGCGCGCCGTCGGCCCCCTCGCCGAGCGCCTTCGCGACGTCGATCATCGTCTTGTCGTCGCCCACGCCGAGCGCCGCGCGCGGCGCCAGGCTCACCCACATCCTCACGCCGGCGTGATCGCTCGAAGCGAGCGTCTCGAAGAGCAGCGCCCACGTGAGCGGCGCGCGCCCGCGCCCCGACTCCCACGCTCGCCACACCGCCGGGCCGGCGGGCCCGCGCTGCGCGTGCAGGTGCGTGAGCAGCTCGTCGCGCACGCCGGCCGCCGCGGGCGCGCTCATCGCTTCGACGAACGCCGGCCCTCGCTGGTCGAGCGCGGCCCACGCGAGCAGCGACTCGAGCCCGAGCCCGTCCGACGTGTCCACGCCCCACGCCGACGACAGCCACGCATCCCACAGCGCCGTCGCCGTGACGCGCCCCGCCGGCACCCGGATCGGCGCAGCGGGCGGCGACGCGAGCAGGAACGCCGCGAGCCGGCTCCTCCGCACGTCGTCGTCGACCTCGCTCGCGCCCAGCATCGTGAGCAGCCGCGCCTCCGGCCCGACCCGCAGCACCCGCCCGCTCCGCGCGAAGCGCCCCGACAGGTCGAGCGGGATCGACCCCGTCCACGGAACCAGGAACGCGAAGCGCGCGTCGTCGTCGGCGTCGATCGCGACCATCCGCTCGCGCAGCTCGAGCTCGCTGCGCACGGGCGCGACGAAGAACTTCCCCGCGTGGGCCACCTCGAGCGTGTCGTCGGCGCCGGTCCCGAAGAACGCGAACAGGTGACGGACGCGGTTCGGCTCCTGGCGATAGAGCTTCTCGAGCTCCGCTGCGAGGTCGCTCCGGCTGAGGGTCGGGACGCCGTTCATCAGGGCCTCTGCGCAGGCGCGCGGCTACTTGCGCTCATCGAGCGTGAGCATGCCAGTCAGCTCGACGTCTGCCGCACCGTCCGCCTTCTCGAGAGCGGCGAGCGCGGCCCGCAGGCGATCGACGGCGGAGCTCCTGTCCGCAGCGGCGAGAGGCACGCGCACGCGGCCCGGCGGCGGCGGCGGCGGCGGTGGCGGCGGCGGTGGCGGCCGCACGAGCAACCGCTGCCCCTCCACCGCCAGCGTGCGCACCCTCGGCGCGAGCGCCTCGTTGAGCTCGTCGCTCCGGAGCACCCTCGCGACGCCCTCGAGCACGTTGGCAGCCCCGGCGATCTCGCCGCGCCGCGCCTCCAGCTGATCGAACACGCCGAACACCAGCGCGTCGTCGAGGACGTGCGCGGTCGGCGTCGCCGACGCGAGGCTCTTGCCCACCGCCTTCGCGCTCGTCTCGCACGCGAAGCCCGCCAGCACCTCGACGAGCGCGAGGCCGCCCCTGGATCGCGTCAGCGAGCCCTGGGGCATGGGGCCGCTCGCGGCCCCATCGAAACCGCGCGCGAGCGCCGCGCAGAAGCGATCCGCGCAGCCCGCGG
>CAIVJW010000281.1 GCA_903906315.1 uncultured delta proteobacterium | reverse complement strand
GCCGCGCGGCGCGATCGCGGCCGCGCGGCTCGAGGGGGGAGGCGGCCGGGCTGCGTCGACGTGCTCGACGCGGCCCTTGCCGCCTAGGCGATCACTTGAAGCAGTAGTTGACGCCGCAGTTGCCGTGGTCGCTGACGTACGCCGAGTACGAGCAGGAGCCGACGCCGCAGTCGTACTTGGTGTTCAGCTTGTAGGTCTCGGCGACCGCGGCGCCACCCGAGCAGTGGCTCGTGTCGCCCCAGCCGTCGACCCACGCCTTGTTGTCGATCGTCGCCTGCTGCGTCGAGCACGAGTAGTCCGTCGCGACGCCGCCGAGGACGAGCGCGCACGCCTCGAGGCAGTTGTACGTCGCCGGGTTCGTGCCCCACGCCGGGCCGGCGCTCACCTGGTAGTTGCCCGCGAGCGCCTTCGCGCCGACCACCACGATCGTCGAGTGGTTGGTGACGGCGACCGGGAGCGACGCGAGCGTCTGCAGCGTGTTGTTCGCCGTGTGGTAGACCTGGAAGGTCAGCCCCGTCGGCGTGTAGGGGGCGATGTAGATGTCGCCGTTCGCCGAGTTCACGTCGGTGCCCGTGTGGCCCTCGGTCGGCGTGATGCCCGTGTTGGTCGCGACGCCGGTGGCGACGTCGACCTTCACGAACTGCAGCGCCCAGTCGCGCTCGTAGAAGAAGCCCTTGTAGAACGAGCCCGTGCGGCTGTTCTCACCGACGCTCGTGGCGTTCGGCCACGACTTCGTCAGGGTCTTCGTGGCCGTGTTGAAGATCGAGAGGCCGAGGTTGCCGTACTGGCGCACGTAGAAGTTGCCGCTCGTCGCGTCGTACGAGCCGGCCGACGACCACGCCGGCGCCACCGCGAGCGACGTCCACGCGCCACCGGCGGCGGAGTACTTGAGCGTCCCCGAGCCGTCCTTCGAGTGGTAGAACGTGTTGCCCGCGAACTTGAAGAAGCCGATGGGGCTCGAGGCCTCGGCGCCCGGACCGGCCTGGAGCTTCGTCCAGGTGCCCGCCACGGTGGAGTACTTGTAGATGTTGTTGTCGGTGCCGAGCTCGTAGACGCTCGTCCCGTCCGTCGTCAGCTGCGAGTAGGTGACCACCGGCGGGCTCGTGAGGGTCGCCCAGGTGTTCTTCGCGACGTCATAGCCGTAGAAGCCGGCCGTGCCGTTCGAGCTGGCGAGGTAGACCTTGAGCGCGACCGCGCTGCACACGCCGGCGTTGCACTGCTGGTTGGCGGCGCAGAGCGGGTTGTGGCTGACGCCGTTGACGGGGTCGCACGCGTCGACCGTGCAGGCGTTGCCGTCGTCGACCACGACGGCCGTGTGGGTGATGGCGCCGGTCTGCGTGTTGCACGCATCCGTCGTGCACACGTTGTTGTCGGTGACGGGGACCGCGACGTGCGTGATGGCGCCCGTCTGCGCGTTGCAGGCGTCGGTCGTGCAGGCGTTCGCGTCGTCGATGACGACCGCGACGTGCGTGATGGCGCCGGTCTGCGTGTTGCACGCGTCGGTGGTGCAGGCGTTGTTGTCGGTGATGACGACCGCAACGTGGCTGACGCCGTTGACGGGGTCGCACGCGTCGGTGGTGCAGGCGTTGTTGTCGTTCGTGTTGACCGCGACGTGGCTGACGCCGCTCACCGGGTCGCACGCGTCGGTGGAGCACGCGTTGTTGTCGGTGACGGCGATCGCGGTGTGGCTCACGCCCTGAATGGCGTCGCACGCGTCGGTCGTGCAGACGTTGGCGTCGTCGATCGCGACGGCGGTGTGGGTCACGCCCTGGAGCGGGTCACACGCGTCGGTCGTGCAGACGTTGGCGTCGTCGATCGCGACGGCGGTGTGGGTCACGCCCTGGAGCGGGTCACACGCGTCGGCCGTGCAGGCGTTGGCGTCGTCGATCGCGACGGCCGTGTGGCTGATGCCGGTCTTCGGGTCGCACGCGTCGGTCGTGCACGCGTTCGCGTCGTCGATGGCGATGGCCGTGTGGCTGATGCCCGTGATCGGGTCGCACGCGTCGGCCGTGCAGGCGTCCTCGTCGTCGATCGCGAGGGGGGTGTGCGAGACGCCGGTCTTCGGGTCGCATGCGTCGGCCGTGCAGGCGTCCGCGTCGTCGAGGGCGACGGGGGTGTGCGAGACGCCGGTCTTCGAGTCGCAGGCGTCGGTGGTGCAGACGTCCGAGTCGTCGATGGTGACGGCCGTGTGGGTGGCGCCCGTGCTCGGGTCGCAGGCGTCCGTCGTGCAGACGTCGCCGTCGTCGACCGGCGCGAGGTCGTGCTTGCAGAGGCCGCCCGAGCAGGCGTCCGTCGTGCAGGCGTTCTGGTCGTCGCACTCCGCGTCCTTGGCGCACTCGACGGCCTGGCCGCCCTGGCCCTGGCCGCCCGTCGCCTGGCCGCCTTGGCCTTGGCCGCCCTGGGCCTGTCCGCCCTGGCCCTGGCCGCCGCCGCCGGTGGTCTGACCGCCGCCGGTGCCGGTCCCGGTGCCCGTGGTGGTCGTGCCGGTGCCGCCGCCGTTCGTCGTGTCCGACGTGCCGGAGCTGCCGCCGCAACCCGTAGCGAGCAGCGCGAGCGTGGCGCCGAGCCAAGCTCCTCGTTGCAAAGTCCGAATCGATCCTCTCACGTGATGCCCTCCGTTCAAGAGGCTCCCAAATGGGAAGCCCAGGACGCCACCATACCTGCGTCGCCGGGGCCCGAGGCACCGCAATCTCCTTTCGCCCATGAAATGCACCGAAGGCCACTCCGGTGTTTGCCGGGTGGCCTTCGATTCCTTGGTCTACCTGCTCTGCGCGCCGCGCGGGCGCGCGCCGTCACCGGCGGTTCGACATCATGATCCGCAGGATGAACATGAAGAGGTTGCGGAGCTGCACGATGAGCCCGAGCGCGTCGCCGACCGGGTCGTCCATCGCGCTCGTGCGCAGGATCCGGCCCGTGTTGTAGAGGAGGAAGCCCGCCGACAGGACCGCGCCGGCGCTCGCGACGGCGAGCGAGAAGGCCTCGCTGTGCACGAAGGCCGCGAGGATGCAGGCCGTGAAGACGACGAAGAAGCCCATGCTGAGCATGGCCCTCATGTACGAGAAGTCCTTCTTCGTCACGAAGGCGTAGCCCGTGATGCCGACGAAGATGGACCCGACCATCGCGAAGGTGTCGCGCACCGGGGACGCGCTGAGCGTGTCGCCCATGCCGGCGAAGACCTGCGCGACGAAGACCATCGGCGCCAGCTCGACGCCGAGCAGGATCGACACCGCCATCAGGGCGACGAAGTTCAGGCCCTTGACCTTCGACACGGCGCTCGCGCCGAGCGTCGCGACGAAGAGCAGGCCGAACGCTCCGTACATCAGCCCGCGGTTCTCCAGCATCGCGGCGACGAGCGCCGGGACGAGGACGATGACCTTCTTGCCGGTGCTCGCGTGCGCGGTGAACTTCACCGTGCCCCCGAGCGTGATGGCGAGGAAGCCGCTCAGGATCGCGACCGCGGCGGAGACCGTGAGCAGACCGTAGACCTTGCGCAGGTAGGCGATCCGGTCGGTCGACATCGCCCCGGCGCCGGCCGCGACCCCGCCGACGAGCACGCCGCCGGGAGCTGCCGCGGCGGGCGGAGGACCCCACGCGCCGCCACCCTGCTGGCCTCCATACTGGGCCTGGGCGCCATAGCCGTGCTGTTGCGGCTGTTGCGGCTGCGCGCCGTAGCCGGGCTGCTGCGGCTGCGCGCCGTAGCCGGGCTGTTGAGGCTGCTGCGGCTGCGCGCCCCAGCCTTGCTGCGGAGCGCCGTAGCCAGGCGGCCCGGCTTGCGGGGCGCTCGCGGCCATCGCGCGCACGAAATAGCCGCCCGTCGGCAGCTGCTGCACGCCGAGCGTCATGCCCTGCGCTTCGGCCGTGCGGCGATATTGATCGACCGTGTAGCGGTCGTGGTCCGGGTTGCCCGTGTTGATCGTGAACTCCCAGCCGCTCATGCGTACCTCGGTGTCGCTCGACGTCGATCGTCGAAAAGGGGTTGCGGAACCGTAGCCGATCGCGGCGGAGGCGTCTGCCCCGCGCGGGCGGCGCAGGGCGTCACAGCACGAAGGGCAGGACCGCCCGCCGCTCCGCCGGATAGTCGGGGAAGCGATCCTTGTAGAAGCGGTGATTGGCGATCGCGCGCGGGACGAGGTTCGCCGCCGTGTAGACGGCGAAGGCGAGGCCGGCGGGCGACCAGGCCGCGATCGCGAAGCCGCACCACTCGAGGATCTCGCCGAGGTAGTTCGGGCACGACACGAAGCGGTAGAGGCCGCCCCGCGGGATCGCGTAGCCGGTCTCGCCCGGCTTTCGCAGCGCGAGCAGGCGCGCGTCGGCGTCGAGGTTCACCGCGAGGCCGACCGCGAAGATCGCCGCGCCGCCGAGGAAGCGCGGGCCGAGGAGCCAGCCGGGATCGTAGACCGCGATGGCGGAGATGTAGCGCGCGTTCACCCAGGTATTGAGCAGGTTCCACGCGATCGCCAGCGCCGCGATCATCACGGGCATCCGCTTGCCGTCGGCGCGCATGCGCAGCGGGTACACGAACGCGCGGTGCACGTAGTGGATCTGCCAGAGCGCGAGGAGCGCGAGCGGCGCGGCCTCGACCCGGCGCGGACCGATCGCGTAGAACGCGAGGAACGCGAGCGACGCGGGCGCCTCCATCAGGATCCAGCCCACCCGGCTCGGGATCGTGGGACCGAAGCCTTCGCGACGATGGCGGCCGTACGGCGCCGTCACGAAGAAGAGCGCGACGAACGTCACCGCCGCGAGGGCGAAGACGATCTCCACGAGGTGCTGGTGGAGCGCGACGAGCGCGGGGTCGGGGGCGGCGCCCATGTCGCGACCTCTACAGCAGTCGTGCGTCGGATGCTCCCGGTCACCTCCCGGCGCGCCCGGCCGGCCGACCTCCTCCGGCGACCGAAGCCGCTGGTCAGCGGATCGTCGCGCGGGCATGCTCGCCCCGGATGGCCCGCACACCTCGCCGGATCGCCGCGCCGCGGGTCGCGCGCGTCCTGATCGCGGCCTCGATCGCCTCGGGGGTCGGCGCGTGCTCGTCGCTGATCGGCGCCGACTTCGACGTCGCGCTCGCGCCGTCCGGCAGCGCGGGCGGGCACGGCGGATCGGTGGCGACCGGCGGGGCGGGCGGGACCAGCGCGGCCGGCGGCTCCGGGCACGGGGGAGGGGCGACGACGGGCCCCGACGGCGGCGCGGGCGGCTCGCCGCCGGACGCAGGCGCCTGCGATGGCGCCGCGTGCGTGCCCGAGGTCGTCGTCGGCGGGCTCGCGCTCCCCTGGGCCGTGACCACGAGCGGTGGCTGGGTCTACTTCACGGTCAGCGGCGCCTCGCGGGGCGCGGCCACGGACGGCTACGTGATGCGCGTGCCGGGCGCCGGCGGGGCTCCGCAGGTGGTCGCGAAGGACCTGCGTATTCCCAACCAGCTCGTGGTCGGCGGCGGGTGGGTCTACTGGACGAGCACCCTCGCGAGCGGAGGCGTGTACCGCGCGCCGGTCGACGGGTCGGCGTCGCCGACGCTCCTCGCCGCCGATCAGCAGAACGCGATCGGGATCGCCCTCGACGACACCACCCTCTACTGGACGGCTCAGGGGAGCCTCTGGTCGCTCCCCGTCGCGACGCCCGCGGCGGCGCCCTTCAAGCTCGTCGACGGCGCCGGATCGGCCCTCCTCGCGCTGAACGGGGCGAGCGTCCTCTGGGGCGATGCGGCGCCCTCGAGCACCCTCAAGGCGGCGCGCAAGTCCGACGGCGTCGTCACCGACCTCGTCGGGGGCATCGAGAGCCCGAACGGCATCGTCGCGACGGACGACTTCGCCTTCTTCACGTCGATGGGATCGACGAACCGCATCGGCCGGATCGACCTCAAGAACCCAGCCCAGTGGGCGTGGATCGCCGCGGGGCAGTCCGGCCCCTCGGCGATCGCCGTCGACCAGGGGTACGTCTACTGGACCAACTTCGACGGCGGCACCGTCCTGCGCGTGCTCGCCCTCGGCGCCGGCGTCCCCGAGGTCGTCGCGGTGGGCCAGGACCACCCGGACGGCATCGCGCTCGACGCCGACTACGTCTACTGGACGAATTTCGCCCAGAACGGCGCTCTCGTGCGCTTGCGCCGCTCCGCCCTCGCGAAGTAGCCGGCGCCTCCCGCGCGCGCCCCGCGCGAGCCCGCCGCGTCCGGCGACGGGCCCCGTGCGGCGAGGCGCGATCTCACGGCGCGCTCGCGTTGGTCGTGATGAGCTCGTCGATCAGCCCCGCGATCTCGGTGAGATCCGCGTCCGTGCCGGCCGCGTCGGCCGCGACCACCGCGGCCTTGGTCTGCTGGAGCAGCGCGACGCGGTCGTTCGGCTCGAGGTCGACGAGCTGCTTGAGCGCCTCGGCGTACGCGATGATCGCGGTGGCCTTGCCGAGGTTGCCGTCGTCGATGCCCAGCTGGCCGAGCGTCGTCTGCTGCGTCGCCGATCGCACCTGCCCGTCGATCGCGTCGCGCCACGTCACCTCCACTCCGTAGGGGTCGTCGGCGCTCGGCAGCGTCGGGTCGCACGGGCGGAGGATCTGGTAGAGCATCATCGAGTCGCCGGGCGCGAGGTTTTGCGGCCGCACCTTGGCCGGGTCGGGCGAGTACTCCTCGCCGTAGAACTTCTCGATCTTGAAGTACGGCGGCAAGACGAGCTTGATCCGCACGTCGCGCGCGGCGACGAGCACCGTCTCGGCGAAGCGGTCGACGAAGATGCGGCGCGCCTCCTCCTCGGAGTCGAGGTAGACGTACGCGCCGCGCCCGGCGTCCGTGACGACGTCCATCAGGGTGTCGTTGACGCCTTCGCCGACGCCGACGCCGACGAGGTAGATGCCTTCCTGGTCCTCGTCCGCGGCGTTCGCGCCGATGAGGTCCTCCTCGGTGATGCCCACGTTCGCCTGCCCGTCGCTGATGAGGATGACCCGGTTGAGGCGCTCCGGAGCGCGGTACTGGTTGGCGAGCTCGTAGCCGACGCGCAGGCCGGCCTCGAGGTTCGTGGACCCGTTCGCCAGGAGCGAGCTCGCGAGCGCGAGCAGCGTGGGGTCGTCCGGGCCCTGCACGACGTAGCCCGCGAGCACGGGCACCTGGTCGTCGTTCCACGTCACGGCGCTCACGACGTCGCCCGCCCGCAGCGTGCTCGCGAGCGCGCGGATCGCGCCGCGCTCGCGCGCGATCGGGACGCCGTCCATCGAGCCGGACGTGTCGAGCACCAGCGTGAGGTTGATCAGGGGCCGCTCGGCCGGCGCCGGCGGCGAGGTGACGGCGACCTGCAGCGCGACATCGCCCGTGAGCACGCACGAGCCGAGCTGCGACAGGATGGACAGGCTGCCGGCGGCGGGCGTCGGGAACGCGAAGCGGTAGTAGTTCAGGAACTCGTAGGTGCGCACCTCGCGCGGCTCGAACGTCGCGACGCCGCGGTGGATGCGCGAACGCACGATCGCCGGCGACGCCATCGAGTTCGAGTCGTCGGCCGACATGTAGAGCTCGAGCGGCGTCGTCAGGTCGACCCCGGCGCACGTCGGCGCGGCCGTGGCGGGCGCGCGCTTCGGGCCCTTCCACGCCGCCGCGCCACCCATGCCCGCGGCGCCGGCCGCGCCGCCCATCCCGGCCGCGCCGCCCATGCCTGCGGCGCCCGCCGCCCCTCCCGCGCCGCCCGTCGGTGCGCCGCCCGCGCCACCCTGCCCGTGGCTCCCGCCCCGACCGTTGCCTCCCCAGCCGCTGCCGCTGGTCGTCGTCCCCGACGACCCGCCCGACCCCTGCTGATCCGGGCCGTTGCCGTTCGGCCCCGTGCCGTCGCCCTTTCGGTTCGCGCCGCCGCCGCAGAGCGCCGCCGACGCTTCCCCGAGCTGCAGCGGGCGCTTCGCCGCGGGCGCGCTCGTCGCCGCGTCGCCGCACGCGGAGGCGAAGAGCAGGAACGAGCACAGCGGCCCGAGGGAGCGATGGGTGAGCATGGCGGGCGTCGAAGCAAACCGCAGGCCGTGCGCGATCGCCCTGAAACGGCCCGATCGCGCGTGTTCGCTTCAGTAGGCCGGCGCAGGGCGGCACACGGGCGGCGCAGCCGATCCCGCCGCCGGTGCGCGCGATCGGAATCAGATGCGGCCGCGCGCCGCGTCGATCCGTAGCCTCCACACCTCGAGGACCGCCTCGGCGAAGATCCGCCGGCTCATCTTGGAGTGCCCCACCCGCCGATCGACGAACACGATCGGCACCTCGACGACGCGCAAGCCCTCGCGGATCGCCCGGAACGTCGTCTCGATCTGGAACGCATAGCCCGTGGACCGCAGCGTCCGCAGCCCCAGGCGCTCGAGCGCCTCGCGCGTGTACGCCTTGTAGCCCGTCGTCAGGTCGCGCACCTCGACGCCGAGGATCGCGCGCGAGTAGAGCGACCCGCCCTTCGACAGCACGTGCCGGCCCGGCCCCCAGCCGCGCACGCCGCCGCCGGGCACGTTGCGCGACCCGACGACCACGTCGGCGCCTTCCTGGATCGCGCCGAGGAACACGGGCAGGTAGCCCGGGTCGTGCGAAAGGTCGGCGTCGAGCTCGACGGCGACGTCGTAGCCCTCGTCGATCGCTCGCTGGAAGCCCGCGACGTACGCGGTGCCGAGCCCGAGCTTGCCGCTGCGGTGCAGCACCCGCACCCGCGGGTCGCGCGCCGCGATTTCGTCCGCGATCGCGCCCGTGCCGTCCGGCGAGGCATCGTCGACGACGAGCAGGTGCGCGCGCGGCACGGCGGCGAAGAGCGCCTCGGTCAGCGCGGCGAGGTTCTCCCGCTCGTTGTAGGTCGGCGTGATGACGAGCACGCGCCCGGCGCGATCGTGGGTCGGGGCCATGGCCGGATGCCTACCAGACCTCGGGCCGCGCGGCAGTCGAGCGTTTCCCCCTCCGCCCTCTCGCCGTCACAGGGGGCGGCCCTCCGGTCGCCGCCTTGCCGAGCCGTCGAGCGACGGTTATACGGAGGCGATGGCCAGCAAGAACATCGTCCACTTCACCGAGGCCAACTTCGACGCCGAGGTGCTCAAGTCGACCGTACCGGTCCTCGTCGATTTCACCGCCACGTGGTGCGGCCCGTGCAAGGTGCTCGCGCCCATCGTCGAGAAGCTGGCCGACGAGCTCGAGGGCAAGGTCAAGGTCGGCAAGCTCGATATCGACGAAAACCCCGGTGTAACGGCCAAGTATGGCATCCGCGGCGTCCCCACGGTCATCGCCTTTCAGGGCGGCGCCGAAAAGGCGAAGCACGTCGGCCTCGCCAAGCGCGAGCAGCTGATGAAGCTCCTCGGGGTGTGACCGTCCTCGGGTCGGCCGCCGCTCCGCCCGGCCCGCTCCTCTGCTAGCTTCAGGTCCGTGCAATCGCTCGCTCTGGACGTGCGGGGGCGCCTCGAGGGCGCCGTCGTCGAGGGGAGCGCCGGCGTGCGCTATCACCTCCGCGAGCTCTACGGCGAGGGAGGGCAGGGCTGGGTCTTCCGCGCGCGCTACGACGACCCGGATGGCTTCTGGGTCGTCGTCAAGGTGCTGCGACCCGAGGGCGTGCAGACCGACGCCCTCGATCGCTTCCTGCGCGAGGCCGAGGTGCTCCGCCTCCTCGGCGCGATGCCGACGCCGAACCCGAACATCGTCCGCTTCTACGACCACGGCGTCGCGGTGATCGAGACCGCTCGTCACGGCGAGGCGCGCCTGCCGTTCACCGTCCTCGAGTTCGTCGACGGCCAGACGCTCGCGCGCGTGATCGAGGCGCACGGCGGCTTCGGGCTGCCGATCGCGCGCGTGCGCCGGATCATGAAGCAGGTCGCGCGCGCGCTGCACACCGTCCACACGCACCGCATCGTGCACCGCGACCTCAAGCCGTCGAACATCCTGCTCACCCAGGCGCAGGGGCAGGAGGTCGCCAAGGTGACCGACTTCGGCCTCGTCAAGCTGCCCGAGCTCTCCGCCCAGCGCACCGCGACGGTCGCCGGCGCGAGCCTCGGCTACGCGCCACCCGAGCAGTACGAGATGGGCAATCGGCGCGTCTGCCCGCAGACCGACGTGTTCGCGTTCGCGGCCATCCTCTACGAGGCGCTCTCGGGCAGCGAGGCGTACCCGTTCCGACCCGGCGACAACCCGCTCCGCGTCGTCGCGCGCATGCTGAGCGACGAGCGCCCTTCGCTCGCGCGCGTCAGCGCGACCTTGCCGCGCGAGCTGCGCGAGCGGCCCGATCTCGCGCAGGCCCTCGACGTCGAGATCGCGCGCGCGACGAGCCCCGATCCCGCGCTCCGGCACGCCTCGATCCGCGAGCTGTGGGAGCGCGTCGAGCCGCTCTTGCTCGACGCGACGGTGCGCACCCCGGTCGTGATACCCGACGAGGTCTCCTTCGAGGGCGTCGCGGCGTTCTCCGCGCCGCCTGCGCCCCTCGCCGAGTGGCGCGTCGCGGGCCGCGCGATGACCGGCGAGCGGCTGCGCGCGGCGGTCTTCTCCGCGGACGGGAAGAGCCTCGTCGCGGTCGGCGCGCACGGTCTCTACCGGTTCCAGGGCGGCGCCTGGTCGAGCGTGCACCTGCCCGCGGGCGTCGACGCGCGCTTCGTTCGCGGCCTCGCGCGCATGCCGTCGGGCGACCTCTTGCTCTACGGCGACGCGGGCCTCGCCGTCGTCCAGGCGGCCTCGGGCCAATCGGAGCGCCTCGCCGTGCCCGACCGCGACGTCACGCTGCTCGGGGCGTGGGCCGACGAGCACGGCGTCGCGCTCGTCGGCGAGCGGCTCTCTCGCCCCGTCGGTGTCCTCGTCGAGCTGCCCACCCGCGGTGGACCGCGCGTGCACACGGTCGACGGCACCAGCCGTCTGCACGCGGTCGCGCGGCTCGCGGTCGGCTCGCTCCTGGTGTGCGGGACGCACGGCGCGCTCGTCGAGGTCGACTCGGCGGGCCAACGGGCCATCGCCTGGGCGCGCACGGGCCACCTCTACGCGGTCGCGGCCGCCACCGACGGCGGCGCCTACGCGGTCGGCAGCGGCGGGCACGCGCTGCGCATCTCGCCCCCCACCGTCCTGCCCGGCCTCTCGGTGCCACCCACCGCCACGCTCGAGGCCGTGCAGACGACGCGCGATCTCGCGTGCGTCGTCGTCGACGGTCAGGGCCTGGCGTGGGCGGCCGGCGGGCAGGCGCGCCTCTGCGCGCGGCGCGGCAACGTGTGGAGCCGCGTCGTCATCGACGGCTCGTGGCAGGGGCAGATCCTCGCCGTCTGGCGCCGCGAGGGCAGCGTGATCGTGCTCGGCGAGGACGGCCTGGTGGTGCAGGGGACCGGCATCGCGTGATCGCGCGGCGCGGCGCCCGGCCCGAGCGGCGCGGCCGTCAGCGTCGCTTCAGTCCGATCACGCCGAGCACCGGGAAGCCCTCGCCGGCGAGCGTCTCGATCGCCTTGCCGTCCGCGCTCACCTTGCCGCCCGCGATGCGCGCCCAACCGGCATAGGGCGCAAAGTCCTGCTCGACGTTCACGCCGTGGAGGAAGAAGTCGACCTCCTGTCCGGCGTCCCAGCCGAGCGAGTTCGGCACGCTGACCGTGGCGGGCGGGCAGATCTTCGTGTTCGTCGGGCCGACGCCGTAGACGATCTCGAGGCCCTCCCCGTCGATGAGCGCCGCCGACTTGTCGACGGGCAGCGCGACGGCGCGGAGCTCCTGCATCGCGTGCGTCGGGTAGTGCTCGAGCTCGAACTCGAGGGTCGCGTCCTTCGCGAGCGTCACGGAGACGTCGCCGGAGGTCGCGGTCTGCCCCGCGGCGAGCGGCGCCCCCTTCGACGGCAGCGCGGGCAGCCAGATCGGCCCCGCGAGCGCGATGACCGGGCTCGGCCCCGCGGGGACGGCCATCTTCACGTGCACCGCGCCGTCGCCGAGCTTGAACGCGGGCTTCTTCATCTTGCCGAAGTGCTCGATCCGCGCGTGCCCGGTGCCGTCGGTGACTCCGTTGATGCAGAGGTCGAGGCTGCAGAGCGTCACGAAGTAGTCGAGCAGGGGCGCGCCCTCGCCGTCGACGACGTCCGCGTCGGCCGTCTCGACCATCTGCGCCTTCTCGCCGCCGCCGTAGCCCGGCGCGCCGCACGGGCCGACGTCGCCGCCTCCCGCGCCCGTGCTCGTCGACGTCGACGTCGTGCCCGTCGTCGTGGTCGTCCCGCCGCCATGGATCGCGCCCGGGCCCGCGAGCTTGTCGTCGGCCGAGGAGCACCCGAAAGCCAGCGCGAGCACGCTCGCCGCCGCAATCGCCGTCGACCGACCGATGAAGGAAGAGCGCATCATCGAGCATGATCCGGGCGGGCCCGCGACCTGTCAACGCCGCTCGATCGCTTCGCCCCGCGCGCACGCGGCGTCGCGGATCGCGGGCTCTCGCGCGCGGCGTTGACGCGGGCGATGGCCGCGCGCTGCCGTCGGGCGATCCGCCCCCGAGCCTTTGGCGCTACCGACCTCGGGCGTTGACCCCTGGGGTCCGGGTGACTACGTATCGCCGGCCTAGAAGCAACCTCTCACGAAACGGAGCATCGCGATGGCGACCAAGATCGCAATCAACGGGTTCGGACGGATTGGGCGCTGCATGGTTCGCGCGCTCTACGAGCGCGGGCTCGACAAGGAGATCGAGCTCGTCGCGGTCAACGACCTGACCGACCCCAAGACCCTCGCGCACCTTCTCCGCTACGACTCGATCCACCGCGAGTTCAAGGCGGCCACGGTCGGCCACGGCGATGACTACCTCGAGATCGGCGGCCGCAAGGTCCAGGTCCTCGCAGTCAAGGACCCGGCCGAGCTCCCGTGGAAGGCGCTCGGCGTCGACGTCGTGCTCGAGGCCACGGGCCTCTTCACCGACAAGGCCAAGGCCGGCGCGCACATCACCGCCGGCGCCAAGCGCGTCATCATCAGCGCCCCGGCGAAGAACCACGACCTCACGGTGGTCATGGGCGTGAACGACCACGAGTACGACGCGGCCAAGCACACGGTCATCTCGTGCGGCTCGTGCACGACGAACTGCCTCGCGCCCGTCGCGAAGGTGCTGCTCGAGAACTTCGGCGTCGTCCGCGGCCTGATGACGACCATCCACTCGTACACGAACGACCAGTCGGTCCTCGACATCCCGCACCGCAAGGGCGATCTCCGCCGCGCGCGCGCCGCCGCCGTCAGCATGATCCCGTCGACGACCGGCGCGGCCAAGGCGCTCGCCGAGGTCATCCCGGCCCTCAAGGGCAAGTTCGACGGCCTCGCCGTGCGCGTCCCGACGGTCGACGTCTCGCTCGTCGACCTCACCCTCGAGACGGAGAAGCAGGTGACGAAGGAGTCGATCCACGCGGCCATGAGGGCGGCGGCCGAGGGCCCGATGAAGGGGATCCTCAAGTACGAGGAGACCGAGCTCGTCTCGAACGACTACATCGGCAACCCGTTCTCCAGCACGTTCGACGCCACCATGACGCAGGTCATCGGCGGCAACTTCGCCAAGGTCTTCGCCTGGTACGACAACGAGTGGGGCTTCTCCAACCGGATGATCGACCTCACGCAGCTGCTCGCGGCCAAGGGCGTCTGAGATGGACGGCATCCGCTCGATCGAGGACCTCGCCAAGGACGGCGGCCTCGCTGGCAAGCGGGTCTTCATCCGGGTCGACTTCAACGTCCCCCTGGACAAGAAGACCGGCGCCATCACCGACGACGCCCGCATTCGCGAGGCGCTCCCGACCATCAAGCTCGCGGTCGACTCGGGCGCGAAGGTCATCCTCGCGTCGCACATGGGGCGGCCGAAGGCGGGCAAGCGCGAGCCCTCGCTCGAGGTCTGCGGCGTCCGCCTGACGGAGCTCACCGGCTACGAGGTCCACCTGCCGGAGGACTGCGTCGGCGACGCGCCGAGGAAGGTCATCCAGGATCTGCGCGCCGGGCAGGTCTGTCTGCTCGAGAACCTCCGCTTCCACGAGGAGGAGGAGAAGGACGACGAGGCCTTCGCGCGGCAGCTCGCCGAGCTCTGCGACGTGTACGTCGACGACGCCTTCGGCTGCGTGCACCGTGCGCACGCCTCGGTCCACGCGCTGCCGAGGCTCATGCGCGACCGCGCCGCCGGCTTCCTGCTGCTGAAGGAGCTCAAGTCCCTCGGCCGCGTCGTGTCGAAGCCCGAGAAGCCCTTCGTCGCCGTCCTCGGCGGCGCGAAGGTCTCGGACAAGATCGACGTCGTCGAGACGCTCCTCGGCCTGTGCGACACGCTCGCCATCGGCGGCGCGATGGCCAACACGTTCCTCGCCGCGCAGGGCAAGAACATGCAGAAATCGCGCGTCGAGGAGGACAAGCTCGCTCTCGCGCGGACGATCCTCGCCAAGGCCGAGGCGCGCGGCGTCGCGCTCCTGCTCCCGGTCGACGTCGTCGTGGCCAGCGGCCTCGATTCGATGGTCGGCTCCACCGTCAGCGTCGATGCGGTCCCCGTGGGATCCATGGCGCTCGACATCGGGCCGAAGACGGTCGAGCTCTTCGGCAAGGTCATCGAGCGCGCGAAGACGGTGCTCTGGAACGGGCCGATGGGCCTGTTCGAGACGCCCGCGTTCGCGAAGGGCACGATGGACCTCGCCCGCATCATGAGCGCGGCGCCCGGCTTCACGGTGGTCGGCGGCGGCGACAGCGCCGCGGCCGTCAAGCAGGCGGGCGAGGCCGTCGCGCGCGGCTTCAAGCACATCTCGACCGGCGGCGGCGCGTCGCTCGAGCTCATCGAGGGCAAGCGCCTCCCCGGCGTGGACGCCCTCGTCAGCGCCGAGACGGCGGGCTAGATCCGCCGCCATCGGGCGCGCTAGCAGCCCTCGCCCCCGAGCCCCTCTCCTCGAACGGAGGGGGGGCTCGGAGGTCGCGTCGCGCGGCTCCCCCTGTCCCGAGGGAGAGCGGGAGGTCGGTCGGGGCACAGGAGGGGCGGGCACCGCCCCGGAGCAGGATTGCGAACCAATGAACAAGTCGCGTAGGCCGCTCATCGCGGGCAACTGGAAGATGAACGCCGGCGGGCGAGACGCCCTCGGCCTGGCGACCGGCGTGGCCAAGGCCTCGGCCGCCTACGACGCGGTGGACGTGGTCGTCGGCCCTCCCTTCACGGCGCTCGCGGGGGCCGCGCACGCGCTCGAGTCGACGGGCTCGGCCGTGACGGTCGCCGCACAGAACATGTCCGCCGAGGCGTCCGGCGCCTTCACGGGCGAGGTCAGCGCCTCGATGCTCAAGGACTCCGGCGTGACGTGGGTCATCCTCGGCCACAGCGAGCGGCGCGCGCTCTACGCCGAGACCGACGAGATCGTCACGCGCAAGGTCGCCGCCGCGATCGCCGCGCGCCTGCGCCCGATCGCCTGCTGCGGCGAGACGCTCGAGGAGCGCGAGGCCGGCCGGACGATGGAGGTCGTGGAGCGCCAGGTGCGCGCCTTCCTGCCCGAGCTGGCCAAGGAGCCCGGCTTCGGCGTGATCGCGTACGAGCCCGTCTGGGCGATCGGCACCGGCAAGGTCGCCAAGCCGGAGGACGCCCAGGCCGTCCACGCGATGATCCGCGGCCTGCTCTGGCAGTCGTCGGAGACGCTCGCCCACGCGACGCGCATCCTCTACGGCGGCAGCATGAAGGGCGACAACGCGGCCGGCCTGCTCTCGCAGCCGGACATCGACGGCGGCCTCGTCGGCGGCGCCTCGCTCGACGCGGCCGGCTTCGCGAAGATCGCCGCGGCGGCGCAAGAGCTGGCGCGCTAGCCCGAAGCAGTCTAAAACGCCCCGCTCGATCCGCCTCGCGTCGGACCACCGGCCGGGTGGCCGCAGGTCGAAGAACCCCCCCCGCGTAGACCCATGCTCCAGACGCTTCTCAGCATCCTCCACGTCGTCGTCTGCTTCTTCCTGATCCTCGTCGTGCTGCTGCAGCAGGGTCGGGGAGGCGGGTTGGGGTCGCTCGGCGGCGCGACGGCGCAGGTCTTCGGCGGCCGCGGCGCAGGCAACTTCATGACTCGGCTCACGGCGATCTGCGCGGCCATCTTCATGGCCACCAGCATCTCGCTCGCCTACCTGTCGTCCGCCGGCGATCGCGAGCTGCGCGAGTCGGCCGACACGAAGCAGGACAAGTAAGCGCGTCGCGCCGATGCGCGCTCGGGGCGGCGCCGAGCCTGCCGACGTCGCGCCGGCTGCCGCCCCACCCCTTTCGGTCCGCGATCTCGCGCTGACCGCCCTCGCCAAGGCTGCCATCGGGGCTTCCGTCCTCGCGGCCGGCTTCGAGGCCGTCAGCGACGACGACTACGCCCGCGTCGTGATCGCCGAGGAGTGGGCTCGGGCGCCGCGCTTCGACGCGAGCGGCACGAGCTGGCTGCCGCTGCCGTTCTGGGTCGTGGGCGCGGCGATGCGCGTCTTCGGGCGCGGGCTCGGGACGGCGCGCTTCGTCTCGGTCTTGCTCGGCGTGGTCTCGGCGCTGCTCGTGCTGGCCGCCGCACGCCGCCTGTTCGCGCGGGCTGGGGGGTCGCTCGCCCCGCACGCGCCGCTCGCCGGGGCCCTGGTTGCCGCCGTGTTCCCGTGGAGCGCGCGCCTCGGCGTCGCCACCGTGCCCGAGCTCCCGACCGCGGCGCTCGGCCTCTTCGGCGTCGCGACCTCGATCGCGGGCACCTCCGCGCGCGCTCGCCTCGCCGGGGCCGCGGCGATCGGCGCGGCGTGCCTCTCGCGCTACGACCTCTGGCCGCTCGCGGCCGCGTTCGCCCTGGCCGCGCTCGTCGACGCGCGCCGCGCCGAGCCGCATCGAGGCCTCGTCGCGCTCGCCGCGCCGATCGCGCTCGCCGCGCCGCTCGGCTGGATGGCCTGGAACCGCCATGCCCACGGCGAAGCGCTGCATTTTCTCGCGCGCGTCTCCGCGTACAGCCGCGCCGTCGGCGGCGCCGGCGAGGCGCGCCCGCTCGATCGCCTCGTCGCTTACCCGGTGGCCATGATCCGCGCCGAGCCGGAGCTCTTCGGCCTCCTCGGTGCGTCGATCGTCGCGTTGGCGATCGTCGATCGCGGAGCGCTGGCCCGGTCCCTCGCGACGATCGGCCGGCCCGCCGCGCTGGTCGCCGTCCAGCTCGCCGCGCTCGCGGTCGCGATGGTCCGCGACGGCGCGCCCACGCATCACCCCGAGCGCGCGACCCTCCTCGCCCTGCTGCTCGTCGCCGTCACCGCGGGCGCGTTCGCGGCCACGGCGCTCGCGCGGCTCCTCGAGGCGCGGGTCGCCCTCGCGCGCCGGGCCCCGATCGCGGCCTTCGCGCCGGCCGCGATCCTCGTCGCCACGGCGTCGCTGCTGCGGCCGCCCGATCGCTCGGCCTTCGCGCAGCGCACCGACGAGCGCGCGATCGGCTCGGCGCTCGGGCGCGAGCTCCCGCTCGGGGGCCGGGCGCTCCTCGAGGTCGTCGATTACGGCTACTTCGCGGTCGTCGCGGCCTCCGGTCGGCCCGAGGACCTCGTCCTCGACCGCTCGATCGACCCCCGCCGCCCTACCGAACCCTCGACCTTCGCCTCCACGGACGCGCTCGCGCTGCGCCTCGCCGAGGTCCACCCCGACGCGGTCGTCGCGCGCGTCCCCCCCACCGCCGCACCGCTCCTCGGCCGCGACCCCGACATCGCGCGCGGCACGTGGGGCCTGTGGCGCCGCGAGCTCTCGCCCTGAGCGGAGCGATGGACTCGGGCGGCGCCTCGTGCGACTTTGCGCGCCCATGAAGCGCGCGCTCGTCACCGGGATCACCGGCCAGGACGGCTCCTACCTGGCGGAGCTGCTGCTCTCGAAGGGCTACGAGGTGCACGGCGTCGTGCGCCGCTCGAGCTCGTTCAACACCGAGCGCATCGACCACGTCTACCGCGACCCGCACGAGTCGGACGTGAAGCTCCTCCTGCACTACGGCGACCTCAACGACGCCTCGTCGCTCCACGCGATCGTGGGCGAGGTGCAGCCCGACGAGGTCTACAACCTCGGCGCGCAGAGCCACGTCCGCGTGTCCTTCGACATCCCCGAGTACACCGCCGAGGTCACGGGCCTCGGCAGCACCCGCCTCCTCGAGGCCGTCCGCAAGCTCGGCGTCCGCTGCCGCTACTACCAGGCCAGCTCGAGCGAGCTCTACGGCAAGGTCGTCGAGACCCCGCAGCGCGAGACGACGCCCTTCCACCCGCGCAGCCCCTACGCCGCGGCCAAGGCCTACGCGTTCTACATGACGCAGAACTACCGCGAGGCGTACGGCCTGTTCGCGGTCACCGGCATCCTCTTCAACCACGAGAGCGAGCGCCGCGGCGAGACCTTCGTCACGCGCAAGATCACGCGCGCGGTCGGCCGCATCAAGCACGGCCTGCAGAAGGAGCTCTTCCTCGGCAACCTGGACGCCAAGCGCGACTGGGGCCACGCCGCCGACTACGTCGAGGCGATGTGGCTGATGCTGCAGCAGGAAACGCCCGACGACTTCGTCATCGGCACCGGCGAGACCCACAGCGTCCGCGAGTTCCTCGAGCTCGCCTTCGCGCGCGCCGGCCTCGACTGGCGCGAGCACGTGAAGAGCGACCCGCGCTACTTGCGCCCGGCGGAGGTCGACCTCCTCCTCGCGGATCCGTCCAAGGCAAAGCGCGTCCTCGGCTGGTCGCCGAAGGTCGGATTTCAGGAGCTCGTGGACCGCATGGTCGACTCGGACGTCGAGCTGGCGGCGCGCGAGAAGCGGGCGCGGGGGTGAGGGCGGGGCGACGTTCGGGCCGGCACGGGTGAAGCGGCCCCGGGGTCGGACCGAGGAAGCATACCGGGGCACCTTGCCCCACTCTTGTCCCGCATGCTAGCAAGCGTGAGCCGCTGCTCAATGGTTGAACGTTCGGCGAGGGCGAGGAAACTGAAGGTTCGCTGGTAGGCGCATGCGGTCCGAGCCCCGGCGGACGGGGGTCGATCCACACGGGCCCAGAGTCCCGGCAACGGGCTCTGCATGTCTCGGGCGGCGCGGTAAAGGCAACACCCGGCGGACCGCTTCCGGCAGATCTGGTGCAGGCAGATGCGACGGATCCTCACACGAACGTCTCAGGTGCTGGCGGACCTCACGGTCCTGTCGCTGGCGTACCTCTTTGCGTTCCTGCTTCGCTTCGAGGGGTGGCCGCCGTTCTCGATGTTCAAGAGCTGGCTGCTCACGTGGCCCTACGTCGTGGGGTTCCAGTATTTGGCGCTCGCAGCGAGGGGCGTGCCGCGCTTCGCCTGGAGCTACGTCGGTCTTCGCGAGGTACGCCGCATCGCCTCAGCCCTGACGATTGCCGCGGTCGGGCTCGCGGGGGTTCGCATCGCGTCGTCGCGGCTCTGGAGCGTCCACTACTTCTTCGAGTATGCCGTCATTCCGTTTGGTGTCATTGGCATCGACTTCATGCTCGCCTTGCTCGGCACGGCCGGCATCCGAGTCGCGCGCCGTGTTCAGACGGAGCGCAGCGCGATGCTGGCAGCGGCCCCACGTCGCAGCCGCGCCCCCGCGGCGCAGGCGACGCTCCTCATCGGCGCGGGGCAGGCGGGCGTGTCGGTCGCTCGCGAGATCGCCAAGCATGCCGAGCTCGGCATCAGCCCGGTCGGCTTCATCGACGACGACACCCTCAAGGTGGGCATGGTCGTCGAGGGGCTGCCGGTGCTCGGCACGACCGACAAGATTGGCGGGATCGCCCTCGCGCTCGGCGTCAAGCAAGCGATCATCACCATCGCCCGCGCCGATGGGAAGCAGATCCGCAGGATCCAGCAGATCTGCGCCGACCAGGACATCGCGGTCAAGATCGTGCCCGGAGTGCACGAGATCCTCGATGGCAAGGTGAACCTGTCCCGCATCCGCGAGGTCTCGATCGAGGATCTCCTCGGGCGCGAGGCCGTCCAGCTCGAGACGGACCTCGTCGAGCGGTTCGTGCGCGGCCGCTGCGTGCTGGTGACGGGGGCTGGGGGGTCGATCGGCTCGGAGCTCTGCCGGCAGGTTGCCTTGCTCGCACCCGAGCGGCTCGTCCTCGTGGAGCGCTCCGAGTACCATCTCTTCCTCATTCACCAGGAGCTGCTCGAGGCGTTCCCGAGCCTCCCGATCGTGCCGGCGATGTGCGATGTCTGCGACGGGGAGCGGCTCGACGCCGTCTTCACCGAGCAGGCGCCGCACGTCGTCATCCACGCGGCCGCTCACAAGCACGTGCCGATGATGGAGTGGAACCCCGGCGAGGCCGTGAAGAACAACGTCTTCGGGACGAAGGCCGTCGCGGACGCCGCGGATCGGCACCGGGTCGATGCGTTCGTCCTCATCAGCACCGACAAGGCCGTCAACCCGAGCTCGGTGATGGGCGCCACGAAGCGCGTGGCCGAGATGTATGTGCAGGCCCTGTCGCAGAGGTCGTCGACGAAGTACGTCGCCGTTCGCTTCGGCAATGTGCTCGGCTCGGCCGGGTCCGTCATCCCGACTTTCAAAGCGCAGATCGCGAAGGGCGGGCCGGTAATGGTCACGCACCCGGAGATGAAGCGCTACTTCATGACCATCCCTGAGGCGAGCCAGCTCGTGCTCCAGGCCGCGGCGATGGGGCACGGAGGCGAGATCTACGTGCTCGACATGGGTGAGCCCGTGAAGATCGTCGACCTCGCCTGCGACCTCATCCGCTTGAGCGGCTTCGTGGTCGACGAGGATATTCGCATCCAATTCTCCGGCGTTCGTCCGGGTGAGAAGCTGTTCGAGGAGCTCGGGTTCGACGCGGAGAAGATGCGCAAGACGCGGCATTCGAAGATCTTCGACGGCACCATGGTGGCGCGGGACTGGGACGAAATCTCCCGGGCGCTCTCCCAGCTGCGCGCGGCCACGCGGGAGCCGACGAGCGATGTGGTGCGCGCGGCCCTGCGCGCGGTCGTGCCGGAGATGGTTCGGGCCGAGCCCATCGGGCCGATCGTCCGCGAGCCCGCCGCCGAAGCTGCCGTCCGGCCCCGAGCCGCGGACGTGGCCGGCGCCGCCGGGTAGGCACATGCCTCTCAACTTCGGCATCACGGGTGTCGCGGGGTACATCGCGCCTCGGCACCTCAAGGCCATCCAGGAGACCGGCAACCAAGTCGTCGCCGCGGCCGACCCGCACGACAGCGTCGGTATCCTCGACAGCTACAGCTTCGACGCGAAGTACTTTCGCGAGATCGAGCGCTTCGAGCGTCACGTAGACAAGCTCCGTCGGGGGCCGCGTGAGCACCGGATCGACTACCTCAGCATCTGCTCGCCGAACTACCTGCACGACGCGCACATCCGACTCGCCCTCCGCAACGGGGCTGACGCGATCTGCGAGAAGCCCCTGGTCATCAACCCGTGGAACCTCGACGCGATCGAGGCCCTCGAGCTGGAGACGGGACGCCGCGTCTTCACGGTCTTGCAGCTCCGCGTCCACCCGGCGCTGCTTGCGCTACGAGGTCGCCTCCGTCAGGTTGATGTTGCCGGCCGCAGGCACGAGGTGACCCTCACGTACATCACCGCGCGCGGCGGCTGGTTCCACCTGTCCTGGAAGGGCTCCGAAGAACGATCTGGCGGCGTGGCGACGAAGATCGGCGTTCACTTCTTCGATCTGCTCCTGTGGCTGTTTGGTCCCGCGGAGCGCTCGGTCGTGCACGTTCAGGAAGCGAGCCGCGCCGCCGGCTACCTCGAGCTCGCGCGCGCGAACGTGCGCTGGCTGCTCTCCGTCGACCGCGCCGACCTGCCCTTCCCGGCGGTGCCCGGCGGTCGCACGACCCATCGGTCGATCATCGTGGACGGTCACGAGGTCGAGTTCACCGATGGCTTCGCGGACCTGCACACTCGCGTCTACGAGCGCACCCTCGCCGGCGAGGGTGTCGGCATCGCCGACGCGCGGCCATCGATCGAGCTCGCCTACCGCATTCGGACCGCCTCGATGGCCCCGTTCGGCAACGAGGCGCACCCCCAGCTCGTCGAGGCGAGCCGCGGGTCGTGAGCTACTTCAAGCACGAGTCGTCGTACGTCGACGAGCCCTGCGAGATTGGCGAGGGCACGCGGATCTGGCATTTCTGCCACGTGCAGAGCGGGGCGCGCATCGGTCGCCGCTGCAGCTTCGGCCAGGGGTGCTACGTCGCCGGCGACGCCGTCGTCGGCGATGACGTCAAGGTCCAGAACAACGTCTCCATCTACGACGGGGTGATCGTCGAGGACGCCGTCTTTCTCGGGCCGTCCTGCGTGCTCACCAACGTGTCGACCCCACGCGCCGAGGTGAGCCGTCGCGAGCGCTACGAGCGCACGCGAATCCGGCGTGGCGCGAGCGTCGGCGCGAACGCAACGATCGTCTGCGGTGTCACCGTCGGCCGCTATGCGCTCGTGGGTGCGGGGGCCGTCGTCACGCGTGACGCGCCCGACTATGCGCTCGTGGTGGGGGTGCCCGCGCGCCGCGTCGGCTGGGTAGGACGCCACGGCGTACCCCTGGTGCGCCGCGAGGTGGATGCGGTCCACGTCTGCCCGGCGAGCGGCTTCGCCTATCGCGAGTTCGCGCCCGGCGTCCTCTGCTGCCTCGACGTCCCCGAGGATCACGCCCTCCCTTCGGCGATGCTGATCGAGCCACCGTCGGCGGGCGTCGCCTGAGAGGTCGGGGTACAAGTCCGATGCCGGTCCCGTTCCTCGACCTCGCCGCACAGCATCGCCCCATTCGCGGTGAGATTGAGGCTGCCGTGCGCGGTGTGCTCGACTCGCAGCAGTTCATTCTCGGCCCCTGCGTCGAGGAGCTCGAACGCCGGATCGCGGTGCTTTGCGGCACCGAGTACGGCGTCGGTGTCAGCTCGGGCACGGACGCACTGCTCGCCTGCTTGATGGCCGAGGGGATCGGTCCTGGCGACGAGGTCTTGGTACCCGACTACTCATTCTTCGCGACGGCCGGCGTCGTCGCTCGGGTTGGCGCCACCCCGGTGTTCGTCGACGTCGATCCGCGGACCTTCACGCTCGACCCGACCGCTGCGGCCGCGCTGATCACGCCGCGTACCCGAGCGGTCATTGCTGTCCACCTCTTCGGGCAGACCGCGGACATGGACGCCGTCCTCGCCCTTGCCGCCCGGTACGGCCTCGTCGTCATCGAGGACGCCGCCCAGGCCCTCGCGGCGCGCCACGGCACGCGCCCCGCGGGGTCGATGGGGCACTACGGTGCCTTCAGCTTCTTCCCCTCGAAGAACCTCGGCGGCGTCGGCGACGGCGGGATGGTCGTTACGAGCGATTCGGCTCGCGCGGATCGGCTCCGGCTCCTGCGCGTACACGGCGCTCGGGAGAAGCACAGGCACGCCATCGTCGGCGGAAATTTTCGGCTCGACGCCATTCAAGCGGCCGTCTTGCTCGTCAAGCTCCGGCACTTGGAGCGCTGGACGGAGTCGCGCCGGCGCAGCGCTCGACTGTACTGCGAGCTACTGAGGGCCGCCGACGTCGCTTGCCGGATCGAGCTTCCGCAGGAGGCTCCGGGGCGACGGCACGTCTACAACCAGTTCGTCGTGCGCTGCGAGCGCCGCGACGACGTCAGAGCGGCGCTCGCAGCCCGCGGCATCGGTACAGAAGTTTACTACCCGCTCCCGCTGCACGAGCAGGAGTGCTTTGCCGGGCTTCCCAGCTGCGGTCGCGTGTTCGCGTCGAGCGCACGCGCGGCCGGAACGTCGCTGGCCCTGCCGATGTATGCCGAACTGGGGGAGGCCCAGATCGGCGAAGTTGTCGGGGCACTGGCGGGCGCGACGTGATCTGTGGGCACCTCGCCGCGCCGGCGCGCCGGGCGCGAATGGCCACACCAGGACCATCGGGACAACACCACGAGACACCATGTCAAACGAACACCTCCAGGACGTGAAGCAGGGCAAGAGATTCCAGTTCGGGTCGAACTGGCGCAGCTTTCTCCGGACGCTCGACGAGGACCGCGTGCGCGAGGCGGTGGAATCGCTTCGGCAGATGCTCGGGGTAGACGACCTCTCAGGCATGCGATTCCTCGACATCGGCTCGGGCAGCGGGCTCTTCAGCCTCGCGGCTCGGAGGCTCGGTGCTCGCGTCCACTCATTCGACTTCGACCCCGAGTCCGTCGCGTGCGCGATGGAGCTTCGCCGTCGGTACTTCACTGACGATCCGGCCTGGTCCGTCGAGGAGGGCTCCGCACTCGACGAGGCTTACCTCGCCTCACTGGGCAAGTTCGACGTGGTCTACTCGTGGGGAGTGCTCCATCACACGGGCGACCTGGCCAAGGGGCTCAGCAACGCGATGCGCGCGGTGGCTGAGGGCGGGCTGCTGTTCATCGCGCTGTATAATGACCAGGAGGAACTCTCGAGGTTCTGGCTGGCCGTCAAGCGCACCTACTGCTCGGGCCCCGTCGCCCGGGCAGTTGTTCTCTCGTCGTTCGTCCCCTGGTTCGCCCTCCAGAGCATGGCTGTCGGCCTCGTGCGGCACGGACGCCCGCTCCAGCGCTTCGTCGACTACTGGAAGCGGCGCGGCATGTCACCCGTTCACGACTGGGTCGACTGGCTCGGTGGCCTCCCGTTCGAGGTGGCGAAGCCAGGCGACGTCGTCGAGCTCCATCGAAGGGCCGGATTCGAGCTCGTCAGGATCAAGACCACGAATCGCCTCGGGTGCAACGAATTCGTCTTCCGGCGAGCTGCGCACTCGGACGCGGAACGAGCGACGCCAACTGCCCGTCATGATCTCGAAGGCGCGCGATGAATCGACGGTAGTCGCCGTGGCCCAGCACTGAAGGGCCTCGCGTCCCGAGGAGCAAGCGGATGCAGTCCATCACGATAGACTTCCTCATCCGATCCCTCGGTCAGGGCGGCGCGGAGCGGCAGCTCGTGCTGCTTGCCTCCGGCATGGCCCGACGAGGCCACCGTGTGCGCATTGTGACCTTTTATCGGGGCGGACATTTCGAGCGCGAAGCCGTTGCCCGTGGGCTCGAGGTCACGTCCCTCGACAAGGGAGGGCGGTGGGATGTCCTCCACTCCGCTCGCGCGTTGCGCCGGGAGACGCGCGAGCGCGCTCCGGACGCGCTGCTCAGCTACATGGGCGGCGCGAACATTCTCGCGGCCCTAGTTGCTCCCTTTGGACGGTGTGCAACAATCTGGGGAATTCGCTCGGCGAACGTGGATCTGTCGAAGTACGGCTGGATATCTGTCGTATCCCACCGGGTTGAGGTCGGCTTGGCCACCATGGCGGACCTCATCATCGTCAACTCGGAGGCCGGCCGGGAGCACGCCCGTCGGGCGGGGTTCCCGGCTGGCCGCATGGCCGTCGTCGAGAATGGATTCGAGTGCGAGAAGTGGCGCTTCGACAGCGCAGCGGGGGCGCGGTTTCGCGCAAGCATCGGCGTGGCGCCGGCCACCCCCCTGGTGGGCATCGTTGGCCGCCTGGACCCGATCAAGGGGCACGAGGCATTTCTTCGCGCTGCGAGGCGCCTCGCCGCTCGGCGAGCCGACGCCCACTTCGTCGTCGTCGGGGCGGATCCCGGCTCGCGCAGGAGCGAGCTCGAGGCGCTGGCGCGGAGCCTGGGCGTGAGCGCGCAGTGCCACTGGGTTCGGAGCTCGTCTGACCTCGTGCCGGCGTACTCCGCGCTCCAACTCATCGTCTCGGCGTCGACCTCGGAGGGCTTTCCAAATGTCGTCGCCGAGGCGATGGCGTGTGGGGTCCGACCCGTCGTGACGGACGTTGGGGACAGCGCTCGAGTGGTCGGGCGGTGCGGCTGGGTCGTGCCGAGCGGCGACGCCGCAGCGCTTGGCGACGCCCTTCTGGTCGCGCTCGATCCAGCTGCGGCTTCGCTGCCCGACCCGGCCGCGCACATCGAGACCTCCTTCGGTGTCGAGCGTCTCGTGGACCGTACGGAGGAGCTCGTTCGAGGTGTCGTCGACCGTCGCCGCGCGTCATGGTCCCGCCGCTAGCACCGCGACGGCGCATCTCCGCTCCGACGGCCGGCCACGGGCGCGCGAAGCGGCGGAACCCTGCGGCCGAGTGCTCACAGCGCGAGCCGCGCGCCGGACGCGGCGTCCCCCGCCGCGCGGTTGAAGGCGCAAGCGCCTGCCGCATCGCACCGCGATGGGGCTGTGGGAGACGGCTGTCACGACATTGCCTCCGCCTCGCGTGCCGGCGCGCGTTGGCCCGCGGGCGGCTGCCCGCTCGGGACGGCGTGAGGGTCGTCGCGGCGCGTGCTACGGTCACCGGTCAGCTCGCGCGCCATCGCGCTGGATCTGGAGGATGGTTCATGCGTATGTCGCCGCTTCGCTCTTGGGTCGGCTGCCTCGTGCTCGGCGGCACGACCGCGACGAGCACCCCCGCCCTTGCGGACTGGCCATCCGCGCGGCACGACCTCCGGCGGACTGCCGTCTCTACGACCGGGAGCGACATCAAGAAGCCCGCGCCCTACTGGCGGGCTCGCCTCGGCGGAGGGTCAGCCCAGGTCTACCTGGGTGACGTCGACCAGGATGGCGGCGACGACGTGCTCTACATCGCCGGGGGCGACCTCGTGCTGACGGACGCGACGGGCGGGACGACGTGGCGCACCGGGTCTCGCGGCTACCAGCAGATCCTCTCCGTCGTCGATCTCGACGTCGATGGCCAGCTCGAGGTCGTCGTCGCCACGGGTTGGGGTGTGAGCGTGGTGGCGGGGAAGACGGGGCTCGTCGCGTGGGAGGAGCCGGCTGGCGAGCTTGGCACGCCAGGAGCGTTCCGCCTCGGTGACGTGAACGGAGATGGCGCTTCCGACTTGTGGCTCGACACGTGCGGATGCTGCGAGGTCGAAAGCGGCGCCGCGGGATTCATCTACAGCTTCAAGTCGGGGATCGCAGCGCCGACGAAGCTGGGCCCGCCGCCGCTTCGGCCGCACTGCCGCGCTCAATCGAACACGATTGGAGCCTTTCTCGGGGACGGGCATCTACAGATGATCTCCATGGGTGTCGAGACCGCCCAGATGTTTGACGCAGACGGGAAGGTTCTGGCCACCTCCGGAGCAATACCCACCCGATCCCAGTGCCTCGCTGCCGACGTGGACGGCGTTCCCGGAGAGGAGCTCCTCTGCTACGGCAACGCCGCTTACGCCAATGGCGGAATCCGCGGTCTATTCGCACTCGCCTACCGGCCCGCCGAGGTTCCCGCGCTGCAGCTGCTGTGGCAGTTCAGCGCGAGCGCGCTCGCCGGTGGTGACGCGCGCTCGCCGTCGAGGCTCGCGGTCGATCTCGACGGCGATGGCCAGATCGAGGCCGTCGTCAGTGGGCTGGCTCCCGATGGCGAGTACGCAGCGCACGTTCTCGACGCCACGACCGGCGCCGAGATCGCCGTCGTGCCGGGCGTCGCCGCCGGTGACGTCGAAGGCCTGCCCGGGGGGCGCTTGCTGCTCGTGTCCCACGGGACGGACGTCGCCGGGTATGTGTTCACGCGCAGTCCGCCCGCGCTGACACTCGCTTGGCAGCTCGCCGGCCAGAAGATCGTGACGCAGCGCGATTACGCCCTCGCCGAGCGCAGCGCGCTCGGGACGGCGCTCGTGACGCTCTCGCTGCCGGGGGGCATTTCGGCCGTCGTGCTGACCTCGGTCGCCGAGCCGGAGACCATGACGGCGTACTCGCTCGCCAGCGCTCCGCCTGCGGCTGTCGCTGCCTATGCGCTTGACGCGCGGGTCAGCGCGACGGCCGTCGTCACGCCTCGCGCGCTCAGCGGTGTCGGCGTGCTCGCACTCGCCAGGAACGACGGCTACCTTGCGCTGCTCGACGCCGGATTCGCCACGCTCAACCCGACGTTCGACGGCGCGGCGGCGCTCCCCGGCACCTTCGTCGGTGGCTACTACACCGGTCCGGGAGCCTTTGATAGCTTCGGGCGCCCCCCCATCGCCGGCAAGCTGAAGGCGGCCGACCCCGCAGATGCCGTCTTGGTCGTCGACAGCCGTGGTGACCTCGTGCGCTACAGCGGCATCGGCGCATCGATCGTCGCGCCGGCCCAGCCGCAGTGGCGCCTGGCCGACTCGTTCGGTGCGGCCATCAGGCCCTCGGCGGTAGGGGCCGCCGCCATCGGCGCCTATCGGCGAGTCCACCCGCTCGCGGACCCTCCCGAGTACGTCATTTCCAGCGTGAGCCCAGACGGAGCAGAGCTCGCGAGCCTGGCGCTCCCGCGGAGGCCGCTCTGGGACGTGCTCCCGGGAGACCTCGCCGCCGACGGCTCGACCTCGTTCGTCGGCTTCGACTTCGATGGCGCGACCGGAATCGCCGACATCACGGTCATGGCCTCGACGGGCGCTTCGGTGTGGACGCAGCAGCTCGTCCCGCAGGCGGGGACCCAGCCGCTTGCCGTTGGCGACTGGAACCAAGACGGTGCAGAAGACGTTGCCATCGTGCTCGATGTCGCGCACGTCTACTCGGGCAAGAATGGGGCCGAGATTGCGACTGGCACGGACGTCT
Source organism: uncultured delta proteobacterium (assembly GCA_903906315.1). Taxonomy (GTDB): domain Bacteria; phylum Myxococcota_A; class Polyangia; order Polyangiales; family Polyangiaceae; genus CAIVJW01. The sequence goes on along the minus strand of CAIVJW010000281.1, from coordinate 30,700 downwards.
TTGGGTACTTCATGCCTATCCTTGCTGACCTCGATGCAGACGGCAAGACAGACATGCTCCTTCAGGGCGGCTACTACCCTGCCAGTGCGCTCGATGAGACGTTGAAGTCCAAGTGGACCAGCAAGGGCCCGGGGGCCCCCTATCCATATGGCGCACTTGCACCCTGTGCCGGGGGGGGCATGCTCGTGGAAGGGTCGTTTTCCACGCCCTCGCAGCTGGCATTCACTCAAACGGGCGGCGCCACTCCGGGGGCCTTCACCACGATCGTCCTCGCTTCGGGCGCGGCCTATCTCGATGTCGCTGCCGCGGTCGCGGCCAAGGCGGCCATCGGCCGGCTCACCGACGTTGCCGTCTCCCTGAACCTCGATGGCGCCGGTAGCGGGCCGACCGCGCTCGTCGGCTCGACGGACGGCTACCTCTACGCGGTCGATGCATGTACTGGCGCTTTCCGATGGGCGCACGCCTTCGGCGCTCCCGTCGGCTCACCGAGCTTCGGGGACACGGACGGCGACGGGAAGGACGAAATCCTGGTGAGCGTGGCGGATGGCTATCTCTACGCTCTCAAGGATGAGATTCTTCCCGCTCCAGCGTTCGTCTACGAGACGGACCCGGACCACGGCATCAGCGACGCCGACATCAGCGACGTGTCGACGCACACTACACTGTGGGCGGCGTGGGCGCCCGTCGCAGGCGCCGTGTCCTATGAGGTTGCAGTGGCGACGCCGAGCTCGTTGTTCGTGACGAAGCCCTCTTGGACCGACGTCGGCAACGTTTCTTCGGCTGCGATTCTGAACCTGGTGCTTCACGACGGGTCGAAGTACTATATTGGCGTACGCGCGGTTTCTGCCGCTGGGCGGTCGGCCGATACCTCCTCGAACGGTGTGCTGGTCCACCTGTTGAATGGCTCCGACGGCGGGGCCGGTGGCGGAGCGGCGGGCGGAGCGGGCGGAGCCGGCACTGCCGCGGGCGGTCACGGAGGCGCGGGCGGCACCGGCGCGGCCGGTGGCTCCGGGCCGACGGGGGCCGGCGGCGGCGAGGGTGGCGCCTCGGCGGTGACCGCTGGACCGGGTGGTGCCCGCTCGAGCGCACCCAGTCCGGCGGCGGTCATCGTCGCTGAGGGGTGTGCTTGCTCGACCCCTGGCGGGTTCCCCTTCGGTCACCCATCCGTGGGCGGACTGGTCGCGGTCGCATTCGCCGCGTTGCGGCGCCGCCGTCGCCGATTCTTGTTTCGGACGGGTTGACTCCGCCGGCGTGCGCCTGCACTGCCGGTGCACTCGGCGAGGGAGCGTCGTCGGGGGCGACGCACTCGTCTCCTTGGGGCGGCAGCCCGGGCTTGCGCACCGGTCGTCCGCCGGGTGAATAGTGGGGCGGTGACGCGCAACCAACCCGCCGGAAGTCCAGGAGAGTTACGATGAACGTATCCGACCGCCGCCCGACCTTCGACGAGGCCGAAGGGGCCCGCTATGGCTTCGGGGAGAACTGGAAGCAGTACCTCGCCCTCCTCGATGAACGCCGCATCGTCGACGCCGAGCGCTCCCTCTCGGAGTGGCTCGGTCGTCCGCGCCTCGACGGGGTGACCTGGCTCGACATTGGGTCGGGCAGCGGCCTGTTCTCCCTCGCGGCGCGGCGACTGGGAGCGCGGGTCGTGTCGTTCGACTTCGACTCCGGCTCCGTCTGGTGCACCGCCGAGCTCCGGCGGCGCTACTTCCCGAACGACGCGGACTGGACCGTGCACCAGGGCTCGGTGCTTGACCGGGACTTCATGGCCAGCTTGCCGGAGTTCGACATCGTGTACTCGTGGGGGGTACTTCATCACACGGGTCAGATGTTCAGCGCCATCGAGAATGCCGCGGCGAAGGTGCGCTCGGGAGGCCTCTTTTACCTCGCGCTCTACCGGAAGACGATTCTCTGTCCCGTGTGGAAAGTTGAGAAGCGCTTCTACTCGTCGGCGCCGGAGAGGGTCCGGTCGTGGCTCCGCGCGGCGTGGATCGCAAAAACTCGACTTGCCTTCAGGCTCAAGGGGCGCGACTTTGACTCGATGGTCGCCGAGGGGTCGCGCGCCATCGGGCGGGGCATGGACTACGTTCGAGACGTTGATGACTGGCTTGGTGGGTATCCCTACGAGTCCATCACGCCGCCCGCGTGCCGCGAATTCCTTGGCGGCCTCGGGTTCTCGCTCGTGCGCGAGCGCGCCCTGACGCAAGGCATTTCCATTGCGACCTCGAGCGGCTGCGACGAGTGGCTCTTCAAGCTCGATCGTGGGGCACGCGGGGAGTGAGCGCCGCGTTGCCGCGGAGGGCCGGCCGTCGCGCAAGGGTGCTCGCGGCGCTCGTGGCTTCCGGGAGTGCTTGCGCCGTGCCGACGGCCGGAGGGCTGGCCGTCGCTCCCCCCGACCTGCCCGCCCCGGGGCCTCCCCCGAGCACCGCCAACCGGCTCGTCAACCCGGGCTTCGAGGACGCCGATGCCGTGGGCTGGAGCGTCGAGAACCTCGCCGGCGCAGACCCAGCGTACGTCTACGACGTGACCCCAGACGGCGGAGGCCACGGCGATGCCACCCCCCGGACCGGCGCTCGAGCGATCGAGGTGTACACAAGCGAGCGGGTTTCGCGCATCTCGCAGCGTGTGGCGGTCGACCCAGGCACCTATCGGGTGAGCGTCTGGGCCCGCATCAACGGCGCGTCTGCGCTGCCGCAACTGCGGCTGTCTCTGGGCACGAAGAGCCTCACCGTCCCCGTGATGTCACTCGAATATCGGGAGTATTTCGCCGACTTCGACGTGCGAGCCGCCGGCCCGGTCGTTGTCGCGCTCGAGTCGCGCGCGGGCGGCATCGCTCTCGACGATGCCCGCTGTGCCGTAGTCGCCGCCGGTGAGCCCCATCCTCCGCACTTGTTCGTGGACCTCACCCCGACGAACCGAGAGCGCTCCGCGGGCGTCCAAGCTTACCTTGTTGGTGAGTCTCAGTTCGTCGACCTGGCGTTCAGCACGATGGCCCCGGGGCGGCTTCGCCGACCCGTGCTTCGGCTCGCGGTGCCAGAGGGCGTCGTCGTGTCGGGCTTCAACGACGAGCTGCTCGATCGGTGGCGGTTCCCAGGGAAGGGGCCTGTTCACACGACCGAGATGCGGAACGACGGAGCCCGGCGCACGACGGTGCACGAGATCGCGTTGCCGCGCTTCGTGAAAGGCCCCGAATCGGCGGTCGAGTTCGGTGGGTTCTGGGTCACCGTGCCGAGCGGAGCCGAGTCTTCCGTCCTCGCGGAGGTGCTCGACGCAGGTGAGGTCGTTTCACGGCAGATCATCCGGCTCGTTCCGGTCGCGGCGCCGAAGCGCCTCCGTCGTCCCAGGCGCCTCGAGGTCGTCGTCTACGACGTGCAGGACTGGAAGATGTCTTGGCCCGAGCGCCTTGCCGCTCTTCCGCGCCAGTTCGCCATGCTCGGCGGTACGGTGTGGAGCGACTACACGGCGCTGCTCGACGAGGGGCCCACCCCGACGGCAGACGACCTCGTGCGAGATCGCGCCGCCCGCGAGCACGGCGTCACCCGATTCTGGCCGAATAGCAGCCAGCTGTTCGAGGCGCCGGCGCCGGTGCAGGAGCGCGAGACGAACGCCGATGGGCTCACCGACCCTGCGCGGGTCAGCCTGCGCTACGCCGCACAACGAGGGGCCGCCTGGACTGGTGGGCCCCTGCGCGCCATCCAGCGCACGCTCGACCGACCACGCACGTTGGGCCTCGCGTTTCGATACACCGGGTTCATCACCGACGGGCTCGAGGCTGTTCGGCCGAGCTACGACGAGTCGACCCTTCGCGTCTTCGCGGCCGCGGAGGGTCTGCCGAGCGTCGCGAGCGCCGCCCTGGTGGCATCGGGCAGTCTGCGTCAACACTGGCAGTCCTTCAACCTTGCCCTGTACACCCGAGCTGCCGAGAACCTGGCAGAGGCGATTCGAAGCGTCGATCCGCTCGCCGCCGTCGTGAACACGGCTGGGCCGTACGGTCCCAGCGGAGCTGCAGACCTCGGACTGAAGGAGCAAGCGTCCTGGTCTCGAGCGTACACGTACACCATGCCGCAGTGGTACGCGACGGGCTATTATGGGAAGCACAACCATCGCGAGCTCGTGCGTGGAATCGGTGAGGGCATCTACGGTCGGCGATCAGGTCATGCCGACGTGATTCCGCTCTTCAACCTCTCCGCCGGGCGGGCGCTCGAGCAGCCACAAAACCTCCGGTTTCGGGCATTCGACCTGACCTCCACCTCGGATGTCGTGAAGGGTATCGGCTACTATCGCGGAGTGTCGGCCTTCGCCGACGCGACGACGCTGGTCGGCCTCTCGGAGATCTCGACGCTCCTCGCCGACGTCGAGGACTACTACGTCCTGGGGCAGCCAGGCGACGGGGCAACGTTCGAGCCCAGCCGCCGCACCTTCCCCGCAAAGGTCGACACTACGGTGCGAGTCCATCGACTCGGCATCGGCGGGCGCAAGGTGCTGTTGACGGTTCTGTCGCACTCTGATCGTGGGGGAGGAGAGAGTGGTACACTCCGGATGGACCTGGACCGTCTCGGCGCCGACCGGGCGCGCGACGTCTTGGTGGACCATCTGGGCAAGACGACGACGTCGCTGGCAGCAGCCGTCGAGCTGGACACGTCGAGGACGGGCAGCATGGCCCTGCTCGAGATCATGAGGGCGCCATGATCGGAGCTCCTCGGCAGGCGGATTCGACCGGCGAGAGGTCCTGGACCTGGCTCCAGATCCCTGCCCGGTTTGCCGGAATAGGAATCCTCAGCTGGGTGGCCATCCTCGCGCTCGTCGTGCTGATGTCCGGGCGCCAGATCGGCGTCGCGCCCGACGACTGGGCCTACCTCAACTACTTCGGTGGCTACGGTGCCATCGAGAGTTCGCCGAGCGTCTGGGTTCGCATCGTCGAGGAGCCGCTCTGGGTGGCGTACGCGCCGTTCGCAGGTGACCTGCTTGGTGACGAGCAAGCGTTGCGTCTCACAATCGCGATCAGCGTCGCTGGCTTTCTCTATGGCAGTGCGACGCTTTCTGGAGGGGTGGCCGCTTTCGTGCTGGCCACGTTTGTGCTGGACGTCCTCATCGGTCCCCAGATGTATTTCAACCAGATCCGGCAAGGAGTGGCGCTGTCGCTCTTCCTCGCCGTCTCCGCGCTCGGCCGCGCCCGCCCGCGGTCCGCGATCTGGCTGGGCGCAGGTCTGGCGGCCTTGGTTCACACGTCCTTCCTGCTGGTCCTGATCGCCACTGTCGGGTTTCTATCCACGCGGAAGCGCGCCGAAGCCATCGTCCTGGTGGTCATTGCGTCGCTGGCTGTCATGGTGGTATTCCCCGAGCTGCTCGGGACGTTTCGAATGGTCGAGTTTGGCCGTCGTTCATCGTACTCGTTCCAGAACAGCTTGAACTACAAGTTTTACGTCCTCGCTGTGCCGCAGTATGGGCTGGCTCTCTACCTCGGCCGTCCGGGCGCGGGGGACGAAGACGGGCGCAGGATCCATGACGTGGCCATCGCGATGGTTATCACATCGTTTGTGGTCACATTTTTTCACGAGGCTGCGGCTCGCCTGTTCGGCATGTGCAACGCCATGGTGAGCATCGTGCTGTCACGTAGTCTCAGGAAGCTGCGCGGAAAATTGGCCGCGGCGGCGTGGCTTTGCTTCTTGGTGCTCTCGCTTGTCAACGAGGGAGAGAAGATCGCCTGGAGTGAGGATAGCTGGCTTGGGCGGTGGACATCGATCCTTGGGCGTTGAGCGCAGTTCGCCGGCGGGGATCGGCGCCGACTGGTCGGCGCGCGTTGCATTTTTCCCCGAAGGAGTCAGGTCGACGAGTGCCTTGTGCTCGTTGGTCTCTGCGTGGTACACTGGCAAAAGTGTATCTGAGCCGAGGCCTCGCGGTAACCTCTCTTTGGCCCCGATCGGGTTCCGTGGAGCAGTCGGCTGCCGCGTTCCGCGGCAGCAGCGCGAGGCTTACCGTCCGCCGGATGGTTCGGGCGAGGCTTCGCCCGGCGAGCGACGCGAGGCGGGCTTCCTCCGATCGCGCGCGGGGTGGCGTTCCTCACGAAGCGCGCGGGGGGGCTCACGTGGCGGGGTTGCGACCGAGTCGCGGAGAGGCGCTCGCGTGTCGTGTCTGGCTGCAGTCGCGAGGCGCCCTCGCATGATTTGCATCATGCACATCATTACGGGTCTCGCGACCGGCGGAGCGGAGACGATGCTTCTTAAGCTCGTCTCACGGATGGACCGTCGACGCTTCAGAGCTATCGTGGTGTCGCTCACGGGCGGCGGCGAGATTGGGCCGCGGATCGAGGCGCAGGGCATTCCGGTTCACGCGCTCGGCATGCGGCGTGGTACGGGGAGCTTGGCCGGATTGGCCAGTCTCGTGCAGCTGATGTTCAGGTATCAGCCGGAGATCGTTCAGGGCTGGATGTATCATGGGAATCTTGCTGGGCAGCTCGGCAGTCTCCTCGCTCCGGGGCGTCGTGCGGTCCTCTGGAACATCCGCGAGACCCGCCACGGGCTCGAGCTCGACCGGCCGCTGACCTCGATGGTCGTCTGGCTTGGCGCACGGTTGTCGTTCTTGCCGGCGCGCATCGTCAACAACTCGCGGAGCAGCGCCCGTGCCCACGAAGCGGGTCTCGGCTTTCCCCCGGAGAAGTGGCGGCTGCTTCCGAACGGCTTCGACACCGAGGAGTTCACGCCCTCCGAGGACGCCCGGCGATCTGTGCGTTCCGAGCTGGGGGTGGCGCCTGACACGGTGCTGATTGGCCTCGTAGGACGGTATCACCCCGTCAAGGACCATGCGGGCTTTCTCCGAGCGGCGACCGATCTGCTGCGGACGCACCCCGATGTGCGCTTCGTCTTGGTCGGGGATGGCGTCGACGCAGGCAATCGAGAGCTCGTCGATCAGCTCACGGACCTTCGGCTTCGTCGTGCCGTGTCGCTGCTGGGCCGTCGCGACGACGTGGCGCGGCTCACGGCGGCCATGGACGTCGCGACGTCCTCCTCGAAGGCGGAGGGGTTCGCCAACGTCGTCGGCGAGGCAATGAGCTGCGGAGTTCCGTGCGTCGTGACGGACGTGGGGGACTCGGCGTGGATCGTCGCCGAAACGGGGAGAGTGGTCCCGGCGCGCGCGCCGGAGGCGCTCGCGGCTGCTTGGGCCGAGTTGATCGAGCTCGGTGCCGACGGGCGCCGGGCGCTCGGCGAGGCGGCGCGCCGACGGGTCATCGAGGGGTTTTCGCTTGCGTCCGTGGTGAGCAAGTACGAAGCACTTTACGAAGAAGTGTTGAGCCAAGGGCACGGGTAGTCGCTGATGTGTGGGATCGCTGGCTTCTTGACGGACCACCGCTTGGAGGGCTCACCCGACGAGTTGATTCGTCGTATGACGGACCGGATCACCCACCGCGGTCCCGACGCGGGCGCTAGCTGGGTAGATGGTGACGCGGGGGTGGCGCTCGGGCATCGGCGCCTGGCGATTCTCGATCTCACGGCCGAGGGTGCGCAGCCGATGGTGTCGGCCTCCGGACGGTACGTTCTGGTTTTCAACGGCGAAATCTACAACTATCTAGAGATTCGCGCCGAGCTGGAGCGCACCGGGGCGCGGACGTGGCGGGGCCATTCCGACACCGAGGTGATGCTCGCGGCGTTCGAGGACTACGGGCTGGAAGATTCGCTCAAGCGGTTCGTCGGAATGTTCGCGCTCGCGCTGTGGGACAGGCAGCATCGGGAGCTCGTGCTGGCGCGCGACCGCCTTGGCGAGAAGCCTCTCTACTACGGGCGTTGCGGGGGTACTTTCCTCTTCGGTTCGGAGCTCAAGGCGCTTCGGGCGCATCCGTCGTTCGGCGGAGTGATCGACCGCAATGCGCTCGCGCTGTTGTTCCGTCACAACTACATTCCGACGCCCCACAGCATCTACAGCGGCGTTCACAAGCTCTTTCCAGGCACATACCTCAAGGTTCGGACCGGGCGCGAGGACCCGCAGCCCGTCGCCTACTGGAGCGTCAACGAGGCAGCGGAGCTGGGGCAGCGGGATCCGTTCGTCGGCTCAGACGAAGAGGCGATCGAGCAACTCGAGTTCTTGCTCCGACGAGCCGTCCGACAGCAGATGCTTTCGGACGTGCCGCTCGGAGCGTTTCTTTCGGGCGGCGTCGACTCCTCGGCAATCGTTGCCCTCATGCAGGCTCAGAGCACCGTGCCGATCCGAACGTTCACGATCGGCTTTCAGGAGCAGGCCTACAACGAGGCCGAACACGCCAAGGCCGTCGCGCGCCATCTTGGCACTGATCACACCGAGCTCTACGTCACCCCACAGCAGGCGATTGATGTAATTCCTCTCCTCCCGACGCTCTACGATGAGCCGTTTGCCGACTCTTCGCAGGTTCCAACATTCTTGCTGTCGGCCCTGGCTCGGCGCCATGTGACCGTGAGTCTCTCTGGGGACGCGGGAGACGAGCTATTTGCCGGCTACAATCGATACGTCATCACCCAGAAAGCCTGGCGGAGCCTTTCGCGCGTACCGGTCGGCGTCCGGACGAGGATGGCGAACCTGATCACATCCATTCCTCCTCACGCGTTCGACGCGATGGCACCAATCTTGTCGCGCTTGCCGGGCGTCCAGCGTGTCGCGCTCCTCGGCGACAAGCTGCATAAGGGCGCCGGCGTCCTGGCGAGTCGCACCGTCGAGCAGCTATACCATGGATTGGTGTCGCATTGGCGAGACCCTTCGGCCGTCGTTGCTAGCTCCATCGAGCCGTTGACCATGCTCACGGATCCTTCTCGTCATCCGCGCCTCGACGGCGACGTTTCAAGAATGATGGCGCTCGACCAGCTCACCTACCTGCCGGACGACATCCTCACCAAGGTCGACCGGGCTGCTATGGGGGTATCTCTGGAGACGCGCGTTCCTTTCCTGGACCATCGCGTCGTGGAGTTCGCGTGGAGACTTCCTTTGGGCCTCAAACTTCGCGGTGGCGTCGGCAAGTGGGTGCTTCGCAAGGTTCTGTACAAATACGTGCCCCAGCGGCTGATCGAGCGTCCCAAGCAGGGCTTCGGCATCCCTATCGATGCGTGGCTCCGAGGGCCTCTGCGCGGGTGGGCGGAGGAACTTCTGAGTGAGGAGCGGTTGCGACGCGAGGGCATGTTGAACAGCAAACTCATTAGGGAGAAGTGGGTGGAGCACCAGTCCGGCGCGAGGAACTGGCAGTACCACCTGTGGGACGTGCTCATGTTCCAGGCATGGTTGGCGAACGAGAAGGCGCCGGGGGGCCGCGTTGGCTAGGGTTCTCGTCATCGGGGGGCTCGCCTCGTCGCTTGTGAATTTTCGCGGCGATTTCATCACCGCGCTCCGCGGGCGGGGACATGAAGTGATCGGCATGGCAGCACCGACCGACGCCGCCACCGTTGCCCGAATCGAGGCGCTTGGAATCTCGTTCCGCCCCTATCACATCAGCCGAAGCGGCATGGACCCGCGGGACGACGCCGCCACCTTCTGGTCGCTCCGCCGTGGCCTCCAGGAGGTCCGTCCCGATGTTGTATTCGCGTACACGATCAAGCCCGTGATATGGGGCGGGCTCGCGTTGCGCTCTCTGCGAGGGGCTGCGCGGTACTTCCCGATGATCACGGGACTCGGTCTCGCCTTGCAGGCGGGAGGGGTCGCGCGGCGCGCGTTGACGAGTGTGGTCGTGCGGCTCTACCGGTCCGCGCTCACGCGCGCGGAACGAGTGTTCTTCCAGAACCCGGACGACCAACGAGGCTTCAACGAGCGCCGCATCGTCGAGCCGGGGAGGTGTCGCATCGTGAACGGCTCCGGCGTCAATCTCCAGAGATTCCCTGTCGTGCCGCTACCGGATGGACCTACTGTGTTTCTCATGATCGCGCGCTTGCTTCGCGCCAAGGGATTGCGCGAATACGTGGAGGCTGCGTCGATCGTGAAGCGGCGCACCCCGTCCGCGTCGTTTCGACTCCTGGGGCCAGAGGATCCGTCGAGCGACGGCGTCCGCATTGACGACCTTCGGTCGTGGGCTGGTGCCTCCGCGGTTGAATACCTCGGTCAGTGCGAGGACGTTCGCCCGCACCTGGCCGGGTGTCACGTCTACGTGCTGCCTTCGTACCACGAGGGCATGCCGCGGACTGTGCTCGAAGCTATGTCGGCCGGGCGCGCGATAGTGACGACGGATGCGAGCGGCTGTCGTGAAACCGTCGTGCCCGGCGAGAACGGGCTCCTCGTACCGGTGAAGAACGGCGTGGCCCTCGCAGAGGCGCTCGGCGGGCTCGTCAGTCGCCCGGACGTCGTGGCGGCGATGGGGGCGAAGAGTCGCGCTCGCGCCGAGGAGTGTTTCGACGTGCAACGGATCAATCGGGAGCTGATGAGCACCATGGGGCTCGGATGAAGCGCATTTTTGACGTAGTCGTCACGGCGATTTGTGGCGTCGCGGCGGCACCTCTTGCGGCATCCACGGCACTCGCGGTGCGCATCAATCTGGGTTCGCCAGTCCTCTTCACCCAGGAGCGGCCTGGGCTCAATGGCGTCCCCTTTCTGATGTACAAGTTTCGCACGATGACCGATCGGCGCGATGCCCGCGGGGATTTGCTTCCTGACGAGCAGCGTCTGACGCGCTTCGGCAAGTGGCTGCGCAGCACCAGTCTCGACGAGCTGCCGGAGTTCATCAACGTCCTCAAGGGTGAAATGAGTCTCGTTGGACCGCGGCCGCTCCTCACGGAGTACCTTCCGAGATACACGTTGAGGCAGGCGCGTCGTCACGAGGTTCGCCCCGGGATCACGGGCTGGGCACAGGTGCACGGGCGCAACTCGGTGAGCTGGGAGGACCGCTTCGAGCTGGATGTCTGGTACGTCGACAACCAGTCGCTGCTGCTCGACCTGCGCATTCTATTCATGACCTTGTCGAAGGTGCTCGGGCGCGAGGGCATCGCCCAGAATGGTCATGCCACCATGGAGAAGTTCGACCCTGTCCGCGAGCATGGGGCGGCATCGTGATGTCTTCGGTGGGTCCGTCTAGGAGCGCCGTCATCGACGGCGAGTCGCCATGCGCGCGGCCGTCAACGCGTTCTAGCGGTTGGGCGCCTACGCCGTCGCGTTCCTCGGGGACACTAACCTCGCAGGGAAGGGCCGCGCGCGGGACGGGTACACGGTCCTTGGCCCCAGGCACGAGTCGCTGGAACGGCGGGCAGCCGTCAGCTCGGAGATCGCGTCGAATGCGAATAGCAGTGGCTGTGTCGCAGTCGGACCCGGGCCGCGGCGCGCGGGGGATTCCTAGCGTGTCGGTGGTCCATCCGCCGGCGCAGGTCGCGCGGCCCGCCATCGTCGGCGCCGGTACCGGCGTGACGGGCGGGGCACTCGTCGATCCCGGAGCGCGGATTGGGGAGTTCTTCATCACGAGCATGGGCGCAAACTTCGGTCGCGAGTGCGTCGTGGGCGGCGTGCATGTCGTTCGGGGCGTGAGGGCGTGCAGGACCTTCCAGATGCGGCGCGGCGCGATGCTTCGCGCAGGGGGAACAATCGCCCGGGCCGCGATCGTCGACGATCTCGCTCCTCTCGGCCGCCACGCCACTGTGCGTCACGACGTGTTTCGTGGCCGGAGGGTTGTCGGCACGGGCGCTCGGGGCGTCGCGGCGCCGAGCGTCGACGCGGCCGCCGTTGGCCGCGGGCCTGTTGGGATCGGCAGCAAGACGTGAGGTATCCATGGAAGAAGATCGCCTGGCAGTAGATGGGGGAACTCCAGTCAGGAGGGAGCCTGTCGGAGCGTGGCCGTTCTATGATGAGGACGAGATCGACGCGGCCATGGGGCCACTCCGGACCGGCAAGGTTAGCTACTGGACCGGGACCGAAGGGCGCGAGTTCGAGCGGGAGTACGCAGCCGCCGCGGGGTGCAAGCACGCCGTGGCGCTGGCGAATGGGACGGTGGCGCTCGAGGCGGGGCTTCTCGCACTCGGCGTCTGCGCCGGTGACGAGGTCGTGCTCACTGCTCGGACGTTCATCGCTTCCGCGAGCGCGTGCGTGGCACGCGGTGCGACGCCTGTCGTGGTCGACGTGGACCGGGACAGCCAGAACATCACGGCCGAGACCATCGCACGGGGCCTGACGGGTCGAACCAAGGCCATAATCTGTGTGCACCTCGCAGGTTGGCCCTGCGACATGGCTCCGATCGTTGCCCTTGCGCGCGATCGGGGGTTGAAGGTGCTCGAGGATTGTGCGCAGGCGAACGGCGCCGTCTACGGGGGGGTGCCGGTCGGAGCTCTCGGCGACGCGGCCGCGTTTTCCTTCTGCCAGGACAAGATCATCACGACCGGTGGCGAAGGCGGGATGCTCACCACCAACGACGAGGCGGTCTGGCGGCGCGCATGGGAGTTCAAGGACCACGGGAAGAGCTACGAGGCAGTGTATTCGCGGTCGCACCCTCCCGGGTTTCGCTGGCTTCACGAGTCCTTCGGCACTAACTGGCGGCTCACGGAGCCCCAGGCGGCGCTCGGACGAGTGCAACTGCGCAAGCTGCCCGCATGGTCGGCCGCGCGCCGCCGAAATGCGGCGTTGCTCGCCGCAGCGATGCGATCAATCGGAGCGCTTCGGGTGCCGGAGCCTCCTGCGGGCATCGAGCATGCGATGTACAAGTTCTACGCCTTCGTTCGGCCCGAACGCCTCGCTCGCGGGTGGGACCGGGACCGCATCATGAGCGCGATCTGCGCCGAGGGTATACCCTGCTTCTCTGGCAGCTGCAGCGAGATCTACAAGGAGAAGGCTTTCACGGCCGCCGGACTCGGCCCGTCGGAGGCGCTCCCGGTAGCCAGGGAGCTCGGCGAGACGAGCCTGATGTTCGTCGTGCACCCGACGCTGTCGCTCCGGGATATCGCGGATACCTGTGCAGCGGTCCGGAAGGTCCTTCGGGTGGCAGAGCGTGGCTGAGCGGTCGGAGGTGCCTTGCGGATCGCGGGAATCTCGAACGCGTCGCGCTCTTGCAGAGCGACGCCCGTCGGATCGCGAAATCGTCTTGCAAGTGTCTCTCCCATCCGACACGATTCGGCGGATGGAGGCCCGAGCGGAATCAGCGCTTGCGAGCGCATTGGGGCTCCCCGCCGGCGCCAACCGGCGGGAGCGCTGCGGCGCTCCGGAGGGGGGCGGATGTGGTATGGGCAGTGCGCGCCTCTTGGGGCTGCGGCCCGCGGACGGGCGCGATAGAGGTCGCACATGAAGGCAGTGATTCTCGCGGGGGGCCTCGGCACGCGGATCTCGGAGGAGACGCATCTGAAGCCCAAACCGATGGTGGAGATTGGCGGAAAGCCAATCCTCTGGCACATCATGAGGTCGTACTCGGCGCACGGCATTCGTGACTTCGTCATCTGCTGTGGCTACAGGGGCTATGTGATCAAGGAGTACTTTGCCAACTACTTCCTCCACATGTCGGACGTCACCTTCGACATGCAGAACAACCAGATGGAAGTACACTCGCACAACGCCGAGCCTTGGCGCGTGACGCTGGTGGACACGGGTGAGCACACCATGACCGGGGGGCGGCTCAAACGCGTTGCGCGCTACGTCGAGGGAGATGATGCGTTCTGCATGACCTACGGTGACGGCGTCGCGGACGTCGACATCACTTCGCTCGTCGCCTTCCATCGCACGCACGGCAAGCGTGCGACAGTCACCGCCGTGCAACCGGCGGGCCGCTACGGCGCCCTCGATCTCGCGGGATCTTCCGTGCGCGGGTTCGTCGAGAAGGCTCAGGGCGGCGAGGGGTGGGTCAACGGGGGATTCTTCGTGCTCTCGCCGACCTGCATTGACCTCGTCGAGGATGACTCCATGTCTTGGGAAGGACAGCCGCTCACCCAGCTCGCCGCCTCCGGCGAGCTCGAAGCCTACAAGCATCGGGGCTTTTGGATGCCCATGGATACCCTACGAGACAAGAACTACTTGGAGCACCTCTGGGGGCGAAACGAGGCACCTTGGAAGGCGTGACCGTACGTCCGGAATTCTGGCGGGGAAGGCGCGTGCTCGTCACGGGCCACACCGGGTTCAAAGGTAGCTGGCTTTCCTTCTGGTTGCAGTCCTTGGCTGCCGAGGTGCACGGCTACGCGCTCCAGCCGCCGACGGACCCAAGCCTGTTCGTCGCGTGCGACCTGGTGACCGGGATGGCGAGCAGCACGATCGCTGACGTTCGGGACGAGGAGCTAGTGCTGCAGACCCTGAGGCGGGTGCGTCCAGAGGTCGTGTTTCACCTCGCCGCCCAGCCGCTCGTGCGGCAGTCCTACGCGAGCCCTGTGGAGACCTACTCGGTCAACGTTCTCGGCACGGTGCATCTACTTGAGGCGGTGCGTCGGACGCCAGGTGTGCGGGCGGTGGTCAATGTCACGACCGACAAGTGCTACGAGAACCGGGAATGGCCCTGGGGCTACCGAGAAAATGAGCCCATGGGCGGATTTGATCCGTACTCGAGCAGCAAGGGGTGCGCCGAGCTCGTGACTTCGGCCTACCGGAGGTCGTTCTTCGAATCGTCTGGCACTTCCGTCGCGACCGCACGCGCGGGCAACGTCATCGGTGGCGGCGATTGGGCGAACGATCGGCTCGTGCCTGATATCATCCGGTCGCTCGAGCGTCGCGAGCCCGTCCGTGTTCGCAATCCGCGATCGATACGTCCTTGGCAGCACGTCCTGGAGCCTCTCAGCGGCTACCTGCGACTTGCGGAAGCGTTGCATGAGGCGGATGGGCACCGGTTCGCCGAGGCGTGGAATTTCGGCCCGGAAGACGGCGATGCTCGCCCGGTACAGTGGGTCGTCGAGCGTCTGGTCGCGGAGTGGGGCGACGGGGTGAGTTGGGTGCTCGACGAGAGCCCTCAGCCTCACGAAGCGACGTGTCTTAAGCTCGACTGTTCGAAGTCCCGTTCGTTGCTCGGCTGGCTACCGCGTTGGCGTCTCAGCCGTGCAGTCGCCGCGGTGGCGGAATGGCACCGTACCTACGCGGCACGAGGTGCCCTTCGAGAGGTGATGCTCGAGCAAATCAGTAGCCACCAGGCCATTCGAGAGGAGTCATGAAGAGAGCGCTGGTGACGGGGGCGTCCGGCTTCGTCGGGGCGGCTGTCGTGCGGCAGATGGTTCGGCAAGGCCGTCCCGTCGCGGTATTGCTGCGCCCAGCGAGCGACACGCGGCGTATCGGCGATCTCCTCGACCGGGTCCAGGTGATCCGCGGGGACATCTTTCGTCTCGGCGAAGTGCGCGAAGCGGTCGCGGCGTTCGCGCCGGAGGGCGTTGTTCACCTCGCATGGGAGGGCGTCCGGGGCTCGGACCGCAACAACGTGGATCAAGCGAAGAACGTCGGCGCCGCCATCGAGCTGTACCTTCTCACCGAGGCGCTCGGCGCTGCGCGCTTCGTCGGCGTCGGCTCGCAGGCGGAGTATGGTCCTCAGTCCGGTCGCATTCGCGAGGATGCACCCCTTGCGCCGACGACCGTGTACGGCGCGGCGAAGCTCGCCGTGTGTGTGCTTCTCGAGCGCATGGCCGTCGTGTCGGGTCGCTCCTTCGCGTGGCTCCGGCTGTTCTCGTCCTACGGGCCGGGTGATGATCCGAGCTGGCTGATTCCTTACCTTGTTCGCCGTCTTCTGCTCGGTGAGCGCCCTGCCTTGACCGCCGCGGACCAGCGCTGGGATTTCCTTCACGTTGAGGACGTTGCCCGGGCGGTGATCGCCACTCTGGACTGCGACGTGAGCGGGGTCTTTAACCTCGGCTCAGGCGAGGCGCGGCCGCTGCGCGAGGTCATCACGTTCATCCGAGACTACATCGACCCGTCGCTGCCCCTCGGGTTTGGGGAGGTTCAGTATCGGGCGGACCAGGTCATGCATCTCGAGGCGGACATCTCGGCGTTGACGAGGGCGACGGGGTTCGTGCCGGCGGTGCCGCTTGCAGATGGTGTGCGAGGTGTTGTCGATCATCTTCGCGGGGACCTCGGACTCGGCGACCCGTCGCGGCGAGCATGAGACGGCCGCGTCGCCAGGGGCGTATGCGCCTCCCTCGTTTCGAGGCTTGGTCGGCCATCACGTCTGCGGAGCAACTATGACGAGCAAGAAGGACCTTATGCGTTGTCGCCTCTGTGGTTGCGAGGCGCTGGAGCGGGCGTTTCACCTCGGGAACATGCCGCGTTGGAACCACCGACTTCTGGGCTCGCACGAAGTCGCGTCGGACCGCGGCGTTGACCTGACGATGTTCGCGTGTGGGCAGTGCGGCTTCGTGATGTTGCCGACGGCCCCGGCCGACGAGTACTATGAGGACTACGTGAACGCCCCGTCGTTCTCGCCGCAGATGCGCGCGGCGCAGCTCGAGCAAGCCACAGCTTTCGTTCGGCGCTTTGGCCTCGAGGGCAAGCGGGTCCTGGAGGTCGGGTGCGGGGATGGGTCCTACCTCGAGTGTCTGGCGCTTGCCGGTGCGGTCGCCCGCGGGATCGAGCCGTCGGCGGCCCAGCGGGCAATCGCCCTCACTCGGGGGCTGACGGTGGACGCCGGGGTGCTTCCCGCGGATCGAGGCATCGCGGACGCGCCTTTCGATGCGTTCGTTACGAGGCAGGTTCTCGAGCATGTGGGGGACATCGCCTCGTTCGTTCTCGGCGTCCGGCGACAAATGAAGGCGGGGGCTGTCGGGCTGGTCGAGGTGCCGAACTTCGACAAGCTTCGGCTCGAGGGGCGGTACTTCGACTTCATCCCCGAGCACGTGAACTACTTCACGCCGACGACGTTGCGACTCGCGCTCGAGCTTCACGGCTTTGAAGTGCTGGAGACGGCGCCCGCCATCGAGGGTGAGGCCCTCTGCGCGCTCGTGAGCTTGCCGCCGGCGCCCGATTTCGGCGCTGCCGAGCGAGGCGTCGCCGAGCTGTCTGCGGCGGTCAGTGCCTTTGTCGCCGATAGCAAGCGACTCGGCGGCGAAGTTGCCGTCTGGGGCGCTGGTGGCAAAGGCTTGAGCATACTGGCCTGCGCCGACCTGCGTGGCGTGGACCACGTGCTTGACAGCGACCCGCACAAGCTTGGTCGCTTTACCCCGGTTTCGCACTTGGTGGTGTCCCACCCGGACATCCTGCGCGAGCGAGATGTGCAGGCGATCGTCATCACGGCACCGGCCTACCAGCGCGAGATCCGCCAAGTGCTGGAGGAGCGCTACCATTTCCGAGGGCGAATTGCGCTTGTGGACGGTGGTCTTCGGGTGATTCAGGAACGCATGAGCGCGGGAGTCAGAGCGTGAAATCGGATAACTGCTGCCGCCTCTGTGGTCGGGCCTTGCTGCGCGAGGTGATGACGATCGACAACGCACCTCGGAACGTCCAGCGGTTGCTTCGGGCGACGGAGCTGGCCGCTGACCGGGCGGTTCACCTAGTAGTATGTTCGTGCGCCGCGTGCGGCTTCGTGCAGATTCGTCCCAGTTTGGAGGACGAATATTACGACGACTACATGATGGTGGCGACGCACTCGGTGCAGATGCAGGAGTTTCAGGCGACGCAGGCGCGGGAGTTCGTTGAGGGGCTGGGCTTGGTCGGGAAGAGGGTCGCGGAGATTGGCTGCGGCGACGGGAGCTACCTGGACCACCTCAAGGCAGCCGGCGCTGCGGTCTCGGGCGTGGAGCCCTCACGCCGCACGCGCGAAATTGCTTTGCGACGCGGTCACATGGTCGAAGGCGGGTACGTCACGAGCGGACGGCGCCTCGAGGGGGGGCCGTTCGACGGATTCGTGACGCGGCAGGTGCTCGAGCACGTGCCGGATATCCACGACTTCCTTACGGGCATTCATGAAAACCTGGCGCCCGGTGGGGTTGGCCTCGTCGAGGTTCCTAGTCTCGAGAAGGCCATCGAGGACGGCCGTTTCTATGACTTTTTCGCGGACCATGTGAACTACTTCTCGTGGAAGACGCTGCGTATGGCGCTTGAGATGAACGGATTCGACGTGCTCTCTCTCACGCAGAGCATGTTCGACGAGTACGATGTCGCTGTCGTAAGGCGGGCCGACACGGCGCAGCTAGCTGGCATTCAGCGCGCGGTCGGCTCGCTCGGCACGGAGCTGAAGGCGTTCATCGATTCCTACCGCGCTCAGGGCAAGAAGGTCGCCGTCTGGGGGGCGGGAGGGAAGGGGCTCAGCATCCTCGCGTCGGCGGGGATTCGCGATCTGGACCTGCTCGTTGACAGCGATCCGAACAAGCTGGGGCTGTTCACGCCGGTCTCTCACCTGCGGGTCGAGGCGCCGTCGGCGCTCGTCGGGGCGTCCATCGATGCCGTCGTCATTTCTGCGATGGCATACCGGCGCGAGGTCGAGCGGACCCTGCGCGAGGAGTTGGGATTCTGTGGCGTGGTAGCGACGCTCGGGCACCGTCTCCAACTCGCCCTCCCCGGGGAAGGAGCCAAGTAGTCGCCGGCGACCCGCTCAGAGGCCGCGCTTCACGCCATCGAATTGCCCGAGGCGCGCGCGTCGAGCGACGTAGCGCGCGGCGCTGTCGCCGCGTCCGGTTAGGCGCTCAGCGAGGCGAAGCGACCCGGTGGGGGTGGCGTAGAGCGCGATCAGGAGTGCGCCGTGCGGTATGGCAAGGACGCTCGAAGCGCCCAGCAGCCGGTAGCGCGCCCAGTGGGCGCCGAGGGCGTCGCCTCGAAACTCGGCGGGCTCGAAGAACCGCCACCGGGCGAGGTCGCCGAGGCTCCTCGCGGAGTACAGTTCTCGGGCCGCAAGGACGTCGTAGTAGAACTCGAGGCCGGGCTCATCTCGGCGTGCTCCCGCGATGAGGTTCAGCTTTGCGAGGCTGATCTTGACCCAGTCTCCTTGGCGCCAGAAGAGCTCCCGCCCGGCGCCGGCTTGGTGGACGACGGGGCGCCGGAAGACGCGAAATGCACCGCGGGCGAGGTGCCGTAGGAATAGGGCAACGTGGGGCCAAGGCTGCGTCTCCTCGAGAGAGAGGCCGAGTAGGACGGGGCGAAGCGCCGCCGAGAAGACGTGCATTCCGATGAACCCGAACGGGAAGAGCCCGCGGCGGGCGACCTGCCATCGGAAGGCTTCCGCCGTGTGCCGGCCCTCTCTGAGGTCGCCGAGGAGGGTCTCGCCGCCGTCACCGTCCCCGACTCCGGCGAGGATCCATTCATCGTCCGGCGCGGTTCGGAGCACGCGGAGAAGCTCCGCGAAGCTGGAGGCGTTCAGCGCGTCATCGTCGCCGAGGAACATGATCCATCGACCAGAGGCGAGCCGTGCGACCTCGGCGACGTTGCGCGTCGCGCCGATGTTGGTAGGCTGGGTCACGGTGGCGAGCTCGAGCCGCGCCCGCCATCTCTCAATGACGGCCGCCGTGTCGTCAAGAGAGTGGTTGTTCGAGATGCAGATCTCGACGTCGTTCCCGTGTGCCACTTTGATCTGCGCGAGGCAGCCGAAGAGCTTCTCCAGGCACGCCGCCCGATTGTACGTCGGGACGCAAATCGATAGCTCAGGCTGACCTCGGCTGACCTCGTTTTTCAGGCTCGCGCTCATGATGCAGTTGGCTCCGCCCGCTGGGTGTCCCACTGTCGACGTTTGCGAAGGAACACGAACGTGCCTCCCCCAAATCCGATCAAGAGGGCGGTGCACGTGTACGCGATGACAGCGCCGCCTGCGCCCCAGAGCGATACGAGAGGGATCGCGAGCGCCGCCGTCGCAAAGCCGTTCGCGATGGACAGCCACATGAAGGGCTCCTGCTTGTGAGCCCGCAGATAGGCCGCCTGTGCCATGACGAAGTGGTTCCCCAGACCGGCGAGGCACAGCAGCGAGAACAGCGGGAGGGGGAGGACACGCATCGCGTACTTCGACCCTGTGGTCGACAGGTAGAGAAGCATGCTCCAGACGGAAAACATGCTGAGTACCAAGAACGCGAACGACTGGGCGACCCCGCGCCCGAAGAGTGCCTTCAGTGCTTGCGTCTGGCCCTTGGCGATCAGCTGGCCGTAGGTTGGGGCCTTGGTCGTGATCCAGGCGATGGCTGCCCCGTTCATGGCTGACAGTACCTGAAGACTGAGGCCCATGCGCCCAGCCTCCGCGGGGCCGCGAAGGCTGAGAAGCAGCGGGTTGAAAAGCTGGGTGAGCATGTAGCCGCTTGTGAAGCTGACTGCGATGCGCCACTGGAAGGGCCAGAGTTCCCTTCGCCAGCTCATCCCCGGGAGCGTCCTCGGATGGGCCAGAAGGTCTCGATAGAACGCCCGATGGCGAAGGAGAAGCCACGCGGCTCCCACGAGCGTCATCATCGAGCTGCTCGCGGCGACGGCATAGAGGCGCCCGCCGGCGCCGAGCATCGCCCAGATGCCGAGAGTCGCGGCGACGGACTGAAAGAGGCGAAGTAACACTGTCTCGGCGACCCGTCCGCAGCCTTCGAGCAAGGCTGCGAACGCATTGACCAGCAGGTTCGCCGCGGAGAACACGACGAGCAGCAGCCAGGGGACCGCGACGCTCGTGCCGCCGGCGGCGGCGGAGGCGCGAGCGAAGAAGCGGACGCCGGCGGGGCCGAGGACCGCGACCAACAGTACCGCGGCTACTCCGAACCACGTGACCGCGAAGCTGAGCAGCGATTGAAGCCGCCGTTTGGCGCCGGGGTCGCCGGTGACCGTACCGTCGGGCGCCCAGGTCAGGTGTGCCATCTCGTGGCTGCTAAACTGGACGATCGCGAAGTTAAGCCCGAGTTCAGCGAAGACTTGGAGAGCGATTAGGCTGTAGAACGTATAGTAAAAGCCCTGAAGCTCCGGAGAGAGAAATCGCGTCACGAAGCCAATCGTGAGCAGTCCGGCGCCGACTCCCCAGCCGCGCGCGAACAGGGTGAGCAGCACGGCCCGGTCGACCCCCAAGCGAAAGAAGAGTGCCCGCACCCGGCTGCCCTCACCTTCGCGTTCGGGCCGTGCGGCCTCTTGCGTTGCCGCAGTGCCAGGCGCCGGCGAGCGAGAGCATCACTTGAGGCCACCGAGTGCGTTCAGGCGGGACTGCGTACCGACCTTGCCGAAGATCTCGCTGGACAATCCCCGGATCTCGATCGCCGGCCTTCCGGCGAGCGGCAGGCATGACTCGAGGAGCCAAGAGCCAAAGCCTGCGTCCTGAAGGTGGTCCTCGACCGAGATGACCCGCTTCCACGCTACTGCCTGGGCAGCTTGCAGCGCCTTGGTCCTCATGCCCCACAGGGGCAGTGAGTGCAGGGCCCAGCCCTGGTAGTCTTGGTGGTCGAGCCACTCACGCGCGAGGGGCAACGTCGCTCCGGTGGTCAGGAACGTGTTCGTTCCGTCGCCACCGACGATCTTGATCCACCGACCGGGGGTGACCTCGGGGACGTCTCCGTGCAGGCACGCCTCGCCTGCCTTGCCGAGCCGGAGGTAAGAGGGCTGCGGGTGTCTGGCGAGGTACCGGACACAGGCGCGCACTTCCATCGGGTCGCCCGGTGCGGCGATGAGCATGCTGGGCAACATCCGCATGAAGCCGTAGTCTTGCACGGCGTGGTGCGAGTAGCCGAGGTTGCCGTAGGCGAGGCCGCCGCCCACGGCGACGATCGTCACGGGAAGGTCATGGTATTCGACGTCGTTGCGGATCTGTTCCGCGCAGCGGAACACGGGAAAATTGGCGATCGAGTAGACGAACGGGTGGTAGCCCTCCGAAGCCATGCCGGCCGCGAGCCCCATCATGTTCTGCTCTGCGACACCCGAGTTGACGAACCGGTCGGGGAAGCGATCGGCGAACGGCTCGACGACGGAGAACCCGAGGTCGCCGACGACCAGGGCGATCCGCGAGTCGAGGGCCGCCTGTGCGGCGAGCTCGTCGATGAAGGCGCTACGCATGGGAAGACCGGAGCTCTGCCAACGCCTCGTCGAGCTGAGTCGCGCTGGGACTCTTGTAATGCCACTCGACTCTGTTCTCCATGAAGCTCACTCCTTTGCCCTTGACCGTATGCGCGATGACGATCGAGGGCTTTCCCGGCGCCCACGGGGTCGTACTGAGGGCCTCTTGCAGCGCAGCGTGGTCGTGGCCGTCGAGCTCGCGCGCCGACCACCCGAAGCTCTCGAGCTTGGCGGAAAGCGGTTCGAGGTCGAGCGTCGCCTTCACGGATGCGAGGCTCTGCAGCTTGTTGTAGTCGATCACGGCGACGAGGTTGTCGAGCCGGTGATGGCCCGCGAACATGAGAGCCTCCCAGTTGCTGCCCTCGTCCATCTCGCCGTCGCTCATCAGCACGAAGGTTCGCCAGACGGCGTGCAGCCGCCTCGCGGCGAGCGCCTTGCCGACACCGAACGGCAGGCCGTGGCCGAGTGACCCTGTGGAGAACTCGACGCCTCGGATCTTGTGGCTGACGTGGGTCATGAGGAGCGAGCCATCGTTCCCGTACTCATCGAGATCCGTGTGGGCCAGGCAGCCGATCTGCGCGAGCACTGAATAGACTGCCGCAGCTGCGTGTCCCTTGCTGAGGATGAAGCGGTCGCGGTCCGGGGTGGTCGGAGCCGCCGGATCGAACCGCATCACGGCACCGTATAGGACGGCGAGGATGTCCGCGGACGAGAGGCAACTCCCGACGTGGGAGGCGCGCGCCCGGTGCACCATGCGCAGGACGTCGACCCGAACCCTGTGGGCCAGATCTCGCGTCCGTGAGGCTAGGTCGTTCATGTCGTGTCGCTGGTCGTCCGGGTAGAAATGGCGTGGCTGCCGTGCGGCTCGCTGAGGTCAGGCCTCATGCGCAGACGCCGAGCGACGCGAACGCATCGTCCCAGCACCGCAAAATGGCATCCAGGCCGAATCGAGATAGAACGGATTCGCGCGCCGATGCCCCGAGCTGCGCTCGCCGAGCGCCGTCGCCCATGAGATCCGAGAGCGCGTCTCGGAGCCCAGCTCGGTCGTCGCCAGGCACGAGCACGGCGTCTTTGCCGTCGCGACTCAGCTCCCTCGGGCCGCTCGGGCAGTCGGAGACGACGCAGGGCAGGCCGACAGCCATTGCTTCCAGCATGGCGTTCGGAAAGCCTTCTCGGCGCGAAGTGGAGACGAATGCGTGAGCGCCCGCCATGACCCTCCACGGGTCGGTCGTGGCGCCATGGATGAAGACGCGAGCACCCAGCCGAAGCCGCGCCACGAGACTGGTGAGCCGCTGCCGTTCGGGTCCGTCGCCGTGGATCTGTAGATCCCAGTCAGTGTGCCGAATCGAGATGTCGCCGAAGGCTTCGATTGCACGTTCAACTTGCTTCACGTGGTCGAGTCGGCCCAGGTAGAGCAGCGACTTGCGATCGACGGCCGCGCCGGGGGTGGCCGTCCAGGCCTCGATTCCAGGCGGGATCGGGTTGGGGATCACGGCGACGCGCGCCCGGACTCGATAGAGTCGGCGAATCGAATCCGCCGCTCGGTCGGTCTGGGCGGCAACGCACTCGGCGTGACGATACAGCAGCCGGCAGGCCGTCCGCGTGCCGAGCGGAAGCGCCTGGGCCGCCGGGTCGCTTCGCTCGAAGACGATCCGTGGCACTCCCATTCCGGTCGTCGCGACGAGGTTGGCCAAGTTGACGTTCGTCAGGAACGAAATGACGACATCTGGTCGCACCTCGGTGGCGATTGCTCGCAGCCGAAGAAGGCGTACCACACGGCGTTCGCCAATCTTTGCGTCTCGCTTCAGCGGACTGCCGAGGGAGGAGACACGAATCGCGGGATGAAGAGCGCAAAATGGCTTTCCCTGGCCGGCGAACGTCGTGACCAGTGTCACGTCCGCGCCGCGGTCTGCCCAGGCATTCGACAACGTCGTCGCGACGCGCTCCGCGCCGCCCCCGCCCAGAGAGCTGACCAGGAACAGGATCTTCACGGGTGCTGGGCCGGGGGATCCCGGCGCGTCGGGCGGAGCATGTTGCGTACAGGATACCCCGAAGGGTGGTCTTGATGCAATCCCCGCAGCGCGCTGGCGGGCCTCGGTAAGGGGCTCCGAGCCGGCGGTACCAAAGTGCGCTATCAGGAAGGCGTGTTCTTTCTGCTGTCAAAGACGCTCGATCTCGCGCTCAGCCCACTTTCGTGGGGGCTGACCCTGCTCATCCTTGCGCTCGTGGCCTGGAAGCGTCGCCCATGGCTTGCTCAGCGCGCGCTGGGCGCGGCTCTGCTCGTCGTAACGCTATTCTCCCTCGGTCCGGTCGCCAATGGGCTCATTCGGTCGCTCGAGATTCGGGCTGCTCACACGTTTCGTGGTGGCGAGACGTACGACGCCGTGTTGCTGCTCGCCGGCGTGGTGGATGACCGGCCGACCGGCGATCGAGGGGTGCGGTCGTACAATGATTCATTCGAACGCGTGATCGTCGCGTTCGACCTACTCCGGGAGCAGCGCGCGCGGTTCGTCGTGGTGTCGGGCGGGCCGGCGGATCGGACGGCGGAGGTCGTCGAGGCGGCGGTTATCGCCGACCAGCTGGTGGTTTGGGGCATTGGCCGAGATCGGATCGTCGTCGACCGGAATGCCCTGAATACTCGGGAGAATGCGATTGAGACTAGCCGGATCGCTGGTGAGCGCGGCTGGTCGCGTCTCGTCGTGGTCACGAGCGCGTTCCACATGGCACGCGCGCTCGGGTGCTACCGAGCCGTCGGGCTCCAGGTGGACGCGCTTCCAGTCGACTTCCGGTCCTATGATCCAGCGCGGCACGACGCGAGCTGGGCGCCCCGTGCCGGGTTCCTCGCTCAGAGCACCTGGGCGCTGCGCGAGCTCGCCGGCGGGTTCGTCTATCACATTCTGGGCTACTCGCGCTGACAGCCTCCACGCTCGGTCGCGCTGACCTGATCACGCCGAAATCAGTTGGATCCGGCGCCGTGCGGGGGGGCGGCGGCGGATGGACGGCGGGGAGGCGAACGCGCGGACCGATCGGCCCGCTGGGTGTCTGAGCGTCGGTCGTGTGGTCAGGGGGCGCCGTTGATCACGATCGGGCTCGGCGCCTGCGTGCTGCGCTCTCGTCCCAGCGGTCGTGCTGGCGCTGCCGTGGCGGCTCGGCGGCTCGGCCGTCAGGGCGAGGCGCTGGGGGCGTCGGTCGGCGGCTCGTCTTGCTTGGCGGCCGACGCCGCTGCACCCGCTTTGGCCGCGTCTTCGGGCGTCGCCCCGTACGGGGTGCCGTAGCCGTAGCGGCCGTAGTAAGTCGCGTACTTGTATTCGTGCCGGGCGAAGTCTACCGCGTTGAGGACGACGCCCGCCGTCTTGCTGCCGATGTCGAGGAGCGCGCGCAGCGCGTGCCGCGCGTTCTCCTTGCGCGTCGTGAAGGCACGGACGACGAGCAGCGTGGCGTCGACGTAGGCCGACACGATCGTGGCGTCCGTGACCGGAGCGATGGGGGAGCTGTCGATGACGACGCGATCGAAGCGGTTGCGAAGCTCCGCGATGAGGGTCCGGAAGCGCTCGCTGTGCATCAGGTCGGCGGGGTTGGGCGGCGTCGGGCCTGCAGGCAGGAGAAAGAGGTTCGGGACGACGGTCTCCACGATGGCCCGGTCGAGCGCAGTGTCGTCGAGGAGCGCAGTCGTCAGGCCCCTTTCCCCGGACTTGCCGAAGACGCGATGGATTCGTGGCTTGCGAAGGTCGCAGTCGACCAGGAGCGTGCGGTGTCCGGCGCCCGCGATCGCGACTGCGATGCAGCACGCGACTGTGGTCTTCCCCTCGGACGGATTTGCGCTGGTGACGAGCAGCGTCCGAATGGGATTGTCGGGCGACATGAACATCAGGTTGGTGCGGATGGCACGTGCGGCCTCCGCGACGTTGCTGCCGGGAGCCTCATGCACGACGAGCTCGGGCGTGATCTTGGCCGACTGGGGCGCCCGCGCGTCTCGTCGCTTGCGCCGTCCATAGGCGTAGTACCCGGTCTTTGCGCTCGACGTCGTAAGCATCGGTAGAATGCCGAGGCACGTCTCGCCAAACTCCAGCTCGATGTCCTCGGGCGTCTTGATCGTGCGGTCGAGGGCGACGAGGCCGACGGAGACGCCGAGCCCGGACACCAGGCCGGCAATGATCGCCAGCAAGGTCATCAGCGCGACCCTGGGCTTCACCGGGACGTGCGGCAGATCCGGCTGGTCGACGATGCGGATATTGTTGACGCGCAACAAGCGCTGCAGATCGGTTTCCTTTGTGCGCTCGAGCACCATCGAGTAGAGCTTGTCGTTGTTCTCGCGGGCGCGCTTGAGGCGTGCGTACTGTATCTCGAGCAAGTTCAGTTCGATCGCGCGGCGTTGCGCTACCGCGAGGAGCCCGAGGAGGCCGCCTTCCTGGGTCTGCACCGCGTGAAGCTCGTGGTTGGCGGCGCCCTGGACGTTCTTGATCTCGGCGAGCACGGCCGCTTTCGCCGCCTGAAGAGCGTTCTCGGCGCGGCGGACGTCGACGTGGTTCTTGCCCTTGTCAAGTCCGAGGAGCTGGTCGCGCTCACGGACGGCTTCCTCGTAGTGTTGTCGCAGCTGGGGGAGCAACGGGCTGTGGAGCAGCTCGACCGCGGAGAGGTTGCGAGGGTCGTCGGCCGGGATCTTGAGTAGTTCTGAGCGCTTGGCGGAGAGCTCCTCCCGTCTGGTGCGGATCACGGTGAGGGCTGCGCCAAGCTGGCGGATCTCCTCGCGGAGGAGGTTCGACTGGTCGTCGACCTCCAGGGCCAGCAAGTTCTGCTGCTCTTTGAACTGGTGGAGCGCCATCTCGCTCGTTTCGAGATCGCCGCGCAGCTTGTCGAGCTGGGATCGGAGCCAGTCGACCGCGGAGTTGACCGAGGCGAGCGTGTCGTCGAGGTTCTGCGAGATGTAGGTATCCACGAGGGCCGAAAGAACGCGCTGGGCACGCTCGGGGCTCGCGTCCTCGAACTTCACGAGGGCGAGCCGGCTGTCCTTGACGGGCTCGACGAGGATTCTCTCACGGAGGCGCTCGGTCGCCCGGTCGACGGAGACGGACTCCGGCGGCAGGTCGGCGCGGGGCGGGACGTTGCGCAGGAATGCTGCGTCGTTGTGGAGGCCGAGCCGCTCGACCACGGCCGTCGCTAGGCGCTTGGACGTGATGATCTTGTACTGCGTCTCCAAATATTGCCTGTTGGCTACGTAGTCGCCGGCGCCCATGTCGACGACCGTCTGCACACCCTTGCCCAGGGGTTGGGGGGCGCTTGGGTCGATCTGGATCGTGGCCGTGGAGCGATAGATCTTGGTCTGTCCGAGCGTGTAGAAAGCCACCGCAAGCATGACGAAGACGGTGGTGGCTATCGCGACCGTCCAGTGCTTCCGCAGGGCGCGCCACATCGTCGCCACGGAAGGCGGCTGGAACGTGCTCTTCGACGTCAGCGCGCGATTGGGGAGCGGTGCGACCGCTGTCGGCTCGGCGTTCTTCATGATCGGGTCGGGGCGGGCGGGCTGTCGAATTGCTCCCCAGGGCGTGGGTTGCGCGGCACGTTACGGCTATTCACCCGGGGGGGGCGGCTCGCGTAGGCGGCCGCGCCGAGCGCGTCAAGCGCCCGAGAACATCGGGGGCGCTCCGTCTCACGGGGTGAGTAGGCCAGCCATCGCGGCGTCGCGCGCGGCGTCGATTCGCTTTCGGAGGTCGGGGTCGACCGTGCCGCGGAGCCGCGCCACCGCTTCGAGCGCCTCGAGCGCACGCGCGTGAGCGCCAGCCGCGCTTGCTGCGGTCGCGAGGGCCATCCAGCGCGCGTCGTTCGACGGGCTTTCTCGCGCGGCTCTCTCGAGCAGCGCGACGGCTGCGCCGCGCTCACCGCGCTCCTGGCGGAGGCTCGCAAGCCACGACGCATTCTCGGCGCAGACGACAGCGGACATGCATACGGCGGAGAGCAAGTCCTTCGATGCGGCGTCGAGCAGCTCCGGTGCCTTGACCTGCGCGGCCGCCTGGACCCGGACCGCGAGGCAGGGGACCCGGTCGGACGCCTGGTTGCACGTGGCGGCGAGCAATCGTACGGCTTCTGTCGCGTTGCCGTCGGCCGCGAGGAGCCTGGCGCGGATCTGGGTTGCAACGGACCGGTCTGGGACGATGGCCGCGATTGCGTCCGCCTGGGCGAGGATTTCAGCCCGACAAACCTTGCGGTCCGCGCAGCCGGCGCTCGTGCGGCTCGCGATGGCCCGGATCTTCGCGTCGGCTTCCCGGATTCGGGGGTCGAGCAGCGAGGGGTCACGGAAAATCGCCTCGCGGTCGGAGCGAGCGCGCAGCTCCTCGGCGGCGGGCTCGGTCGCGAGGGTGGCGCCGACGGCAGCGAGCATGGCCGCGCCGGCTCGACCGTCCGGCACCGCCTGCAGCAGGTCCTCGAACGTACGGGCATGGCGGGTAGCGGCGGCAGCGGCTCGCGTGACCAGCGCGTCGTCGTCCAGCGCGCAGCGGCGGAGCTCGGCCAGCGCCTGTTGGCGCGCGCCTCGGGCGGCCAGCACTTCCGCGAGCAGGAGGTGTGCGCGGCCGTTCACGGGAGCGCGCTCGAGGCTCCGCTGAAGCCAAAGCATCGGGTTCCCACCGCCGACGCGGTGGGCGAGGAGCGCGCCGACGAGCGGGAAGTACGATTCCGCGGGGTGTCGCATCATGGATCGCCGGAGCTCGTCGCGCAGCGAACTCGCGGACGCTCGCACGGCTTGCGGTGGCGCCGCGAGCGCCTCCTGGAAGTGTGTGCGCTCCGACCCGACGTCGTGCATTCCGAGCTGAGCCGCGCCTCCAACGAGGCCGAGGCCCGCAGCCATGGCGCCTGCGGCCGCTGCGCTCGATTGCGTCGAGGACAGGACGCGCTGCTCCACCGTTGCGGATTGTCGGGAACGATGGGATTCTCCCCAAAGCGAGCCGAGGGTCGCGGCCAGCGCGATGCACACGCCGGGGACCTCGAGCGCCAAGTCGAAGAGGTTCTGCGCCAGGACGACCACTACGCCGACCCAGGCGCCGGCGGCGATGGCGCTGTGCCGTATGCCCATTCGACGCGGCGCCATCGCCCACGCGAAGGCGCCGAGGGCGGCGAGCGCGACGGGGATCCCCCACTCTGCTGCCCACTGCGCCGGGAAGTTCTCCGCGTGGGTGAACACGACGTTCCCGGGGTGTTGGCGGTAGAGCGGGAACACGCTCTCGAAGGCGCCGCGCCCGATGCCGAGCAACGGATGGTCGCCGACCAGGGGCTTCGCCCATGTGAGCATCGACACCTTCAGCAGGCTTCTCTCGGATAGCTCCGACCACACGCCGTAGGTCCCACCCAGCCCGGCGAGGAGAGTGCCGCCTGCTGCAGTGAGGAGAATGACCGAGCTCGTAGCGCGTACGGTCGCCGGCTCCGCGCGCCTGTTGGGCCGGACCAGCAGCGCGACGGTGACGAGCCCGACGGGGAGCGAGAGCACGCCGCCACGCGAGGCGGAGGTGATCTCGACGCCTATGATGGTCGCAATGGCCGGAGCGAGCGCCCATCTGGGTAGCGTCGGGCGGCGGGCGATGAGGAGGCCCGTGCCTGCCAGCGCCCCGAGGTTCAGGTAGCCGGCCAGGTTGTTGCCGTTCAGCAGCGGACCGATGTGCCAGGGCGCGAGCGCGAAGGTGGGTGAGTACAGCCCGTAGACCGCCGTCGCGCCGGCGAGCCCGTGCGCGAGGGTGACGAGCGCCGCGGCGAGCGCCGCGAAGAACACCGTTGCGACGCCGTAGGTCGCTCCGCGGGCAGCTGCCACGTGCACGGACACCGTGAATACGGCGGCATACGTGGCCCACTTGAGCGCTTCGACCAACGAGGCGCCAGGGTCCAGGGAGACGGGGGCCCAGCTCGGGCCTTGCTCCCCGAACGGCAGCAGGCAACGGTCCCAGACGTCGGCGTTCGCAGGAGCGATCGTCCGGAGCCAAGCGATGGGCATCGGCGCTGCCTGCAGTAGGCAGTACGCGGCGAGCGCGAAGCATACCGCGGCGGGCCACGGTAGCGCGAGGCGAGCGCGGTACCCGCTGCTGCGGGAGAACGCGAGCGCTAGGGTCGCGAACGTCACTGTGGCGACCATGAGCAGGACGCGCACGTGCACCGTGCCGATGGCCAGCACGGACCCGACGACGATTGCCGAGAGGAGGCGCGAGGTCAGCGCGCTCTGGAGCCCTTTCTCGTCGGCACCAGCGAAGCCGCCGCGTTCCTGTTGGCGTGGCCGGGGCGACGCCAAAGGGCGTGCCGCCGAGGCGTCGTGGAGGGGCGAAGCGGAACGCGACATCAGAACCACGCGCGAGGCTCAGCCGGCCGAGAAGCGCGGTAGCCCGTCGAAGTGAGGACCGGAAGCGCGCGCTCGTTCAGGGCGAGCGGCTCCCGCCGACTCAGGCCAGCACCCAGGCTCCCATCGTCTGTTTCCACCGTATCAAGTGCGAGCGGCGGCGGGTAGCGACCTCGGGCCCCATGCGTTCGCGTCGGCTGCGACCCGTACCGGTCGCCCGGTGCACCGTGGTAGGGTGGTCTCATGCGGTTGTGCGCTTCGTCGTCGTGGGCGTGTGCGGGCGTCGTGGTCTTGCTGCTCGCTGGCTGCTCGCTGTCGGCCGACGGGACGGGCGTGTCCCCGAACGGTTCCGGCGCAAGCGGGCCCGGCGTCGGCGGCTCGGGTGCCGGTGGCGCTGCGACCGGCGGGTCGGGTACGGGGGGCGCCGGGCTCACCGCCGCCGGCGGGCACGGCGGTGGGGGCAACGGCGGCATGGGCGGCCAGGGTACGGGCGGCGTCGGTGGCGTCGGTGGCACGGGCGGCGTCGGTGGCGTCGGTGGCACGGGCGGCGTCGGTGGCGTCGGTGGCACGGGCGGCGTCGGTGGCGTCGGTGGC
>CAIVJW010000280.1 GCA_903906315.1 uncultured delta proteobacterium | reverse complement strand
GCTGATGAACGTCAGCGGCGACTACGCGCAGGCCGAGCACCACTTCGTCAACCTGACGAACAACGCGAACGTCAAGGTCAACGGCAACGTCCTCGAGTACGACCTCAGCGCCGTCACGGACGAGGCTGCCGGCACGTACGTCGTCGGGGTGTGGGGCGTCTCGAAGGCGCACCCGCTCGATCAGGTCTACCCGATCAAGGAGATCCAGATCGGCACCGCGACGGCCGAGAAGCAGATCGTCGGCCACTGCGAGGACTGCCACAAGGGCGCGGCGAACGGCGTCACGTACATGGCGCACACGCAGGTCGGGTTCAGCCCGGTCGGCAACCCGTCGCTCGACTCGCAGGCCATCGAGGGCTGCAAGGCCTGCCACAACCAGGCCGGCTACTCGGCGTTCTGCGGCGTCCCGGGCGCGAACCCGTGCAACGCGGCCGACAAGAAGACCGACAGCATCGTGCGTCGCGTCCACGGCGTGCATCGCGGAGCGGGCCTTCGCACCGCGTTCAACAACGACCCGGTCACGGGCGACTTCCGCGCCTTCACGGACGTCGAGTTCCCCGCGAACATCAAGAACTGCGCGAAGTGCCACACCGACGACGCCTGGCACACCAAGCCGGCGACGGCGGCCTGCACCTCGTGCCACGACAGCCTCGATCTGCCGAGCGGCATCATCAGCCCGCCCCGCGTGCTCGGCAAGCCGTCGGCGACGACGTGCGCCACCGCCGGCAACTGCAACGCGAGCGGCGGCTGCCTCATCGACTCGGCCTGCAAGGCCGACTGGCCGAACGTGACCGCGAAGGCCGTCTGCGACGCGACCGTCGGCAGCGCCACGATCAACCAGTGCATCCTCGGCTCGCACATCGGCGGCAAGCAGGCCGATGACAAGGCCTGCGCCAACTGCCACGCGGACGGCGGCATGTCGGACATCACCGAGGTCCACGCCGTCGGCGTGACGGCCGAGGGCGGCCCGAGCATCACCTACACCCACTCGGTCGCCCTCGCGCTTTCGGCGCCCGCGAACGGGAAGTACTACGCGGCCGGCGAGAAGCCCGCCCTGAAGGTCACCGTCAAGGACGCGAAGGGCACGGTCGTCGATCCGGCGACGTTCACCACCTGCGGCACGCTCTACAACTCGACCTGCGTCGCGGGTCAGAACTGGAAGAGCATGGCGCTGTACGTGTCCGGTCCCCGCTCCGGGCCGACCACGCCGGTGCTGACCACGGCCGCCAAGGGCGTCGCCGGTCTGCGCGCGTTCGCTCCGTACGCGCCGCCCTACGGGCAGCTGCTCACGAAGTACCAGACCGCTGCGGCCAAGACGCCGTACAACCTCACCGGCGTCACCGCGCTCGCGCTCGTCATCGACGGCACGCCGCTCGCGGTCGACCTGGTCGCCAACCCCTGCGCGAACATCGCCGACAAGACCAAGGCGGACGCGCTCGGCATCGCGACCTGCCTCAACAACATCGCCGCCTTCAAGGCCGTCGCCACCGCGAAGGTCTCGTCGACGAGCTTCACCGGCACCTCCTCGACCTACGTCACCATCAGCGGCGCCAAGCGCGGTGGTTCGGTGCAGATCGTGTCGAACGCTGCGACCGACCTCGCCAGCGTCCTCGCGATCCCGGTCGGCACGTACGCTCCCATCGAGACGCGGACGGCGCTGTCGAACCCGCTCAACATCCAGATCGACGCGCTCGACGAGGATCCGGCCGTCACCCGCACGGCGGGCGCGAACGGTTTCGTGACGTACGCCCTCGGCGACGTCGCCACCCTGCTCCCGGGCACCTACGTCGCGTACGTCGAGATCACGCCGTGGAACGCCTCCGGCGGCACCCAGGGCGCCACGGCTCGCGTCACGTTCCAGGTCGGCACCGCGACCGAGGACAAGCACGTCGCGGGCAACTGCAAGAGCTGCCACGAGCAGGTCGCATTCCACGGCATCGGCCGTCCGTTCGACACCGACGTGTGCAAGAGCTGCCACGACGACCAGCACCAGCTCAACCTGCTGCCCGTCGGTAGCATCCCGAGCCCCTCGCAGTGGACGTACGGCGCCGCCGCCAACGGCGCGCCGCAAGGGCTCTCGCAGCAAGGCTGGGGCGTCGCGCCGTTCAAGCGCCGCGCGCACAGCGTCCACCGCGGCGCGTTCCTGGCCCACCCGGATCAGGTCAACGGCACGGCCGGGAACCTGGCCACCGGGTTCACGACCACGGTCAAGGAGATCATCTTCCCGCAGGACATCCGCAACTGCCAGACCTGCCACTCCGAGTCCGACGCGTGGAAGGACAGGCCGAGCCGCATCGCGTGCCTGGGCTGCCACGACGCCGACGACGCCCAGGCGCACGGCGCGATCATGACGATCGACCCGACGCCCGCGTCGCCCTTCAGCGGCGACGAGTCCGAGTCCTGCGGCGTGTGCCACGGCGCCGACGCGGAGTTCTCGGCCGAGAAGGTCCACAACATCACGAGCCCGTACAAGCCGCCGTACCCGCGTGAGTGATGGCTGACGAGCCGGGGCCATCGGCCCGGGCTCCACGGCGCCGTGCGCGGAGGGACCCTCCCTCTGCGCACGGCGCCTTCGTTTTGTCCGCCGCAAATCCTGCGGCCGGTCACCTTCCGCCCCGCAATGTAAGTAAGCCTGCCGAACCGGCGGCACGTCGTGCCGAGCGTTCGGCGCGTGCCGGCGTTCCGTCGGGGGGCGCCCATGTTTGCGCGTGATGCCGGAGGGTTGCACGGCCGACGCGGCTGGCTCGAATCCTGCGCTTCCCCGCCGACGCACCGTCCTCGGGCCGGAATCGCCGCGATTTCGGCGGCTGGCGCTTCCGGCCCGGCTCCGCGGCACGCTCGATGCTGAGGCGCTCGCTGCGCCGCTAGTGAGCGCGATCCATTCCGGGATCCCTTCTCGGGGAGGACGGGAGCAACATGAGACTAGGTAAGTGGCTTCTTTGGTTCACGCTCGCGCTCCCGATGAGCGCGTGCACGGGCGGCGACGGCGCTCAGGGTAGCAATGGTGCGGTCGGCCCCTCCGGGGCGACCGGCGCGAAAGGCACGGACGGCACGGCAGGCCTCGACGGCACGAATGGCGTCGACGGCAAGGACGGCGCGAAGGGCGCCGATGGCGACAAGGGGGCCGATGGGGCCAAGGGCGCCGACGGCGCCGACGGTGCCAAGGGCGAGAAGGGTGACAAGGGCGACCCCGGCGGCGCCGGCGGCGCGGGCCAGACGGGCCAGCCCGGTCAGCCCGGCCTGAACGCGGGCGAGACGCCCGGGCTCGTGGTCAACGTCGACATCTCGGCGCCCGCGAACGCGCAGTTCTTCGCCGCGGGCGAGGCGCCGGTCATCACGATCACGCTCGAGGATGCCCACGGGCTCCCCGTCGCGGTCGCCGACCTGTCGCAGGCGCGCCTGCTGGTCGCGGGCCCGCAGAACCAGGCCCAGACGAAGTCGGCCATCAAGCTGATGAACGTCAGCGGCGACTACGCGCAGGCCGAGCACCACTTCGTCAACCTGACGAACAACGCG
>CAIVJW010000279.1 GCA_903906315.1 uncultured delta proteobacterium | reverse complement strand
GCCGGCTCCGGCGCGGGGGGCTCGGCCGCCTTCGCCGCGGCCGCGGCCTCGGCGGCAGCCGCCTCGGCCGCGCGCGTGCTCGCCGACCGCACGATCCTGCGGCGCGCGCCCGCCTGAAGGCCCGCGTCCGTGGCCGCCGGCTCTGCGGCCGCCGGCTTGTCCGTCTTCTCGTCGATGGTCATGTCGGGCTATCCCGTGCTGGGGGAGAAGCCTCCCCGTTGGTCTCGAGCCCGCTGCGCGGGCCCCCCGAAAAAGCAGCCTGCCGACGGCGACCGTCGACGAGCCGCGCCTACGTAGCTCCCCCGGCCGCGCCGACGAGCGCGACCGCGTCGATCTCCACCCGCGCCCCGCGCGGCAGCGCGGCCACCGCGACGGTCGCGCGGGCCGGCGGCGCTTCGGGGACCCGCTCTCCATAGAGCCGGTTCACGATCGGGAAGTCGGCCATGTCGACGAGGTAGATCGTCGTGCGGACCACGGTCGACCAGCTCGCGCCGGCGGCCTCGAGCACGGCGTCGAGGTTCGCGAGCACGCGTCGCGTCTCGGCCTCCACGCCGCCCGGGACCAGCTCGCCGGTGGCCGGATCGAGCGCGATCTGGCCGCTGCAGAACACCAGCCCGCCGGCGCGGATCGCCTGCGAATAGGGCCCGATCGCCGCGGGCGCCTGGCTCGTCGAAATGACGGACTTGGTCATCGTCGTACCTGTTTCTCCTGATCGCGCTCCGGCGTCAGCCGAAGCTCTTGCGACCTTCGATCGCGCGTCCGAGCGTCACCTGGTCGGCGAACTCGAGGTCGCCCCCGTGCGGCACGCCGCTGGCGATGCGCGTCACCTTCACCCCGAGCGTCCCGAGCTCGCGGGCCACGAGCAGCGCGGTCGCCTCGCCGTCGACCGAGGGGGGCGTCGCCACGAGCACCTCCGTGACGGGCGCCTGGGCGTCGCGCACCCGCGACCGCAGGCGGTCGATGGGCAGCTCGTCGGCGCCCACGCCCTCGAGCGGCGAGAGGAGCCGCCCGAGCACGAAGTAGCGCCCCCGCATCGCCCCGCTGCGCTCGATCGCGATCAGGTCCTGCACGCGCGCGACCACGCAGATCAGCGCCGGGTCGCGGCGCCCGTCGCGGCAGATCGCGCAGACGGCGCCCTCGGCCGCCTCGGCCTCGTCGCGCGACGTCTCGGCCACGTTGCCGCAGCGCACGCACGGTCGCACGCGGTCGGGCAGGGTCGCGAGCTCGCGCCCGAGCTCCCGCGCGGTCTCCTCGTCCCCCGTCACCAGGTGGAGCGCGAACCGCTGCGCCGTCTTCTCGCCCACGCCCGGCAGCCGCGCCAGGAGCTGCACCACGCGCGCGAGCCCCTCGGGCAGGCCCGCCGTCGACGACCCGACCCGCGGGCTTCCGCGGTACGAGCCCGCGGCGAGCATCGCTCGCGGCGAGGACGGGCGCAGCGAGGCCACTAGGCCTGGACGCCCGGGATCCGGAGGCCGCCGGTCACCTTGCCGACCTCGGCCTCGACGACCTTGTCGGCCGCGTCGAGCGCGGAGTTGGTCGCGGCGGCGACGGCGTCGAGGGCCATCTCGATCCCCTCGGCCGCGAGGAACTCCGGGTCGATCGAGATGCGGCCGACCTTGCCCTCGAGGGTCACCACCACGCTGACCTTGTCGTTGGCCGCGGTGCCCGTGACCTCTTGGTCCTTGATGGACTGCTTGATCAGGTCGATCTTGCGCTGCATGCGCGCCGCCTGGCGCACGAGCTCGTTCACTCCGCCGCGAAATTGCATGATGGGCCCGCGTCTATGCCGTGAACGGGCCGGCGCTGCAACCCCGATGGGGCTCGGCGGCGAGCGGCTCCGGCCTCGGCGTGTCGGCGTCGGTCGACCCCGCCGCGGCGCGCGCCCGGGCGAGGTCGCGACGCCGCGCGCGGGCCGATCGCCGGGGCCCGGCGGGGGTCTCCGCCTGGGGGCGGCCCG
>CAIVJW010000278.1 GCA_903906315.1 uncultured delta proteobacterium | reverse complement strand
GACGCACTTGCCGCTGCAGAGCGTGGCGCCTCCGAGGCACGCGACGCCGCAGACGCCGGCCGCGCAGACCTCGCCGGCGGCGCAGGCGGTGGCGCACTTGCCGCAGTTGGCGGGGTCGTTCTGGATGTCGACGCACTTGCTCGAGCAGAGCGTGGATCCGCCGAGGCACGCGACGCCGCACTGGCCGGCGGCGCAGACCTCGCCCGCGGCGCAGGCGGTCGCGCACACGCCGCAGTGGGCGGCGTCGTTCTGCACGTCGACGCACTTGTCGCCGCACAGCGTGGACCCGCCGAGGCAGGTCAGGCCGCAGATGCCGGCGCTGCAGACCTCGCCCGCGGCGCAGGCGGTGGCGCACACGCCGCAGTGAGCGGCGTCGTTCTGCACGTCGACGCACTTGCCGTCGCAGAGCGTGGACCCGCCGAGGCACTCGACCCCGCAGGTGCCGCCCGTGCAGACCTCGCCCACGGCGCACGCGGCCTCGCAGCCGCCGCAGTTGGTGGCGTCGTGCTGCACGTCGACGCACGCGGCGCCGCACTTGGTGGTGCCGCCGAGGCAGGTCAGGCCGCAGGTGCCGGCGCTGCAGACCTCGCCCGCGGCGCACGCGGCGTCGCAGGCGCCGCAGTTCTTCGGGTCGAGGTCCGTCTCGACGCAGACGTCGCCGCACTTCGTGGTGCCGCCGCCGCACTCGGTGGCGCACTTGCCGCCGGTGCAGACCTCGCCGGCGTTGCAGCCGGCCAGGCACTTGCCGCAGTTCTTCGGGTCGGTGGCGGTGTCGGTGCAGACGCCGCTGCACGCGGTCGTGCCGCTCGCGCAGCCCGACCCGCACTTGCCGCCCGAGCAGAGCTCGCCCTTGGCGCAGGCCGCGCCGCACGCGCCGCAGCTCTCCGGGTCGATGCGGGTGTCGACGCAGGCGTCGCCGCAGACCGTGGTGCCGCCGGCGCACTGGAGCGTGCACGTGCCCTTGACGCAGGTCTCGCCCGCGGCGCACGCGGTGTCGCAGCCGCCGCAGTGGGCGGAGTCGTTCTGCGGGTCGACGCAGGCGTCGCCGCACGCGGTCGTGCCGCCGGCGCAGACGAGGGCGCACGCCCCCTTCACGCAGCTCTGGCCCGCGCTAC
Organism: uncultured delta proteobacterium; assembly: GCA_903906315.1. Classification (GTDB taxonomy): domain Bacteria; phylum Myxococcota_A; class Polyangia; order Polyangiales; family Polyangiaceae; genus CAIVJW01. Next base: position 12,272 of record CAIVJW010000278.1, on the reverse strand, counting down.
AGCTCTTGCCGCAGCCGCCGCAGTTCGCCGGATCGATCTGAACGTCGGCGCAGGTGCCGCCGCAGGCCGTGACGCCGGCGCCGCAGCCGCCGCTCTGGGTCGTCGACTCGGTCGCCGTGCCTCCGCAGCCGACGGCCACCGACGCGATCACGAACGCGCCCGCGCCGATCCACCGCAGCGCGGTCCGGATCGGGCGATGTACAAACCAATTCATCAAGGCTCCTCCTCAGGTGGGGGCCCGGCGCGTCGTGCGCAGGGGCCGATCGGCGAGGGTGCGTGGTCGCGATCCGCGCGTCAAACGGCGCGGCGTCGATCCGTCGTGGCACTTCGCCTCGGCGCGCGGGCGACCTCCTCCGCGAGCGCCCGAGTCGGGCGCCGGAGTCGGGCGCGATGCGCCGGGTGCGTCGCGGGGAAGGCTATCGAGGCCGACCGCGCCGCGTCAGTGCACGCCGCCGACGAGCCACGCATACGCCGGCACCAGCACCTCCTCGGGCGAGGCGCCTCCCTGCGTCGCCGCGGCGGTGCCGCGCCCGTCGTGGCTCGGCGCGAGGCGGAAGCCGTGGTCGCCGAAGACGTAGAGCAGCGTGCGCTGCGGCAGCGTCTCGGCGAAGCGCGCGAGGATCGCCGCGAGCTCCTCGCCGATGGCCTCGATCCGGTCGTCGTACGCGCCGCCGGCCTGCGCCATGCGCGCCTCGACGAGGTCGAGCTTCATGACCTCGCGCGGGCCGAGCCGCTCGCGCCGCAGCGTCGAGACCGCGCGCGCGCGCATGACGTCGGGCTCCCCCTGGTTCGAGGGCGGCGCGTCCTTGAGGCCCGCGGGCCCGCGCGCGATGAGCGCGGCCTGCACCGGCGTCGTCGTCGGCAGCGCGGCCCAGAGCAGGCACCGGTCGACGCAGAGGGCCTGCCCCGCGAGGCGCGTCTCGAGGTGGGCGTTCATGCGCTCGGCGACGTCGAAGCGCATCGCGTCGATCAGCGCGAGCTTGATGCTGCGCGCGCCGTTCAGCCGGCCGATGCGCGAGGCGATCTCGGGCGCGTCGAGCACCATCGCGGGGCGCTTGCCGGACGCGCGGAGCGCGGCGAACCCGTCGGAGTAGCTGTGCTCGAAGCCGTGACGCCACTCGTCGACGACGCGCCGGACGCCGCCTTCGGAGTCGCCGCGCAGGGTCGCGCCGAGCAGCGGCATGTAGCGCGTCGCGAAGAGGCGCTCGATCGTGCGGACGGGCTTCGGCCCCTGCGCGGCGTCGAGCTCGGCGGCGAGCGTGCGCCACTCGGCCTTGCGCACGACCTCGCGCACCACGGGGCTCGCCGCGGGCGCAGCCTCCGCGACCGGATCGGGCGCGTCGGGCGGATCGATCGGATCGATCGGCGCTAGCTCCGGCAGGCCGAGCACGCTCGCCTCGATCTCGCCGGCGAGCGGATCGCGCGGCATCGCCCGGCGATCACGCGGCGGCCTCGCGTCGCGCGGGGCGCGCGCGGCCTCCACCTCGACCGAGGCCGGCAGCCTGCGGCGCGGCCGATCGGCGCGCGCCGCGGCCTCGCCCGCGACCTCGTCCGTCGGCTTCCCGTCGCTCTTCGGCGCCGCGATCGGCGCGACCGGCGTCCTGTCCGCCGCGGCCGGGAGCGCGATGGCGGCCTCGACCTCGTCGCCGCGCGTGACGAGCCGCACGCTGGACCGCGCGCTCGAGTCCTCCTCGGCGACCGGCCTCGCGCACACGTCGCCGAGCGCCGTCGGCAGCGGCACGCGCACGCGGCGATCGTCCTCGCACACCAGCATCACCAGCGGCAGCTCGCGCGTCGCGCCGAGCCAGGCCGCGAGCACCGCGCCGTCCTCGCCGCCGAGCAGCCCGTTGCGGTCCGCGAGGCCGGCGAGCCCGGGCACCGCGACCGCGAGGCCCGCGGCGCCGAGCGCGCGCGCGCGGAACACCTGATCGTGCACCGACCGCGTCGCGTCGCCGTCGGCCTCGAGCACCGGCGGCAGCGCGCCCCGCAGCGCGAGCGCGCCCTCGACGGCCTCGTCGAGCGCGTCGCGCAGCCCGCCGGGCGCGGGGGGCACCGGCGTCGCGCTCGCGACGAGGTAGCGCAGCCCGCGCAGCTCGGCGCACGCCTCCCCGCGTCGCGGCGCAGCGACGAGGCGCGCCTCGCCCGTGGGGTGGTTGGGCGTTCCGTGCGGGCTCGGACCGGGGCGCATCGGGCGCAAGGTGTCACCTCGCCCATGGAAAAGGCCAATTCCCTGCGACGATCGCCCCTCGTCGAGCTAGCCTCCGGGCCCCATGATCACGCGCTCGCTCCGCTTCGCCCGCACCGCGCTGCCGCTCTGCGCCTCCGCCCTCCTCGCCTGCTCCGACGGCGGATCGTCCGCGGGGGCGGGCGGACCGTCCGCGGGCGCCGACGCGGCCGCGCCCGTGGTCTTCGGCCCCCTCGGCGACCGCGCCGACCTGCCCGTCGACCAGCAGATCGCGATCGCGAACCTGAGGGGCCCCGTCGACGTCGTGCGCGACACGTACGGCCGGCCGCACATCTACGCGAACAGCGTCGCCGACGCGATGCGCGTCGAGGGCTTCCTCGTCGCGCAGGACCGGCACTTGCAGCTCGAGCTGCTGCGCCGCGCGGCCGAGGGGCGCCTCGCGGAGATCCTCGGCCTCGCCGACGCGAGCCAGATCGACACCGACCTCGCGCTGCGCCACGTGGGCCTCGCGCGCACCGCGAAGCTCGAGTGGGACGCGCTGCCGGATGGCGAGGCCAAGGACGTGCTCGTCGCCTTCGCCGACGGCGTGACGCAGGTCTTCCAGCAGATCCGCGAGGGCAAGATCGCCCTGCCCGACGGCATCATCGGCATCGAGAAGGCCGCGTTCACGGACTGGACCCCGGTCGACTCGCTCGCGATCGGCCGCCTGCAGACCTACCTGCTCTCCGACCTCATCGGATCGGACGTCGACAGGCAGGAGCTCGTCGAGGCCGCGCGCGCCACGTTCCCCGCGAGCGCGGTCGACCCGATCGTGAAGAAGCGCGCCGGCCTCGAGCGCGATCTCCTCCGCTTCGCGCCCGCCGACCCGGCGACGACCACCGACGGCTACCCGCGATCGCGCAAGGTCGGCCCGGTCGGCCCGAAGCGCCGCGGGGCCACGCCTCCCACCGCGCGCGTGGGCGCGGCCGCGATCACGGCCACCAGCGCGTGGCGCGCCGCCCTGAGGTCGGTGAAGGACCTCGTCGCGCCCGCCGGCTTCGGGTCGAACAACTGGGGGATCCTGCCGTCGCGCAGCGCCACGGGCCACGCGATGATCGCGAGCGACCCGCACCTGTCGCTGAGCGCGCCCTCGGTCTTCTGGCCCGTCAGCCTCGCGGTCCACGACCCGGCCGATCCGGCCGCGGATCTCGACCTCGCCGGCATCATGTTCCCCGGCATCCCCGGCATCATCCTCGGCCACACCGACCGGATCGCGTGGGGCGCGACGGTCGCCGGCTACGACGTCACCGACATCTACCAGGAGAAGCTCTCGGCCGACGGCACCTCGGTCGTCTTCGAGGGCAAGGAGGTGCCGATCCAGTTCGTCGACGAGGTCATCACGATCCAGGGCCGCGAGCCGTACACGTACCGCGTGCCGATCGTGCCGCACCACGGCCCGATCATCCCCGCGATCCGCACCGATCACTCCGTCGCGCCCCTCGACCCGAAGGCGGGCGCGCTCAGCTACAAGTGGACGGGCCTCGAGCCCACGCAGGAGGTCGAGGCGGTCTTCGGCCTGATGCGCGCGAAGAACGTCGACGACGCGCGCCAGTCGCTGAACAAGTTCGGCGTCGGCGCGCAGAACTGGATGATCGGCGACACGTCCGGCAACGTGCTCTGGACGTCGCACGCGCGCGTCCCCGTGCGCGACCCGCGGGCCTTCGCCGACTGGGATCCGACGACGTACGACGGCGCGATGCCGTGCTTCGTGCTGCCCGGCGACGGCAGCGCCGAGTGGAAGGGCTTTCTCGCCGACGATCTCGTGCCGTGGGTGAAAAACCCCACGGCGGGGTTCATCTCGAGCGCGAACAGCGACCCTACCGGCGACACGGTCGACAACGACCCGACCAACGACACGAGGAAGGACGGCACGCCGCAGTACCTGAGCTGCTCGTACGATCTCGGCTTCCGCGAGGGCCGCATCCACCAGCGCCTCGAGGCGCACCCCGCGCCCTTCGCGCTCGAGGACCTCTCGTCGATCCAGGGCGATCACCGCTCGCCGATGGGCGCGGCCCTCGCCGAGCGGCTCGCCGAGGCGATCGACCGCGCCGAGGAGCAGCGCCAGACGCCGGGCCTGCACCCGGACCTCGCGGCCGTGGCGAAGGATCCCGCCTACGACGCCGAGAAGGTCGCCCTCGCGCGCACGCTGATGCGCAGCTGGGCCAAGGACGCGGCCTTCGTCGCGGCCGCCGGGATGGACCTCGACGCGAACACCCCGCTCGCCGGCGCCTCGGGCGCCGAGGCCACCGAGGTCGCGGCCTCGCAGGCGACGCTCGTCTTCAACGCGTGGCTCCACTTCCTCCTGCGCCGCGTGTACGGCGACGAGATCGCGAAGATGGGCAACCCGCCGCTCGACGCGCAGTTCTACGCGAAGTCGCTGCTCCACCTGGTCGGCAGCGACCCGGCGACGCTCGCGACCTTCGACAAGTCGACCGGCGACTCGGCCATCTGGGACGACCTCGGCACGCCCGCCGTCGAGACGCGCCACGAGCGGATGATCCGGGCGCTCCTCGACGCGATCGCGTGGATCGACCAGGCGGCCGGCAAGGACCCGAAGGCCTGGCGCTGGGGCGCGCTGCACACGATCCGCTTCGAGGCGCTCGTGCCGGTGTTCGGCAAGCTCTCGATCCCCCCCGTCGACGACGCGGTCTTCCCGAGCGGCTTCCCCCGGCACGGCGATCCGCACGTCGTCGACGCGTGCGGCGACGGCCCGAGGCCGCTCTCGGACGATCCGAGCTTCTCCTACGGATCGGGCCCGACGCAGCGGTTCGTCGTCGACCTCGACCCGAGCGGCGTGAAGGCGCGGAGCGCGCTGCCCGGCGGCGCCGTGTGGGACGCGAAGAGCCCGCATTTTCGCGACGAGGCCGAGCTGTGGCGCAAGAACGAGACGCACCCGATCCCGTTCTCGGTCGCCGACGTCGTCGCGGCCAAGGAGAGCCGCACCGTCGTGTGGTCGACGCGCTGACATGCTGAAGCGCTTGCTCGGCGGGGTCGCGTCCGGGATCGACCGCGCGTTCGGGGCGGCCGTGCTGTCGCGCAGCCGGCGCGGCAAGAGCTTGTCGCAGAGCGAGTCTCAGGGGCACCTCGAGCGCCTGCGGCAGCTCGACGCCATCCGCGCGACCTACGACCGCGCCGCGCACTACGCCGACCCGCGGAGCTTCTTCCCTTCGCCGCGCCACCCCGACGGCGTGCGCCTCGAGCACGTGCGCGACGTGCCCGCGCGCGCGGGCGATCCGCGGTCGCGCGGCGAGGTGGTCGACGCCACCTGGGCGAGCACGATCACGCCCTTCGACGCGACCCTCGCCGGGCGCTACCTCGGGCCCGAGGCGAACCACACCGCGGCCGCGCGCCTCTTTCTCCACGGCGGCAGCCCGCGCCCCGCGGCGATCCTCGTGCACGGCTACCGCTTCGGGCAGTACGCCGTCGAGGAGCGCGTGTGGCCCGTGGCGCGGCTCTACGATCTCGGGCTCGACGTCGCGCTCGCCGTGCTCCCGTTCCACGCGGTGCGCGCGCGCCCGGGCGCTCCCTTCTTCCCGTCGAGCGACCCGCGCATCACGAACGAGGGCTTCCGTCAGGCGGTGTTCGACCTCGGCACGCTCTCGGTCATCCTGCGCGAGCGCGGCGCGCCCGCCGTCGGCGTCATGGGCATGAGCCTCGGCGCGTACGTCGCCGCCCTCCTCGCGACGGTCGATCGCGACGTCGCCTTCCTCGTGCCCGTGATCCCCGTCGCCAGCATGGCGGACATGGCCCGATCGGGCGGGCGCTTCGTCGGCACGCACGCCGAGAAGGAGGCGCAGCACGCCGCGCTCGACGCCGCCTACCGCGTGGTGAGCCCGCTCGCGCGCCCGCCGCGCGTCGATCCGGATCGCGTCGTCGTCGTGGGCGGCGACGCCGATCACGTGACCCCGATCGCGCACGCCCGATCGCTCGCGGCGCATTTTCACGCGCCGCTCGTGACCTTCCACGGCGGCCACCTCCTGCAGCTCGGCCGCGAGGGCGCGTTCCGCAAGGTCGAGGAGATGCTCGCGCCGCTCCTCGCCTCGCACGCCTGAGGCCCGCGCCGCGCGCCGCCCCTCCGCGTCAGCCCGGACCTGCGGCCTTGCGCGCGAGATCCCGAACGATCTCCGGCTTCACGACCTTGCCCATCGCGTTGCGCGGCAGCGCGTCGACGACGACCACCTCGCGCGGGACCTTGTACGCCGCGAGCCGCCCCTTCGCCCACGCCCGGATCGCGTCGGTCGCGCACGCGGCCTCGCGCCCTCGCGCCGCCACCACCACGGCGACCACCCGGTCCCCCCAGGTCGCGTCCGGCACGCCGACGACCGCGACCTCGGCGATGGCCTCGTGATCGCGCAGCGCCTCCTCGACCTCGAGCGCCGAGACCTTCTCCCCGCCGCTCTTGAGGATGTCGACGGACGTGCGCCCGAGCATGCGCAGGAACCCGTCCGGCGCGCGATCGGCGAGATCGCCCGTGCGGAACCAGCCGCCCGCGGGGCCGCCTTCCACGAACGCGGCGGCCGTCGCCTCGGGACGCCGAAAGTAGCCCGAGAACACGCTCGGTCCGCGCAGCAGGAGCTCACCCGGCCCGGTCGACACGTCGCGGCCCGCGTCGTCGACGAGGCGCGACTCGAACGAGGGCAGGACCGGACCCACGGATCCCGGTCGCCGCGCCGTCGGGTCGAGGGGGTTCGACATGGCGACGCCGACCTCGGTCATGCCGAAGCGCTCGAGCGGTATCGCGCCCGCGAGGTCCGCGAAGCGCGCCGCGAGCCCGACCGGCAGCGCCGCCGATCCGCTCGTCGCGAGCCGCAGCGCGCGCGCGCCGTCCGCGATGGCCGCGCGCGTCCGATCGTCCGCGGCGGCGTGCGCCTCGAGGAGCCGCTGGATCATCGTCGGCACCGCCATCCACACCGTCGCGTCCGCGAGCCCGCGCCCGACGCGGAGCGCATCGAATCGGGGCAGCATGCGCGTCTTCGCGCCCGCGGCGAGCGCCGGCAGGAGCGCGATCGCGATCCCGTGCATGTGGTGCATCGGCAGCGCGTGCAGCAGCGTGTCGTGCGGGCCGATCCCCCAGGCGGCCCCGATCAGCGCCGCCTGATGCGCGAGGTTCGCGTGCGTCAGCATCGCCCCCTTGGGCTTGCCGGTCGTGCCGCTCGTGTAGAGCAGGATCGCGACGTCGGTCGGTCCGGGAGGGGCGAGCGCCGCCGGCGGGCCGGCCCCGAGGTCCTGCGCGCGCACGACCCGGACGCGCGGCCCGAAGGCGGACGCCTTGTCCGCGAGGTCGTCCGACACGATGGCCAGGCTCGCGTCCGCGTCCTCGGCGAGCGCCGCGAGCTCCGGGGCGGGGTAGAGCGGCGTCAGCGGGACCGCGACGCCGCCGGCCAGCACCACCCCGAGGAAGGCCTCGACCCACGCGACCCCCGGCGTCACCAGCAGGAGGACCCGGAGCCCGCCCAGGGATCCCCCGTCGCCGGCGATCGCCCCGGCCGCCCGCCGCGCCCGATCGGCGAGCTCGCCGTACGTGCAGTGATCGTGGTCGTCCACGACGGCGAGCCGGTCGGGGTCGCGCGACAGGATGCGGTCGACGAGAGGGGAGATCATGCGTCGCACCGACTGTCGCACACGCGGCCCGACCGAGTGCGCGGAAAGCCGGGGGAACCCCGCGCGTCGGTTCGCGCGAGCGCGTGCATGGACTTCCGCCCGTCCAACGTCCTACGCTCCGGCGTTCCCGGCGCGCGGCGGGTCGCCTGCGCGGCCCTCGTGGTCGGGTCGTGGCAGCCTCCTCCCGGGGGGGGGCTCGGCCGCGGCAAGGGTCCTGCATGGCGAGGGAAGCTCGCCCGACGCGTTCGCGTATACTTCGGGGCCTTGGTTCTTGTTCTCGTAGGAGGAGCAGATGAGCTTGCGTAGCGTTTCGACGATCGGTGTCCTCATTTCCGCGGCGTTCGTGGCCGCCGGCGTGCTCGCCGGGTGCGTCGTCACCAAGGAAGAGACGAACACGAACAACGGCGGAAACACCGGTCCCGTCTACCCGTTCCCGACCGAGTCCGACTTCTGCCTCGCCAAGGCGAAGGCCGAGTGCAACTCGAAGGTTCAGAGCACCTGCAACACCACGATCGACGCCTGCGTGAAGGCCCGCAGCGCCTCGGCGGTGTGCAACCCGGCCGAGCTGCCGTACCAGCCGGCGCTCGCGCAGGCGTGCGTCAACTCCGTCACGTCCGCGTGGAGCGACGGCGCCCTCACGTACACCGAGGTCGTCGCCAACACGAAGGCCTGCACGCAGGTCTTCACGCAGAAGCACATCGCCGGCGACTCGTGCTCGCCGCCCGTCGCGTCCGGCTCGACGGACCTGCCGAGCGCGGCCGTCGTCGGCTGGCAGATCGGCGCCGACGCCTCGTGCGACACGGGCTTCGGCCTGAGCTGCCAGATCGCCGCGGGCGATAGCGCCGGCAAGTGCGTCAAGGCGAACGTCCTGCCCGCCGGCGGCGACTGCTCGATCGACGGCACGGTCTGCGACGAGAACCTCTACTGCAACTCCGGCACGTGCGCGCTCGCCAAGACGCTCGACCAGGGCTGCAGCGAGGTGAAGCTCTGCGAGGCCCGCTTCGTCTGCACGAGCGGCTCCTGCGTCGAGCGCAAGCCGAAGGGCCAGCCCTGCAAGGTCGACACGGACTGCGCCGGCAAGGACGGCCCCTGGGGCTACTGCATCACCGACTCCAGCGGCAACAACGCGCAGTGCTTCGACACGTTCGAGCTCAACGCGTTCGGCTCGAGCTGCCAGTCCTTCAAGTGAACCCGCATTGACGACGGAGGCGTGGCGTTTCGGCTACGCTTCGTCGCCATGCTGATGCGCTCCTCCCGCGCGGCGGCCCGCGTCGCCGCGATCCTGCCCTTCGTCGCCCTGATCGCCGCGTGCGACGACCCTCCGTCGGCCGCCGGCGCCTCGTCCAAGCCCAGCGCCCAGGCGAGCGCCGCGTCCGCGCCGAAGCTCGCCGAGGCGCCCAAGCCGAAGAAGATGCCCGACCTGCTCGTCGACCCCGAGGGCCCGTTCCTCGGCGGTCGGCGCATCGATCTCGCGGCGAAGAACGGCCGCGAGAAGCTCGCGCAGGTGATCAAGGACCTGCCCATCGAGGGCAAGCCCGTGACCCTGACCGTCGAGAAGAAGGCGAAGACGTCCTACGTCGCGGCCGTCGTCACGGAGCTCGGCAACGCCGGGGCGCCCAAGGTCACGATCAAGACGGACGGCCGGGACGACCTGCCGAAGGAGGTCGCCATCACGCCCGAGCCGCGCGTCGGATCGCCGCCCGCGTGCAGCCTCGTCGCGACGGTCCGCAAGGAGCTCTCGACCGCGGTCTGGCCCGTGAAGGGCGGCATGGCGAAGAACCAGCGCAAGGGCTTCGCGGGTCCGGACCTCACCCTGACGGGCGAGGTGATCGGCAAGGAGCTCGATCGCTGCGACTCGACGATGGCCTTCTTCTCGGGCGACGACGGCGTGCCGTGGGAGACAACCTTCAACCTCGCCGGGACGATCGTGCGCGCCGACGCGAAGAAGCACGTCGACACCCTGGTGCTGCTGCGCGAGGAGCCGGTCGCAGGGCGGCCGGTGACCATCGGGAAGTGAGCGCGGTCGCGGGGCTCGGTCACGCGCGGCGTCGCGTGGCGAGGGGCGTCGCGGTCGGCACGCAAAGGCACACGCGCGATCCCGTGCTCGCGCGAGAAGCCCGGGCGCAGAACGGTTGGCGCGCACGGTGCGATTGTTGAATACTATCGGCCGCCGCGCGCCCCCACCCGCTCTCGCGGGGCGCGCTCGGAGGATCCCGGCGACATGTCGAAGCTGAAGGGCCGCTCGCAACACCCCGGCAGGAAGGGCCGTAGCCTCCGGCCCGACCAGGCCTCGCAGTACGCGAGCGCGAGGCCGCCGGACCGCGACGACACGACGCTGCAAGCCGCGTCGGGCGCCGGGCCGAGCTCGCCCCCGCCGAGCGTCGCGGCCTCGGACGCGATCGCCGCCGAGATCCGGGCCAGGTTCGGGACGAAGGACGACGCTACCGAGAAGACGCCCGCCGACGAGGCGAGCGCCGCGGGCGTCGATCGCGCCGATGACGCCGGTGACCGCGGAGACCGGTCGTCGCCGCCCTCGAGGCGAGACGCCGCCAAGGACGCGCCCGCCCGGTCCTCGAGGCCGGCGGCTCGCTCCTCTCGCCCGCCCGAGAAGGGCAAGGCCGCCCGCTCCGCGTCCCGCCACGACGCGGAGTACGACGACGAGCCCTCGCACTCGCTGTCCGCCGAGTTCTTCCGGCGCGACGTCGAATCCCTGCCTCCGCACGTCGACTACTTCCACGACCACGCGGAGGAGCCGGATCACGATCACGTCCACCTGCTGAGCCCCGCCGCGCTCGAGCGCCGCGCGCGCTTCCGCCGCATCGTCGCGGCCGTCGTCGGGTTTGCCGGCGTCGTGTCCATTGCGGTCGTCGGGCGCGCGGTGACGGCGCGACCGCGTCCGCACGTGGCTCCGGCGCCCGTCGCGCTCATCGCGCCGCCGCCGATCGCCGCGCAGCCGTCCGTCGCGGCCATCCCGGCGCCCGAGCCGACGCCCGCACCCACGGCGCAGTCGAGCGCGGTCGTCGAGGCCCCCGTCGCGTCCGCCGTGCCGTCCGCCTCCGCCTCCGCCTCCGCGCCCGAGCCGGTCGCGAGCGCGAAGGCCGAGCCGGAGAAGAAGGACGAGAAGGCCGACGCTCCCAAGGGCGACGGCGACCCGGTGGCCCTGCGCAAGGAGGCGCTCAAGCTCCTCAACATGGGCAAGACGAAGGACTCGATCCCGATCGCCCGCGCCGCGATCGCGGCCGATCCGAGCGACGCCACGGCGTACCTCTACCTCGGCTCGGCGCTTCAGGACTCCGGCAAGTGGAAGGACGGCATCGAGATCTACTGCGACTGCGTCCGCACCGCGACGAAGGGTCCCGTGAATGAGTGCCGCCAAATGGGCGGCCACAAATAGGGCCGGCAGGCCTGCTGCTGCGCGGGGCGGCGCGTCGGTCGGCCTCCTCGGCGTACGGGAGTACGCCTGCGTCGGCCTTCCTAGCCCCGCCCCGCTCGCGACGCAGGCCTGCTCGGCCCTGCGGGCGGGGCAGGGGAGGCAGGAAGCCGGACCTTGCTCGGCTCGGAGGGCCCGCCCGGCCTTGGGCCGGGCTTCGTGGGTGCGCTGCGCCGGCTCTTCAAGCCGGTGACAACGCGGGGCGCACCCCGGGATCAGCGCCGCACAGGGGGCGGGGTCTTGCCGAGGTAGCTGAGGACCTGTTTGAGGTCGTCCCAGACCTCGCGCTTCGCGCTCGGCTGGCGCAGGACGTAGGCGGGGTGGAACGTGGGCATCACGGCGGTCGTGCCCTTGTAGAGCTTCCATTTCCCGCGCAAGTGCGTGATGCCGTCGGTCGTGCCGAGCAGGCCCTGCACCGCCGTTGCCCCGAGCGCCACGATCACGCGGGGCTGGACGAGCGCGATCTGCTCGGTCACGAACGGGATGCACGCGGCCGTCTCGGCCGGCAGCGGCTTGCGGTTCTCGGGCGGCCGGCACTTCACGATGTTGCAGACGTAGACGTCGTTCGGGCCGTACCCCATGCCCGCGATCATCCGGTCGAGGAGCCGGCCGGCCTCGCCGACGAAGGGGACGCCCTGCGCGGCCTCGTCCGCGCCGGGGCCTTCGCCCACGAAGCAGATCTCCGACAGCGGGTTGCCGCGGGCGAAGACGGCCTGATGGCGCGTCGCGCCGAGCGCGCAGCGTGCGCAGGTGCGCGCTTCCTCGCCGAGCACCTCGAGCCGCGCGCGCCGCTCCTCTGGGGGCAGCGCGGCGGCGGCGGCGGCGGCGGCCGCGATCGGGTTCTGCGTGATGGGCGCGATCGTGCGGGCGTATTCGCGTGCGGGCGTCGCCGCGCTCCACGCGACGGTCGGCGCGGGTGCGGGGGGGGGATCGGCGGGGTTGGAGCGAGGCGCCTCGTGCGGCGCGGTGGGGGCCGGCGGGCGCGCGACCTCGGGCGCGGGCCGCGCGGCGTGCGCG
>CAIVJW010000277.1 GCA_903906315.1 uncultured delta proteobacterium | reverse complement strand
GCCGACCGCGACCCCGAGCGAGGCCGCGAGGCGCGCGCGCGATCCGGCCCCAGGGCCGTCCGCTCGCGCGGCGCCCAGGAGCACGCGCTCGAACTCCGACCCCTCGCCCTCGAGCAGCCTCCGGGGATCGCTCACGATGCACCTCCAGCGTGTCCGGCGCGCGCGCGCAGGCGCGACGCGATGCGGTGAAACTCCTCGCGAGCGCGGCGCAGGCGCGACGCGGCCGTGCCGACCGGCACGCCGAGGAGCGCGGCGATCTCGGCCGTGGGCAGCTCCTCGAGCTCGAACAGCACGAAGACCGACCGAAGCTCTAGCGGCATCGCGTCGAGCACCTCGTCGAGCAGCTCGCGCGCCCGGTGGCGGTCGGCGAGCTCGTCGGGCCCCGGCGACGAGTCGCGCCGCTCGTGGATGGGGCCCTCGTCCTGCACCTCGCGCCGCCGCGTCGCCGCACGCCGCGCGTCGGAGGCGACGCGCATCGCCGTGCCGACCAGGAAGGATCGCTCGGCGCCGGCCTCGACCAGGTCGAGCTTCCGCGCCGCGACGAGGAACACCTGCTGGGCGGCGTCGTCGACGTCCCCCGAGCGAACGCCGAACCGCCGCAGCGAGCGCCAGACGAGGTCGTAGTGCGCGTCGAGCATCGCCCGGAGGCGTGCCGGGTCCCTCACCGGGCCGATCGGCACGGAGCTCTCCCGGTCGCCCTGCACGGGCGCTCCAGCGCCGATCGGGGTGAGCCGGGACGCGCCGGGGTCGGGCACGGCTGGGGCGACCGAGAGCATTTCGCCCTCATCATGGCCGGGTTCGTCGCCCCCGATCACGGAAAGCGACGGCCGTGCCCCGCGGGGCTCTCTGCGGGCGCTCTCGGCGACGGGCGTCACGAATTCGTGATCGCGGCGGCCTCGGCGGGCCATGCACGCATTGAAAGGACCCGAACCGCCCCCGCCCACGCCGGAGCGAGACCCAACCCCACGATGACGACTCCCCCCCGCACGACTCCGCGCCTCGCCGCCCTCCTGGTCGCCGTCGCCGCGCTCGCCGCCTGCCGCATCGCCAACGAGGACGCGACCGCCGCCGGCAGCACGGACGCGGGCGCTGGCGGCGGGATCACGTACCGCACGTGCGCCGCCGCCGTCGACTGCGTGGGCGCCTGCCCCGGCGGATCGCTCGGCTGCGCGTGCGTCCCGATGCCCGTGGGTCCGGTGTGCGTGCCGACCTGCTTCGAGCCAGCCGACTGCCCCGAGGGGCTGACGTGCGACCGCATGGGCGGCATCTGCATCGCCGGCGGCATGGGGGCCGGGGGACAGCGCCCGGGCGAGCGCGACGGCGGCACGCCTCCCGGCCCCGGTGACGGTGGCGCCGCCCCGCACCCGGACGCCGGCGGGCCGCCCCCGGGCGACGGAGGGCCCGGACCGAAGGCGTGCGCCGCCAACGACGAGTGCACCGGCGCGTGCCCGCAGGGCTCGAAGGCCTGCGCATGCGAGCCCACGCCCGACGGCCCACGCTGCGTGCCGACCTGCGGAGTCCCCGCCGATTGCCCGGTGATCCCGGGCGGGCCGCAGTTCACCTGCAACGCGGGCGTCTGCGTGCCCCAGAAGCCCTGAGGGCGCCATGAGTGCCACTCGCAGTTGCCCCTCGAGGAGGGGGCGCACCGTCGTCGCGATCGCGATCGCGGGCGCGCTCCTCTGGCCGAGAGCCGCGCGCGCCGACGCCTACGACGAGGCCCTCGGGCGCGCGGCGGACCGGGAGCGCGCCGGGGATCTCGACGGAGCGGCGGGCGAGCTCGAGCTCCTGATCGGCTTCGATCTCTACCCGCAAGACTACGAGCTGCCGCTCCGCGCGGGCTGGATCCACCTGCGGAGACAGCGCTGGACCGACGCAGAGCGCGCCTATCGACTGGCCTTAATGCGCTCGCCGAATGGCATTGACGCCGCGGCCGGCCTGGCGGTCGCGGTCGCGCGACAGGGGCGGTGCGACGAGGCCGCCGTGCTCTTCTCGCGGGTGCTCACGGTGGCCCCCGACCACCCGGTGCGCGCCGAGGCCGCCGCGCCGTGCGCGCGCCCGAAGACGCTGTGGGTGACCCCGGGCCTCTCGGTCGACGGCCTGTTCTACCGCGGAGGAACGCGACGGGCGGCCGTGGGCGGCACGGCGAGCCTCGACGTCGCGCACCGGACAGGCCTCTTCGCCGGAGGCACCTACCGCTTCAAGGAGTTCTTCGGCCGCGGGTCGAGCCCCGTCTCCGCGTGGTCGCAGAACGAAGGCCACTTCCGGATCGGCTGGGCCGCGCCCCGCTTCGGCGCCGCGCTCCGGTACGCGGTGCAAGACGATGGCAGTGGCTACGTCGGCACCTCGCACCACGGCGGCCTCGATCTGCGCTGGAGCCCCTATGGCGACGTGACGTTCGCCTCGGCGGTGAGCGCGTACGACGACCTCACCGTACTGCGCTTCGAGCCCGCGTGGCGTATCCCGATCGCCGGCGGATTCTCGCTCCGCCCCGCGATGGCCGTGCAGTGGACGAAACCCTACACGTACGTCAACGCCTCCGCGACCGCGGCCTTCGAGCGCGGCCCGGTCGAGGTGTGGGCCGGCGGCAAGGGCGGCCCGGAGATGCGCCCCGCGTACATGACGCTCGACACGGTCTACAACCTCCGCGAGCAAATCTCGTTCGGATTCTGGGCCGGCGGCAGCGTGAATGCCGGCAACGATCTCCGCATCCATCTACGGTATTCGATGGATCGACTAGGCAGCACGGCGGGCAACTCGACCCAGGACGTGCACTCCGTATCCATGGCACTCTCCAAGACCTTCTGAAGGAGCCTCTCGTGATCAACCAACGAGTGCGCGATCTCGCGCTGAGCGATACCGGGTTCGTGTTCGACCCCTACTCGGGCGCCACCTTCACCGTCAACCCGACCGGGCTCTGCATCCTGCGCGCGCTCGCCGAGGGGCTCGCCCGCCCCGACGTCGTGCGGCGCCTGCGCGAGAGCTTCGACGCGCCGCCCGCCGAGGTGGAGGCCGACCTCGACGACTTCCTCCACCTGCTCGGCCAACAGGGCGTCCTGCCGCAGGACTTCCACCTCGACACGTGAGCGGACCGACAGGGACCCTGCCATGACCCAGAAACCGCTCACGATCGCCGTCACGGGCCTCAACGCGACGGACAACCCCGCGCCCGGCGTCGGCGTGCTCCGCGCGCTGCGCCTCGGCGACCCCGAAAGCCGCCTCGTCGGCCTCGCGTACGACGCGCTCGACGCCGGCATCTACGCCGACGGCCTGACGAGCGACGTCTTCCTCATCCCCTACCCCTCTCAGGGGCTCGAGGCCTTCTTCTCGCGCCTCGAGTACGTGCATGACAAGGTCGGCCTCGACGTCATCATCCCGACGCTCGACGCCGAGCTGCCCTCGTTCATCGACCTCGAGCCGCGGCTGCGCCAGCTCGGCATTCGCCTCTTCCTGCCGACGCGCGAGCAGCTCGACCTCCGGTCGAAGGCGCGCCTGGTGGACCTCGGGCGCAAGAGCGGGATCGTCGTGCCGGCGACGGCGGTCGTCAGCGACGTCGAGGAGCTCGGCCGCGTGCACGAGAAGGTGCCCTATCCGTTCTTCGTGAAGGGCGTCTTCTACGGCGCGACGCTCGCGTCGACGTACGAAGAGGCCGTCCACGCGTTCTACAAGGTCGTCTCGCAGTGGGGCCTTCCCGTCGTCGTGCAGGCCACGGTCCGGGGCGAGGAGTTCAACGTCGTCGGCGTCGGCGACGGCAAGGGCGGCCTCGTCGGCGCGGTGCCCATGAAGAAGATGGTCATCACCGACAAGGGCAAGGGCTGGGCGGGCATCACCGTCAGGGACCCTGCGCTCGCCGAGGTGACGCAGGCGTTCGTGAAGGCCACCTCGTGGCGCGGGCCGTTCGAGGTCGAGGCGATGCGCGACGCCGAGGGGCGCTATCACCTCATCGAGGTCAACCCGCGCTTCCCCGCGTGGACGTTCCTGAGCTGCGCGGCGGGGATGAACCTCCCGCACGCCGTGGCCGAGCTCGCCGCGGGGCGCCCCGCGCCCGTGTTCGGCGACTACAAGGTAGGTTCGATGTTCGTCCGCATCGCGATCGATCAGGTCGCGAGCTTCGCCGACTTCCAGCACATGGTCACGCTGGGTGAGGTCGCGCGCACCACGAATGGAGGTCAGCCGTGAGCCTGCCCGCATACGAGAGGCCGACGATCGTCCGCCACCAGATTGGCATGATGAACAAGTTCGGTCGCCTGCAGGGCGTCCGACCGCAGACCCACATCGACGGCGTCGCGGTCGCCGACCTCGTGGCCGAGCACGGTTCTCCGCTCTTCGTCTTCTCGGAGCGCACGCTCCAGAACCGCTACCGCGAGCTCTACGAGGCGTTCGCGCGCCGCTACCCGCGCGTCCGCATCGCCTGGTCGTACAAGACGAACTACCTCGAGGCCATCTGCCGCCTGTTCCACAAGCAGGGCGCCTGGGCCGAGGTCGTCTCGCCCTTCGAGTGGGACAAGGCCATCAAGGCCGGCATGACGCCCGACCAGATCCACTGGAACGGCCCGTACAAGCCCGACGACGCGCTCGAGCGCGCGATCGCCGGCGGGACGTTGCTGCACCTCGACGGCCTCGACGAGCTCGCGCGCGTCGAGCGCATCAGCCAGCGGATCGGCACGCGGGCCCGCGTCGCGGTGCGGGTCAACATGGCCATCGAGGGCCAGTCGCCGTGGAGCCGATTCGGGCTGAACCTCGAGTCGGGTCAGGCGAAGGACGGCATTCGCCGCCTCGTCGCCGGCGGGCGGGTCGACCTCGTCGGCATCCACGCCCACATCGGGACGTTCATCCAGGAGCCGGAGGCGTACGGCCAATCGGCGACGAAGCTCGCGGCCCTCGCGAACGAGATCAAGGCGGACCACGGGATCCTGCTCTCGTTCATCGACCTCGGGGGCGGCTTCGCGTCGCGCAACACGCTGAAGAGCCAGTACCTCGCGGGCGAGCAGGCCAGCCCGCCCTTCTCGCGGTACGCCGACGCGATCTGCGACGGGCTCGCCGACCTCGACTACCCCGCTCGCGAGCTGCCGACGCTGGTGCTCGAGACGGGCCGCGCGCTGGTCGACGACGCCGGATACCTGATCTCGACCGTCGAGGCGAACAAGCGCCTCCCCGACGGGCGGCGGGCGCTCGTCATCGACGCCGGCGTGAACCTGCTCTTCACCTCGTACTGGTACAAGCACGACGTCGTCCCGGCGCAGGAGTTCGGCGGCCTGCTCGAGCCGACGATCATGTACGGGCCGCTCTGCATGAACATCGACGTGATGCGTGACACCATGCAGTTTCCCGCGATGTCGGCGGGTGACCGCCTCGTGTTCCGCAACGTGGGCGCCTACAACGTGACCCAGTGGCAGCAGTTCATCACGCTGCGGCCCGCGGTCGTGATGGTGGGCGCCGACGGGCGCGTCGCGCGCATCCGGCGCGCCGAGGTGCTCGACGACTTCGCGCGCATCGAGGAAGTGCCGGAGTGGCTCCGGTGAAGTCCCCCCGGTGGCGAGGTGCGCGGGCGGCCGAGGCGGCCGCCGACGCGGTGGAGAGGCTGCTCGTCGTGTACGCGCAGATCCTCTTCTCCCGCTCGGCGGTCGTGGGCCTCCTCCTGCTCCTCGCCACCGCCGTCGTGCCGCGCGCCGCGCTGTTCGGGGTCGTGGCGGTGGTCACGTCGACCGTGCTCGCGCGCGCGATAGGCCTCGAGCGCGCGGCGGTCGACGCGGGCGCCTACGGCTACAATGCCCTCCTGCTCGGGCTCGGTGTAAGCCAGTCGTTTTCGGGCGGCGCCTCGGCGGTGGCCCTCACGGTCGTCGTCGCCGCGGCCAGCGTGGTCGTCACCGCGGGCCTTCGCAGCCTGCTCGGCGTCGCCAATCTGCCCGCGCTCACGCTGCCCTTCGTGGCCCTCCATGCCCTCGTGCTGGGGACGGCCCACGCCACCGGCGCGCCCGTCTCGCTGCCGGATCTGGACCCGCTCGCCTCCTCACCGCTCCCCGCCGCGGTCGCCGCCTTCGTCCGCAGCCTCGGCGCGCTCTTCTTCCTGCCGCGCCTCGACGCGGGCGCGATCGTGCTCGTCGCGCTCGTCGTCCACAGCCGCATCTCCACCGTGCTCGCGGCCGCCGCCTTCGCGCTCGCGGCCGGCGTCGCGCACGCCATCGGCGCGGCCCCGGACGGCGGCCTTTTGCTCACGCTCGGCTACAATGGCATGCTCACGGCCGTGGCGCTCGGCGCCGTGTGGTACGTGCCGTCGGGCTCCTCGTTCCTGGTGGGCCTGCTCGGCGCCGGCGTCTCGACGCTCGTCGCGATCGGCGGCGCCGCGGCGCTCGCGGGCCTCTCGGTCCCGATTGGCATCCTGCCGCTCAACGCGACCGTGCTGATCACGCTCGCCGCGCTGCGCCGCCGCGACCGCGACGATCGGCCGAAGTCCGTCGACTTCATCTCGGGCACGCCCGAGGAGAACCTCGCCTATTCCCGCGCGGTGCACGCTCGCTTCGGCTGGATGTACCCGGTCGCGCTGCGCCTCCCGTTCCGCGGGACGTGGGTGTGCACGCAGGGCGTCGACGGCGCGATCACGCACAAGGCCGACTGGCGCCACGGCTTCGACTTCGAGGTGAAGGACGCGGACGGGAGCCTCCACCGCAGCGAAGGCCTCACGGTCGAGGACTACCACTCCTGGCGCCTGCCCGTGCTCGCGGCCGCCGACGGCCTCGTGGTCGAGGTCGAGGCCAATCAGCCGGACAACCCGATTGGCCAGCAGGACCTCGAGCACAACTGGGGCAACTACGTCATCATCCACCACGCCGAGGGGCTCTACTCGCTCGTCGCCCACCTCGCGCACCGCGGCGTGAAGGTGAAGGCGGGCCAGGCGGTGAAGTGCGGGGACACGCTCGGACTCGCGGGCAGCTCGGGGCGATCGCCGAGGCCGCACCTGCACTTCCAGCTCCAGGGCGGCCCCAAGCTCGGCGCCCCGACCATCCCGTGCGCGTGGAACGAGGTCGTCGCCTCCGGCGACGCGCGCGGCCCCCGGCTCGTGCGATCGGCGACGCCGGTCGAGGGCGAGGAGCTGCGCAATGCGGAGTCCGACCCGGAGATCGGCGCCCACCTCGCGTTCGTGCCGGGTGAAGAGTGGGTGTTCCGCGCCCGCGGGGCCGAGGAGCGCATCGGCGCCGAGGTCGACCTCTACGGCCGGCGAGTGCTCGTGTCGCGCGACCGGCCCGCGACGCTGTTCTACGCCGTGACCGACGACGCCTTCACCGTCCTCGACGTCGTCGGCGATCGGGCCTCGGTGCTGTACCTCCTGCGGGCGGCGCTCTCGCGCGTGCCCTTCGACGCGACGGCCGGGCTGGTCTTCGGCGACACGCTGCCCGCGCGCGGGCTCCGGCCGTGGCTGTGGCGCGCGCTGTCCGACGTGGTCGCGCCATTCCGCTCGAAGGACGGCGTGGAGATGGCCTATCGGATGCGGCGCGAGGGCGGCCTGCTGGTGGTGACGGGCAAGTCCGATCGGCGCGGGCGCGCGGGCGCGGCGTTCGTGCGGACGCGCGCCGAGCTGACGCGGGGAGCCGGGCCGGGGCGGCTCGAGCTCTGCGTGAACGAGGTTTCCGTGGTGGCCGAGCGGATGCCGGCCGCGACGGGCAGTGACGACGGCGCGATCGAGCGCCGGAAGGAGCAGCGATGAACGCGAAGCGGTGGATTCTCCTGATGGTCACGGTGACCGCGCTCGGCGGCAGCGTGGTGCGGGTCGCGAGCGCCGAGAGCGACGCCGATCTCTTCCAGAAGTCGTACGACAGCGAGGCGGTCGGCAAGCTCCCCGAGGCCCTCGCGGCCCTCGACAAGCTGCCGGCGGAGCGGCGGGACGCGTACGTCGCGCAGCTCCGCAAGGGGTGGCTGCTCTACAAGCTAGGGCGCAGCGCGGACGCGATCGAGCCGTACAACAAGGCGATCGCGCTCGAGCCGGGCGGCGTCGAGGCGCGCGTCGGCGTGATGCTGCCGCTGATGGCGCTGCGGCGGTGGGCCGACACGGAGACGACCGCGCGCGAGGTGCTCAAGCGCGACCCCGGCAACTACCTCGCGACGATCCGCTTCGCTTTCACGGTGTACTCGCTCGGTCGCTTCGGCGAGGCGGAGGCCGCCTACAAGCGCGTGATCGAGCTGTATCCGAGCGACGTCGACGCGCGCGCGGGCCTCGGCTGGTCGCAGGTGAAGCTCGGCAAGCTCGCCGACGCGGCCAAGGAGTTCCGCACCGTGCTCGCCATCTCGCCGCGCAACGCGCTCGCGCAAGACGGCATGAAGGCGACCGGCGCCAGCCACTGAACCGTCAGTAGAACCGCACGGCCGCCGCGCCCGCGACGAAGGCGGCGGCGGCCGGCGTGCGGTCGATCGTGGTCGTCGGATCGAAGACGAACGTGTCGCGCACGAAGGGGAAGCTCACGCCTCCGTCGACCTCGATCGAGACGCGGTCGAGCAGCCAGAGCCGCGCGCGCGCGCCGAGCTCGGCGTCGACCCACGGGCGGGTGCGCGACACGACCTCGCGCGCGACGCGGCCCTCGGCGGCCACGACGCCCGCGCCGAAGGCGACGCACGGCGCGAGATCCAACGGCCCGATCGGGAGGCGCACCGCGCAGGCGTCGAGCTCTACCCGCGTGCGGTCGAAGCGCGCGAGCCAGCCGCCCGGCGCGACCAGCGACGCGCCGGAGACGCGATCGATCGCGAGCCGAAGGGTCGGCGCGATCGCGCCGCGCGGGGGCAGGCCGACCTCGATGAAGGCGCCGGGCGCGCCCGAGAGCTCGCGAGCGAGGCCGGTGGTCGCCGCGTAGGAGAGGCCGACGAAGAGGCGCACGGCGCGACCCGCGTACGGGTCGGGATCGCCGGGATCGGGGGGCGCCCGAGGCAAGGCCGGCCGCGGGATCGGGGGTTCGGGCGGCGCGACCGCGTCGGGGGTCGAACCGTCGAGCGCGGCGTCGAGCGCTGGGTCGAGGGCGGCAGCGTCGGGCGGCGCGGCCGCGTCGGCTGGCGCGTGCGGTGGCGGCGCATCGGGCGACGCGTCGCGCGCGGCCTCGGCCCCGGCATCGGCGGTCGCGACCGAGGACGCGGCGCCTCCGAACGTCGACCCGACGCGCGGGGCGGTCGCCGCCTGCGGGTCGATCGCGAGGGCCGTCACCAGGGCGAGCGCGCTCGCGACCTCGGCGCAGCTCGCGCCCGAGACGTCGCGCGCGCTCGAGGCGCCCGCGGTCTCGCGCACCTCGAGGTGCCCGCGAAACGTGCGCCCGGCCCGCGTGATCCGCACCGTGAAGGTGCGCGCGCGCTCGCCCGGATCGGCGAGGCGGGCGCGGCTGGCGCGGCCGCGCACCTCGCCGCCGAATTCGGCCGCGTCGGGGCAACCCGCCTCGGCTTCGTAGCGCAGGACGATCGGCTCGAGGGGCTCGTCGGCCGAGGCTGCGGCGATGCCGAGCGGGGCCGCGCCGATCGCGAGGGCGCCGATCGCGACGGCCACGGCGCCGCGACGGGCCGGCCGCGGCGCCGCGGGCCGGAGCTTCGCGGCGTTCGCCCGGGGAAGCATCGGGGGCGGGATGCTACACCACGCGACGCGGCAGGTATGCGTTCACGGGCCCCGCGGTGCGGAGCGAGGCCTTGGCCAAAGCACGCGTCGACGGACGCCGCGGCGCGGACCAAGGAGGGCGCCAAGAGCGCCAAGGACGGCAGGCGAAGGGAAGGAGGCAGCGGAGCGGGTCACTCCCTCCACTTCTCTCCCCGCTTGAGCTGCCCCGGCGACCGCGGGTCCGTCGGCTTGCCGTCCGGCTCCGCGCAGCACCGGAAGCTCAGGTAGTAATAAGAAAACCCCTCGTTGTGGGTGTAGATCTTCGGACGGCACTGGTTGCGCACCCCGCCTACCCACGGCCCGCCCGTCGTCACGTTGTCGTAGAGGTCCGCCGATCGCAGGGCCTCCACGTGCCCGTCGGGCATCTTCATCTGGGCGTAGGTCCGGTTCGCGCGCTCCGACGCCGCGAGCTCGTCCGCGTTCCCGGGCAGGTCGTGGACGCCGTAGTCGCTCACGCAATTCGGCTGCGATCCGCTCGGCACCGCGTCGTAGAGCCGCGCTATCTCGGCCTCGGCCTTGTCCTTGTCCTTCGAGTGCGTGACGAGCATGCCATTGGCCTGCTTCTTCGGGTGCCGGTACGGGCGGTCGCCGCGGCACTTCTCCGGGTCGCGCGCGTAGCCGTAGGGATAGGGCTTGTACTCCGGCCCCTCGCACGCCTGCGTCCACTCCGTCTCCGTGCAGACGCGCTTGCCCTGCGCCGCGCAGAGCCTCTGCGCGTGCGGGAAGTCGTTCATGACGACGGGCTTCTCCCCGGCCTTGTTCGCGTACTCGTACCGATCGATGCAGTAGCGCCGGTGGAGCTTCTGCCCGACGCACTTCGTCGGTGACGCGAACTCGTGACAGATGATCTTCTTGTTCTGCTTCGCGTAGCTCGACTTCTTGCACGTGAGCTCGAGCTCGGTGCAGTAGTCGCCGTCGACGAGGGCCATCTCCGCCGGGCACGCGACCGGCCCGCCGGCTGCCGCGGGGGCGGGCTCGGGCGCCGGGGGAGCGGCGTCGACCACGCCGGCGTCGGCGGGCGCGACGGCGACCGCAGGCGGCGGGGGAGCGGGCGGGGCCGGCGGGACCACGGGTGGCGGAGGGGGCGCGCTCGCGCAGGCGGCGAGGAGCGAGAGGGCGCCGATCGCGGCGAGCGGGAGGCGGGCGGGGAGCATCACGCGGGCGGCGTAGCACGTCGAGCTGCGCCGGCCCATGGCGCCGCAGGGGGAGCGAGCGGGAGATCGGAGAGACCGACGAGCGCCGCCGTGGACGATTGGCAAGAGGCCCAATCCGCGGCGCCCGGCGATCCCGTGAAGCTCCCCGTCGACCGCGGGAGGCCGGCGGGGAGAGGCTCAGTTCGCGGGGGTGGCGTCGACGGCCGGGGGCTTCGGCGCGCAGACCTTCACGCACGGCGGGGCGCCGGGGGGCCCGCCGTCCGGGGGAGCGCCGCCCTCGCCGGCCTGCGGCGGGGCGGGAGGCGCGCCCCCGGCGCCGTCGGGCGGAGCGCCGGGGCCGTGCTCGCCGTGAGGCGGCGGGGGCCCGCACACGTCGACCTCGACGAGCCCGTCCGCACACGGCGCGGCGGGCATGCACGCAAGCGCGCAGCCGGCCGGCAGCGGGGGCTTGTCGCCCTCGGCGGGGGCACCGCCGACTCCGCCCTTCGGCGGCGGACCGGCCTTGTCGCCCTTCGGGGGCCTGGGCGGGTCGGCGCACGCGACGACCTCGGCGTAGCCGTCCGCGCACGGGGCCGGATCCACACAGACCACGTGGCAGCCCGGCGGCGGGCCCTTCGGCGCGCCCTTCGGGCCGTGACCCTCGCAATCGCCGCCGCCCGCTCCGCCCTTGAGCCCCTCGTCGCCGTGATCCCCGTCGGGGGGCGCGCCGCCCATCCCGGCGCCGGGCGGCGGCGGCGGCGGGCCCTGCCCGTCGGCAGCGCCACCGACTCCACCCTTCGGCGGCGGACCGGCCTTGTCGCCCTTCGGGTGCTTCGGCGGACCACCGCAGATCCAAGCGGCCTTCTGCGTATCACCGCACACGGGATCGGGCACGCAGGCAGCCTGGCAGTCGTGCGCCTTCGGCCCCTTGCCGGGCTCCCCCTTCGGCGGCGCGCCGCCCTCGCCGGGCGGGCCCTTGCCGTCGCCCTTGCCGTCGGGCGGCGCGCACAGCGTCTCGACGTGGGTCCCTGCCAAACAGGCGATCGCGTCGCTGCTCGTCGCCGCGCCGCCGGCCTGACCGAGCGCGGCCTCGCTGGCGGCGCTCGACACGGAGTCGGCGGAGACGTTCGCGCAGCCGGGGTCGTTGGCGCCCGTGAGCAGGGCAATGGCACCGAGAGCGAGCGAGGTCTGGAGGAGTCGAAGGGTCGTGGTACGCATGGGGAACTTCCTCCGCGCGACGGAGCGCGCGATCCAAGGTCGGTGAAGCGGCCCTCGTCGACACGTTCGACGCGACGCCGGCCGGCTACGAACCCTTGATGGCCGGGCGCGGCGCACGCGATCACGGAATCGACGCGCGCCCGATCGCGCCGAAGATCAGGCCTTCCGGGGACGGGATCGACGGGGCGGCGGCGCGGGCGGGGCGGCGGCCTGCGCGCGGCGCGAGAAGCGCAGCACCGCGCGGAAGATGTCCTCGATGGCAGCGGGGTCGAGCGCAAGGACCTCGGCGCGCGCGCGACGCGACGCGATCAGCTCGGCCTCGCGGCGGCGGTCCACGATGCCGCGGCCGAGCGTCGCCTTGGCGCGGGCCGCGCGCCGCGCGAGGTGCGCCCGGCGCGCGAGCAGGGCGAGGATCTCGGCGTCGACCTCGTCGATGAGCTCGCGCGTCTCGCGGAGATCGGGCGCGCGATCGCCGAGGCCCGGGATGTCGACGCGCGCCTCGACGCGCGGCTCGTTGCGCGGACGGTCCTCGCGCAGGGCGCGATCGAGCGATCCGAGCGCGTCGAGCAGCCGCGCGCGCGCCGCCCCCGCGAAGGGATTGGCGCGGTGGATCGCCGAGAACAGGTGCCCCGCGTCCGACCGCACGACGTCGATCGTGCGCGCGATCGCCTGGAACGAGGGCGGCGCGGCCGGCGCGCCCTCGCCGGCGCCCACGTCGAGCAGGCCCTTGGCGACGAAGAACGTGAGCGCGTGCGTCTCGGCCATCGATCGGTCGTGCGCCTCGGCCCCGAGCTCGACGACCTCGCAGCCGAGGCGCTCGTAGAAGGCGCGCGCGCGGCGCAGCGCCGCCGGGTGGATCGCGTTCGGACAGACCACGACGCGCAGGGGCCGCTCGCCCAGCGCGAGGCTCGTCGGCCCGAAGAGCGGGTGCGTCGCGATCCACGGCACGTCCGCGCCGAGCACCTCCTCCAACGCGGCGGCGGGGGCGAGCTTCACGCTGGCGACGTCGAGGACGAGGTGCCGCGGCCCGAGGTGCGGGCGCAGCGCGATCAGGGCGGCGCGCACCTCGGCCACCGGCACCGCGACCACCACGACGGCGGCCCCGCGCACGACGTCTCCGATCGACGCGCCGCGCACGTCGGCGGGGACGTCCGCGCCCGGGTCGAAGGCCCGGAACGAAAGCCCGGCCTCGGCGAGCAGCCCCCCGAGGGCACGCCCGAAGCGCCCGAAGCCCACGATCGCAGTGCGCCGCGCCATGGCCCGAAAAGTACTGCCGGCCCGCCCTCTCGCCCAGCACCATTGCTCGCG
Source organism: uncultured delta proteobacterium (assembly GCA_903906315.1). Classification (GTDB taxonomy): domain Bacteria; phylum Myxococcota_A; class Polyangia; order Polyangiales; family Polyangiaceae; genus CAIVJW01. The sequence goes on along the minus strand of CAIVJW010000277.1, from coordinate 27,306 downwards.
CTGCCGAACGGCCGTAGTTGTCGGGGTTGCGGCGCACGGGGGCCGCGCGGCCCTCGAGGCGAAGGAACGGGACGATGATCACCAGCGCAGACGACGGCAAGGTGGCGATCGCCCGGGCTCGGGACGCGCTCGAGCCCGAGCACGTCGCCGTCCGCGGCCTCCTCGACACGCTGCACGACCACGCGACGACCGCGAAGGACACCCAGCGGCTCCTGTCGGAGCTGCACAAGACGCTGGCAAAGCACTTCGCGCACGAGAGCTACCCCGGCGGGTTCTACGACAGCATCGCCGCGTTCAGGACCGAGCTCGTCGTCGAGATCGGTGGGCTCGTGGACGAGCACTTCCTCCTCCTGTCCACGACGCAGTCGCTGCGCGAGCGCGCCGAGAAGGGCGAGGCCGGGGAGGCTCGCTTCCGCGCCGAGCTCGACACCCTGATCGGGCGCCTCCTCGCGCACGAGAAGCACGAGCTCGAGCTCGTCGAGATCGCTCTCGACGGCTGACGGACCGGCCCGCGCACGGGCCCGCGAGACGACCCGGAGACCGCACCATGGATGACGTCACCCGCGCCGTGCGCGCCATGTACGAGGAGTTCCCCTACCCCGCAGGGGCGCCGATGGTGCGCGTCGCGTCCGACGTGCGGCTCCTGCTCGGCCGCGGGCGGATCGCCCCGCCCGCCGGGCGCCCGCTCCGCGCGCTCGACGCCGGCTGCGGACGCGGCGTCGGCGTGCTCGGGCTCGCGACGCTGCAGCCGGACGTCCAGTTCACCGCCGTCGACATGAACCGGGTGGCGATCGAGGAGGCGCGCGCGGAGGCGGCGCGACGGGGCCTCGGGAACGTCCAGTTCGCCGAGGTCGATCTCATGACGCTCGAAGGGCTCGAGGTCCCCGAGGGCGGCTTCGACGTCGTCTACTCCTCGGGCGTGCTGCACCACCTCTCGAGCCCCGCGCGGGGCCTCGAGCTGCTCCGCGGCGTCCTCGCGCCGCACGGCGCGCTCGTGCTCATGGTGTACGCCCGCCACGGGCGTGAGCCCCTCTACCGGCTCGTGCGCGCGATCGACGCGATCGCCCCGCGCACCCTGCCGCTCCGCGATCGCCTCGCCGTCGGCCGCGCGCTCGCGGCCTCGGAGGGCGCCGACGCCCTGCGCGCCGGGCCGTGGGCCGACGCGACGACCGTGAACGACGTCGAGTTCGTCGACCGGTACCTCAACGTCAACGAGGTGAGCTACGACCTCGACGAGGTCTTCGCGCTCGCCGAGGGCGCCGGGCTGGGCGTCCTCGGCTGGTGCTCGCCGGGCGACTGGGACGTCACGACCGTGATCGGCGCCGGCCCGCTGGCCGACCAGGTGCGAGCGCTGCCCGCGCGCGCGCAGCACCGCGTCGTCGAGCAGCTCGCCTGGCGCCCGCGCTTCGAGCTCGTGCTCGGCCACGCCGGCAACGGGCCGCGCCCGCCGCTCGAGCGCGAGGACCTCGAGGACGCCGTCCTCGCCGTCAGCCCCGAGGTCTCGATCGAGGTCCGCACGAGGAACCTGCACGGCGCGCAGCGGACGGAGAGCGTCTCGCTGCGCGAGGGCGCGAGCGCGTCGACGGTGCTCGCCGGCCCGCTCGGCATGGCGGCGCTCCTGCTGCGCGACCAGACCCTCCCCTTCCGCGGCCGCGCGGTCGTGAGCGAGCTCGTCGACCTCGGCCTCGACCGCACCGCGGCGGTAGACGTCCTCGAGGAGCTCGTCGCGCGCCGCGCGCTGTTCTCACCGCACCCCTGACGGCCCTCCAAGCGCGGCGGAGCCGCCCGTCGGCGCCCCCGTCGGACGACGCGCGCGCCCTGGTTCGAGGGCGTGAGGCTGCGCCGTAGGCTACGCCCCGCGACGCCTCACCAGCCGCAGCCGCGCGCGAAGTAGTCCTTTCCCCCCGCTGCGCTCTCCGCGAACCAGTACTTCCAGAAGTCGCCCGCCCGCAGGACGAAATCGGCGACGTCCACGTCGGCCGCGGCCGCCTTCGTCATGCAGGCGCCCGCCAGGTCGATTCGCCCGGTCGCGGTGCCCAGCCCGGGGACCCTGGTCGAGAGGCGGTGCACGCTCGCGCCTTCGGCCCAAAGGTCCGACGGGTCGGCGCTCGGCAGCTGGCCGGGGAGGTCGGACCAGGCCTCGACGAAGGTGATCTCGCCCAGGTCGTCGAAGGTGAACTCCTCGTAGATGGGGCACGGCTTGCCATTGCCCATCTCCTGGTACTGAAACGACACGCGACACCGCGCGAACGGCTGCACGGCGAAGAACCGGCAGTCGCGCGGGGTGACGGCGGCGGGGGCCTTGCTCTTCACGACCTTGTCGGTGTCGACCAGCTGATCGCGCGTGTAGCCGGTGAGCTTGAGCCACGGAGGCCACTCCCAGCGCACGACGAGCTCCGAGTAGGTCGGGACGCTGGTCGCCGGCGCGGTGACGTCGATCGCGTCGAAGTACCTGTTGCCCTGAGCGACGTAGTCGGCCGGGGGGAGCCGAGCGACGAGGGCGGTCGAGATCGCGCCCTCGCCCGAGTCCCCGGGGCAAAGCGGGCTGCTCGCGTCGCCGACCGGCCCCGCGTCCGCCGGGGTCCCCCCCGAGCACGCGACGCAGACGAGGGCGGAAGCGAGAAACCAGGGGGGCGCGGGGCAGGTGGCGGCCATCGCGCGCGAGCGTCGTCGCAACGCAGGGCGGCCGTCAACCCGAGGACGCCGCGCGTGCGGCGCGGACCACGCGCCCGACGCCCGAGGGCGACGTCAGAACGGCGGCGGCGGTGCGCCCTTGGGCAGCTCCGCCGGCACGATCGGCGGCGGGTCACCCACCGAGTCGCCGCCGTCGCGCGCGTCGGTCGGCGCGCCCGCGTCGACGAGGGCCGCCGCCCCCGCGTCCATGGCAGTCGCGTCCCTGCCCTCGGGCGCCCCTGCGTCCGGACTGACCGCCTCGGTGGGCTCGGTGCCCGCGAGGAAGACCTCGTCGATCGCGTTCTCCTGGTCGGGCAGCGCGCGCAGCCCGCTCTCCGGGTCGATCTTGACGCGCACGACGCCCGCGGGGACCGCGAAGTCCGTGACCGGACGGCCCTTGTGCGCCTCGCGCATGAAGTCGATGAAGGCGGGCAATGCCGCGCTCGCACCGGCCTCGCCCGCGCCGAGAGGCATCGGGTCGTCGTAGCCCGTCCAGACCGCACACGCGAGGTCGGTCGAGTACCCCACGAACCAGGCGTCCTTCGACTGATTCGAGGTGCCCGTCTTGCCCGCGATCGGCCGACCGAGCGAGCGCGCCTTGGTCGCCGTGCCGACCTTCACGACCGACGAGAGCAGGTCCGTCACGACGAAGGCCTCGGCCTCCTCCATCACCCGGCGCGCGGGCGCGCGCGGCGCGAGCGGCACCTCGACGCCATTCGGCCCCACGATCTTCGTCACGAGCACCGGCGGCTCGTACACGCCGCCGGCCGCCAGCGTGGCGTACGCCGCGGCCATCTCGCGCGGAGTGACCTCGTAGGCGCCGAGCGCGAGCGACAGATCGGCGCCGAGCTTCGACTCGATGCCGAGGCTGTGCGCCCACGCGACGACGTTCGGCGCGCCGACCTTCTGGAGCGTCCACGCCGCCGCGACGTTCACGCTGTGCGCGAGCGCCTCGCGCAGGCGCTTGGGCGATCGCCCCTCGCTCTCGTCGTAGTTGTCCGGCCGGTAGCCCGTGAGCGCGCCGGGGCTGGTCTCGAGGATCGACGCGGCCGTCATCGCGCGCGCGTGGATCGCGTACCCGTAGACGAACGCCTTGAACGTCGACCCGGGCTGGCGATGCGCCGCCGTCGCGCGGTCGAGCCCGCCCGGCACGGCCTCGTAGTTGCCGACGAGCGCGAGGATCTGGCGCGTGCGCACGTCGATCGCGACGAGGGCGCCCTCGGGCCCGAGCTCGAGCCGGAGGTGAGGCTTGTCGGCGTGCGGGTCCTCGGACGGCACGGTCACGCGCACGACCTTGCCGAGGTCGGCGAACTCGCTCGGCGGCAGGCCCTTCGGGTTGTACCGCGCGGCCTCGCGCACGATCACCGTGCCGTCGACCGACCCGACCCGCACCGCGAGCGTGCCCTTGGCGTCGTCCGACCCGGTCACGACCCCGAGCGCGGTGCGGCGCCCCTTGATCGGCCCGGCGGGCGGCTGCGGCTCGCGCTTCGCCTTCGCGAGCGGCGCGAGCAGCTTGTGCCGCCGCGCGTACTCGTCGAGGTTCCTGCGCACGGCCGCGCGCGCGGCGGCCTCGAGCGCGGGGTCGATCGTCGTCGTCACCGTGTAGCCGCCTCGGTCGGCCTCCGCGCCGACGAGCTGCTTGAGCACGCGCTGCGCCTCGGCGACGACCTCCGGGGCCAGCTCGCTCTGCGCCTCGGCGTCGCTCGACAGCGCAATGGGCGCACGCTTCGCCGCGTCGACCGCCGCCCGCGGCGCGAAGCCCTTGGCGGCCATCTGGTCGAGCACGAACGCGCGCCGCTCGGTCGCGCGCGCGAGATCGACCCGCGGCGAGTAGAGGCTCGGCCCCTTCACGATGCCGGCGAGGACCGCCGCCTCGCCGAGCTTCACGTCGCGCACGCTCTTGGCGAAGTAGTAACGCGCGGCCTCCTCGACGCCGTACCGGCCGTGACCGAAGTAGATCTGGTTCAGGTAGAGGTCGAGGATCTCGTCCTTCGTGAGCTCCTGCTCGATCCGCCGGGCGAGGATGAGCTCCTTCACCTTGCGCTCGAGCGTGCGCTCGGGGGTGAGCAGCACGTTCTTCACGACCTGCTGGGTGATCGTGCTCGCGCCCTGGCGCTTGCCGCCTCGCAGGTTGACGACGACGGCGCGCGCGATGCCCAGGTAATCGAGGCCTTTGTGCTCGTAGAAGCTCGCGTCCTCGGCGGCGAGCACGGCGAGCTTCAGCTCCGGCGCGATCGCCGAGACCGGCACGACCGTGCGCCGCTCGGTGTAGATCTCGCCGATCACCGTGCCGTCGCGCGCGAGCACGCGGGTCACCTGCTGCGGGTGCCAGCTCTTGAGCTCCTTCGTCGAGGGCAGGTCGCGCCCGTAGTGGTCGAGCGCGAGCGCCACGGCCGCGACGGCGACGACGGCCATCAACAACCCGAGGACCAAAAGCCGGCGAATCCAGACGATCACGCGCCGGAGGCGGCCGCGGGGCGCCCTGGATGCGCCGCGATCGGCGACCGGAGCGACCGCGGGGACGGTCGGATCCCCGGACATCACGCGGACTCCCTCCGCCATGGCCACCATGCCGTGGCCCTCGAACGCGCGGCGGAGCGGCGGCCTTCCCTCATGGCGGCGGAGGTTGTGTCATGGCCGGGCCCCCTCCGCCAAGCAGGGTAGGAGATTTGCCCCCTTGCGCTCCGCCGCACCGACATCACGTTTTCATGAGCGGAGGAGGGCGGTGTCATGACGAGCGCGAAGCCTCGCAGGATCCTGGTCGGGGTCGACTTCGAGGAGGCCGGAGATCGCGCGCTCTACACGGCGCTGGCGATGGCCGCCGCCTCCGGCGACACGGAGGTCCACGCGGTGCACGTCGGGGGGCTCGAGGGCACGCCGGTCTCGCGGCGCAGCCTCGACCGCGCGGGGGTCGACATCGACCGGCTGCGCGGGCACGTCCACGCCGCGCTCGAGGCCTACCGGATGGAGCACGGGGCGATGCCCAAGGTGAACGTGAGCGTCCACGAGACGCGAGGCGCGGGCACGGCCGCCTCCGCGATCGCCCGGATCGCGCGCGCGCTCGAGGTCGGCCTCGTCGTCGTCGGCACCCACGGGCGCCGCGGCGTCGCGCGCGCGATCGCCGGGTCGGTGGCCGAGCGGCTCGTACGCACGGCGCCCTGCCCGGTGATGGTCGTCAAGCCGATCGCTCACGCCACGGGCACGGGCGAGATGGGCGACGACGTCGAGCCGGTGTGCGAGGCCTGCGCGGCCCGGCGCGCCGCGACCGAAGGCGCGGAGCTGTGGTGCGCACAGCACGCCGAGCACCACACGTTCTCGGACGCGTTCCGCGGGGCGTCGAGCTCCGTCCGGCCCTGGGGTTTCGGCTGAACGGCGCGCCTCCGCCGGCCGCGCCGGGTCGAGCTAGCGAAATAGCTTCATCGCGAGGACCGTGAGCACGATCCCCGCGACGAGGCACCCGATCGCGATCCCGACCAGCAGCAGCAAGCTCGGCCGCCGCGCCGTGGGTCGGCTGAACGAGCCGGAGACCTTGGTGGCGGCGAGGTCGGCGCCAGCGCCGCCCGTGGGAGCCTGCTGCCCCGGCGGCCGCGTGGCCGCGGCCTGCGCGGCGACGACGAGCTGCTGGCGCTGCAAGAGCTCCTCGTGCTGCGCCTCCGCCACCCGGGCCGCCGCGGCCTGCGCGTCGGCCTGCGCGACGACGCCCGACGCGCTGCGCGGCATCATCACCGTGTAGCCCTTGCCCTTGCCGCCGCCGAAGGGCTTCAGCGCCTCGGCGAAGTCGGCCGCGGAGGCGTACCGGTCCTCGGGCTTCTTGGCGAGCGCCTTGGCGATGACGTCGCCGAGGCCCACCGGGAACTTCTTGCCGGGGACGCGGTCGTCGAGCGGGATCGGGGGCTTCGTGACGTGGAACTGGATGTGCTCCATCGGCGTGCGCGCCTCGAAGGGCAGCTTGCCGGTGAGCACCTCGTAGAGGATGACCGCGAGCGAGTAGATGTCGCTGCGCGCGTCGAGCGTCTTGCCCTGCGCCTGCTCGGGCGACATGAACTCGGGCGTGCCGAAGACCATGCCCTCCTGGGTGAGCATGATCGAGCCCGGGCGGAGCTCGCGCTCGGTGACCTTCGCGAGGCCGAAATCGAGGACCTTCGCGTAGTCCTTCAGCCCGCCGTTGGTCGAGATGAAGATGTTCTCGGGCTTCAGGTCGCGGTGCACGATGCCCTGCAGGTGCGCCTCCTGCAGCGCGCCGCAGACCTGGATGAGCACCGGTACGGCCCGCTCGACCGGCAGGGGCCCCTCGCGACGGACGGCCTGGTTGAGGTTCTTGCCCTCCAGGTACTCCATCACGATGTAGAGCGAGCCGTCGTCGAGCTCGCCGTAGAGCAACACCTTCACCGTGTTCGGGTGGGTGAGGTGGCTCATCGCCCGCGCCTCGCGGCGGAAGCGCGAGACGAGATCCTTCCGGTTGGCGAGCTTGGGGTGAAGGATCTTCACCGCCACCATCCGGCTCATGGCCGGCTGGGACGCCTTGTAGACGGCGCCCATGCCGCCAGAGCCGATCTTCTGCAGGATCTGAAACTGCCCGCCGAGGAGCTCCCGGCCGATGTTCGGATCGCTTGAAGCCGCGGCCATGAGGAAGCTGCTAAATACCACGCGCAGCCTCGGGCGCGGCAGAACTTCCATGAACGACGACGAAGCGACGAAACCGGCCGGGATCGGGCCCCGGGAAGGTGGAGCCGGCTCCGGGGCGCCAGTTCCCATGACGAGCGCGCTCCTCCACGCCGCCGGGCACGCCCACGGCTTCTTCACGCGCGAGGGCGGGGTCAGCCCGCTGCCGTACGGGCCGCTCAACGCGGCGGCGACGGCCGCCGTGCCGGATTCGCCCGAGAACGTGCGCGAGAACCTCGCCCGGATGGCCGCGGCGATCGGCGTGCCGGCGGCCCGGCTCTATTTCCTCTCGCAGGTGCACGGCCGCGTCGTGCGCGTGCTGCGCGGCGACGAGGACCCGGCCGAGGTCCTGATCGCGCAGGGCGACGCGACGGCCTCGGGCACGCGCGGCGTCGCCTGCGCGGTGCGCACCGCGGACTGCGTCCCGGTCCTGATCGCCGACCGGCGCAGCGGCGCGGTCGCGGCGGTGCACGCCGGCTGGCGCGGCGTGGAGAACGGCGCGGTCCTCGCGGGGATCGCGGCGATCGCGGCGATCGCGGCGATCGCGGGCGAGGCGCCCGACCTCGTCGCGGCGATCGGGCCGCACATCGAGCGCTGCTGCTTCGAGGTCGGCGCCGACGTCGCCCACGCGATCGCGGCTGCGAGCCCGGCCGGTGACCGCGCGGTCAGCTGGCACGATCGCGCCGCAACGACCGGCGCGGCGCACGTCGACCTCCGCCTCGCCCTGCGCGCACAGCTCGAGGCCGCCGGCCTGGCGCCGTCCGCGATCGACGACGTGCGCGGCTGCACCGTGTGCGATCCGCGGCGCTTCCACTCGGTCCGCCGCGACGGCGCGCGCAGCGGCCGGCTGCTCTCGGCCATCGTCGCTCGCGGCCCGGCGTAGGCGCCCCGAGAGGCCGCTCGGGATCGGGCGGGGCGGAGGGCGAGCCCTGCCGGGCGCCGCGGACGGGTCGGTCCGAGCCGATCGAAGCGCTCGCTTCTTGACGCTCGACCCCGCTAGGACGGACGCTCACCCCGATGAACAAGCTCGGCAGGGTGGTGCTCACGGCGACGGCGGTGCTCTCGGCGTTCGCGGCGGCGGCAGGTGGCTGCAGCCCGTCGGCGGACGAGGCCGGCGCGTCGAAGCCGATCGACGGCTCGGGCGGCAGCGGGACGGGCTCGGGCGGCGCGGGCGGCGGCGGCGGCTCGGGCTGCCAGCCCGTGGCCGGCTACGACCCCGCCGCGAAGGGCCTGCCGAGCTGCTGCGACAAGGGCGCGGCCCACTGCGTCGCGTCGGCCGACGTGCCCGCGGCGATCGCGGACGGCCTGGCGGCGTGCGCGTCGACCGGCAACGCCTCGGGGCTCTGCGTGCCCGACACGATGATCACGAAAGGCAGCGATTTCGCCGCGCAGAAGTGCACGTCCTTCGACGGCAAGGACGGCGCGTGCTTCTCGCTCTGCATCGAGAAGATCGCCAACGACCCGAACGTCGGCCTGCTCGCGCAGGGCGCGTGCGGATCGGGCGAGGTCTGCGTCCCTTGCATCAACCCGCTGACGAGCCAGTCGACCGGCGCGTGCGAGCTGCCCACGATCTGCGCGGGCGGCGCGGGCGGCGCGGGCGGCGGGGCGGGCACCGGGGGCGCGGGCGGGAGCGCACCGACGTGCCCGCACGAGGGCCCGGCGGTCGTCGACCCGGCGACGTTCGGCGCGTGCGCGCCCGCGTGCGGCGGCGCGCACTGCGTCCCGAAGGCGCTCGTGCCCGACGACCAGGAGGGCCAGCTCGCGACCTGCCTGACGCCCAAGGGCGGCGCCGGCTTCTGCACGCCCGACCCGGCCATCGAGAGCGGCGGCAACTTCATCCCGAAGACCTGCGCGTCGATCGCGAAAGCCGAGGGGCGCTGCCTGTCGAAGTGCCTGCCGCTCGTCGCCGACAAGAAGGACCTCCTGCCGCGCGACGTCTGCGACAAGGAGGAGCTCTGCGTCCCCTGCACGGACCCGACGACCGGCAAGCTGACCGGCGCGTGCACGCAGTCCTGCGACCCCGGGCCGACGAAGCCGCCCGTCGTCCTCGAGTGCCCGTACGAAGGCCCCGCGCTCGTCGACCCGAAGAAGTTCCCGGCGTGCAGCCCCTCGTGCGGCGGCGCGCACTGCGTGCCCGAGGCGCTCGTGCCCGACGCGCAGGAGGGACTCCTCGCCAACTGCCCCGGCGGCTTCTGCCTGCCCGACAACCTCACGGCCGGCGCCGGGTTCGCCGTGCCCGCGACGTGCGCCTCGGTGGCGGGCGCCGAGGGCCGCTGCGTCTCGACGTGCCTGCCGAGCATCGCGGGTCAGGCGAGCGTGCTGCCGCAGTCGACCTGCGCCGCGAACGAGCGCTGCGCGCCGTGCTTCAACCCGACCGCCGAGAACCCGAAGCTGCCGACGGGCGCGTGCGACACCGCCTGTGACAAACCCACCAAGGCGCCGACGCTGCTCACGTGCCCCTGGGACGGCCCGCCGGTCATCGACCCGTCGAAGCTGCCCGCGTGCAGCCCGGCCTGCGGCGGCGCGCACTGCGTGCCCTTCTACGCCGTGCCCGAAGCGCAGCAGGCGTCGCTCGCGATCTGCCCCGGCGGCTATTGCCTGCCCGACGCGGTCATCAAGTCGGCCGGCAACCTGATCCCGAAGTCGTGCGCGCCGCTGCCCGGCTTCCCCGACGCCGAGGGGCGCTGCCTCTCGTCGTGCCTCAAGAGCGTCGCCGACAAGGCCGCCGACCTCGTGAAGGACGCCTGCGAAGCGGGCGAGCTCTGCGTGCCGTGCTTCGACCCCGTCACCGGCGCGTCGACCGGCGCGTGCTCGTCGTCCGCGTGCGACGCGCCCGCCAAGCCGGCCTTCGTGTTCGAGAAGTGCTGCCCGTACCTCGGCCAGGGCCAGGCCACGTGCCTGCCGACGTCCAAGGTGCCCGTCGCGCAGCAGGCCGGCCTGCAGAAGGCCACGTGTCAGGTCGACTTCCTCTGCGTGCCGGACGAGTACATCCCGGTGACGGGCGTGCCGATCGCGACGTGCACGACGCCGGGCGGCGGCGCGTGCGTCAGCAAGTGCGTGCCGAACCTGCCGGCGTACCTCGGCTCGGGCGACTGCCCGGACAAGAACCACATCTGCGTGCCGTGCCAGTTCGCGCCGGCGACGCCGGGCTGCCCCTAGCGGGGAGCGCTACGAGGCCGCGGCGACGCGCTCGACGTCGCCGCGGATCGAGGCGGCGTCGGCCTCGTGGATCGACAGCGCGCGCGCGAGATCCGCGAGCACCGCGTCCTCCTCGTGCGACAGGCTGCCGTCGGCGAACGCGACGCCGCACGCGATCTCGTAGGCGAGGCGGCGATCCTCGCCGACGAGCACCTCGCCGAGGCCCGCGAGCGAGGTCTCGTAGCCGTCCTCGGCGAGCAGCGCGGCCCAGTCGTCGGTGGCGTCTTCGACCGTCGGCTGCGTGAGCACACCGCCGCTCAGCACACCGAGCACGTCGGCGAACTGCCGCACCTCGCTCTCGCTCACGCAGCCGTCCGCGGCGGCGACCAGGAACGCCGCTCCGAGGAAGCCGAACAGCGCGCTGGCCGCGGCCTCCTGCTCCGCCGACGGGGGTGGGCGCGACGCGCGCGAGACGTCGCTGGCGGCGTCGTGGCAGCGCCGGAGCCGATCGGGATCACCGAGGCCTCGCAAGCCTTCGGGGCACGTGCAGCCGTTTCGTCGCGCCTCGCCCATCGAAGCCAGAGCTAGCACGGGAACGGGCGGGGCGCGCACGGGCTTCGCGAGGTCCGCGGCCCCTCGATCGAACTACGATGCCCGCCATGCCCGCCCCCCTCGCCCCGGCGACCTTCGCCCTCGTCGTCGAGCACGCGCCGCTCGTCTCGATCGACCTGATCCTCACCGACCTCGCCGGCCGCGTGCTCCTCGGCCGCCGGAGGAACCGCCCCGCGCAGGGCTCGTGGTTCGTGCCGGGGGGCCGCGTCCTCAAGGACGAGCGCCTCGACGCCGCGTTCCTGCGCCTCACGGCCGGCGAGATCGGCCGCGCCGTGCCGCGCGCGGAGGCCGAATTCCAGGGCGTCTACGAGCACCTCTACGAGGACGGCTTCGCCGGCGAGCGCGTCTCGACCCACTACCTCGTCCTCGCGTACCGCCTGCCGCCCGGGGAGATCGACCTCGCCGCGCTGCCGCCCGACCAGCACGGCGACTACCGCCTCGCGTTCCGCGAAGAGCTCCTCGCCGATCCGAGCGTGCACCCGTACACGCGGGCGTACTTCAGCGGTTGACCGACCGGTCAGGCGTCCGCGACGGCGGCGAGCGCCTGCTCGAGCAGGGCCGTCCGCCGCGCGCGCAGGTCCGCGACGAGCTTCTCGTACTGGGGCTCGGTGAGGTCGCCCTGGTCCTGAGCCGCCGACACCGCGTGCAGGAAGTCGGCCGTCGCCTTCTCGAGCGCCTTGCGGGGCTTCTTCAGGGCGTTCACCCACTTCCCCTCGTCGGCGTCGAGCTCGTGGTCCGCGTCGAAGCCGAACGCGTGCTGCAGGCGCCCGAGGAGCCGGTGCTCGTCGGGCGTGCACTTGCCGTCGAGCTCCGCGATCGCGAGCGCCGCCTCGAAGGTCGTGTGCCGCGCGGCGGGCGATCGCACCGCGGCGATCTCCGCCTCGAGGTCGAAGACCTCGGCCTTGTGGGGCGCCTCGGCGCCGAATGCGTGCTGCGCGAGCACCTCGACGGCCCGCGCCTCGTCGGTGTCGACCTTGCCGTCGGCGCGAGCGACGGCGAGCAGGATGCGGAGACAAGCGCGCGACTCGGCTGCGTCCATGACGCCCATCGTACCAGCCCACGGGGCGCGCGGCGCCCTCGCGCGCGGGGCATTTCGGTGCGGCGCGGGTTGACGCGCACGCGCGCCGCCCGGTATCGAGGTCGCTCGGTCGCGCCTCGGCGCCGGCCCAGGAGATCCATGTTCCGTCGCTCCCTCGCCCCCTTCGCGCTCGCCGCCCTCCTCGCCGCCGTGATCGCCGCGCCCGCCGCGTGCACGTCCTCGTCGAGCGCGCCGGCCTCCACGGGCGGCGGCACCACGACGACCTCGACCGGGGCCGGCGGCGCGACCGGATGGGGCGGCGCGAGCTCGGGCGGCGCGGGCCAGGGCGGCGCCGCGGGCGAGGGAGGCGCGGGAGGCGCCGGAGGCGCGGCCATGGTCTGCGATCCGGGCCACCCCGACGTGAGCGGCGAGCCGAGCTGCGGGGTGAGCCCGGTGAAGCCCGCCCAGCCCACGATCACGCTGTCGCTCACGGTCAGCGACCTGACCACCCAGGCGCCGCTGAAGGGCCTCACCGTGAAGGCCTGCGCGCGCGACGACGGGGACTGCGGGGCCCCCCTCGCCACCGAGACGACGGACGCGGCGGGCAAGGTCTCCGTGACCGTGCCCTCGGGCACCGACGGCTTCGACGGCTACGCGATGATCACCGGCGACAACGTCGTACCGGAGCTGCTCTTCCCTTCGCCGCCGGTGACGATGGACGCGGAGTTTTTCACGGGCGTCGCGACGCCGAACTCGCTCAATCTGCTGTCTATCATCTACGGCACGACGATCGACCCGAGCCGCGGCGCGGTCGCGGCCGTGATGAGCGACTGCGACGGAAAGAGCGTGGGCCTCACGCTCGACGTCGGTTCGGCGGACGGCTGCACCGTCATCGGCTACGCCGAAAACCAGCTCCCCTCCGCGGACGCGAAGGCCACCGACGCGAGCGGCGTCGGCTTCGCGCTCAACATCCCGCCCGGCAGGCCGACCCTCGTCTCGCGCGACGGAAACGGCGCAGTCCTCGGACGGACCGAGATCCTCGTCAAGCCCAGCACGCTCACCGCCGTGTCCCTCCGCCCCACGCCCTGACTCGCGCACGAAAGGCGCCTCCGCGGGGGCGCTCGGGCCGCCCGGTCGGCTAGGCTTCACCGCGGCCCCCGTGCAGATCCCCACCCAAGACGACGACCTCGCGTGCCTCACGGGGCGCGACGTTCCCTCGCAGCTGCGCGGCGACGTGAGCTACCGCATCGGCCGCACGCTCGGCCGTGGCGGGATGTCCATCGCGTTCCTCGCCGCGCGCTACGCGCCCGAGGGGCAGGCGCCGGTGGTGATCAAGATCGTGCGGCCCTCGGTCGTGCGCGCGTCGGGCGAGCACGCGTCGCTCCTCGTGCGCAAGGAGGCCGTCGCGCTCGGCCGCCTGAACGAGCGCGTGCCGCCGACGCCCTTCGTCGTGCGGCTCGTCGACGCCGGCGCGCTGCCCGCGACGCGAGCCAACCGGCCGATCGAGCTGCCGTGGCTCGCGCTCGAGTACGTGCACGGCGGCGCGTCCGGAACGACCCTGTCGGAGCGCGTCGCGCACAGCGTCGACACGACCGGCGCGGCCTTCGATCCGCGCCGCGCCGCGCGCGCGATCGAGTGCCTCGCGGCGGGCCTCGGCGCCGTCCACGAGGTCGGCGTCGTGCACCGCGATCTCAAGCCCGACAACGTCCTCTGCTGCGGCTCGGGCGACGACGAGATCTTCAAGCTCGCGGACTTCGGCATCGCGCGCCCCAAGGGCGTCGCGGCGACGCTCGCGGGCTTCCGCGTCGGCACGCCGGGCTACGCCGCGCCCGAGCTGCTCGGCACCGACAACACCGAGATCGGCATGTACACCGACGTCTTCGCGCTCGCCGCGACGTTCTTCGGGCTGCTCACGGGCGAGCCGTACTTCCGCATGACGAGCCCCGCGGACGAGTACCTCCTGCCGCGCGCGCCCGAGCGCCGCAGCGTGCGCGACGTCCCGACCACGAGCCCGGAGCTGCTCGCGTCGGAGGCCGCGTGCCGGGGCATCGACCGCGTGCTCGCGCAGGCGACGAGCGCGCGCCCCGAGGAGCGCCCGCAGAGCGCCGAGGCGCTCGCGACGCTGCTGCTGCCGTGGCTGCGCCTCGAGGCGCGCAAGGCCCGCCCGAGCCGGCACTCGTTCCCGGTCCTGCCGCCGGCCGCCCCGGCCGAGCGGTGGTCGTGGTCGACGCTCCAGCTGCCGCGCCCCGACCGCGTGGTGCGCGGCGTCGCGTGGGACGGCGACGGCACCTGCATGGCCGCGACCGATCGCGGCCTGTCGTTCTGGAACGGCACGAGCTGGCTCGACGTGCCGCTCGCGGGCCTGCCCTTCCCCGAGGGCATCCGCTTCGTGCAGCGCGTGGCGCCGGGCGCGTGGATGGTCGGCGGCGACGGCGGCACGTTCGCGCTGTACACGACCCAGGGCGTCGAGGAGGTCACGCGGTCGACCGACCCGGCCGCGCGCTTCGACCTGATGAGCGGCGACCTCGATCGCATCGCCGTCGTCGTCGGCACCGCGGAGGGCCGCCCGCCGACGCTCTACGCGATGGTCGCGCGCTACTGGCTCCGGCCGCTGCCGCTCGCCGACGTCGCGATCGTGACCTCGCTGGCGCGCGTCGACGCGACCCGCTGGCTCGTCACCGGCCGCGGCGTCGACGGCGCGGGGTACGCCGCCGTGTACGCGCCGCTCGACTGGGAGGTGCGCCGGATCGCGACCCCGCCCGTGCGCGCCTTCCTCGCGGCGAGCGGCCAGCCCGACGCGCAGCTCGGCCTCGCCGCGGGCGCCGACGGCGCCGTCGTGTGGGTCGAGGGCGACCGCGCGACGAACGAGGTCGTCGCGGGCGGCTTCGACCTCTCGGCCGCGTCCGTGGACGCCGCGGGCGCGGGCTGGGCGGGCGCCGCGGGGCACCTCTGGACGCGCCGCCCGGCCCCGCCGGGCGCGCCGGGCGCTTGGCCGTGCGTGTGGGAGAACGCGGCCCAGCTCACCGCGCCCGTGAAGTCCATGTTCACCGACGTCGGCATGGTCATCGCGGTGACCGCGGACGGCGGCGTGCTGCTCGGGCGGGTCGAGGGCCCGTAGCGCCGCGCGGCGTCAGGCCTGCTCCGGCGCCCGGCGGCCCCTCGGGGCCTCTTCGGCCCAGTGGTCGACCCCGGTCGTCGTCGCCGAGACGGGGATGTGGAAGTAGCGACCGCTCCCGCAGGGCGCGGCCTTACGCGAGGGGTCGCGCGCAACAAATTGACGCGACGTAACGAGAGAATCATTGACCCTACCTCGGGAGAGATGGTCCGCTTGGTAACTCGGCTCACTTCCGAGTCGAGGCTCACGCAGGACGACCGAGCACGGAGGTTCGACATGGGAGTGATTCTGGCGCCGCTCGCGGCGGACAAGGTGGGCGCGTGGCGGGACTGGGCAGCGTCGATGACCGGTCCGCGCAAGGCGGAGCTCGACGACTTCAACAAGCGCAACGGCCTGACGAAGCACGAGGCGTGGATCTGTGAGACGCCCGCCGGCACCGTGATCTGCGCCATCCACGAGGGCCCGGGCGCGCCACACCTCATGCCGACGCTCGCGAAGTCGACGAACGCGTTCGACCGTGAGTTCGTCGGCTTCCTCGAGGCGATGCACGGCATGGACGTGAACAAGCCGCCGCCGGGCCCGATGCCGACGAAGGTCATCGGCTGATTCTCGCCCCGGCGCGCCGTCGCGCGTGGGCGCGGCGGCGCGCACGCGCGACGCAGCCGGCCGCGCTCCTCGTGATAGGGTATCACCCTCCCCCGCTTCACGAGGCCTCTTGTCGCGCCGACACCTCGCAATCGCCCAGTTTCCAAACAATCGACCCGAGGGCCGTGAACGCCGACGCAGAAGTCCTCTGTGCCCTTTGTGCCCTCTGTGCCTCTGTGGTTGATACCCTCGGTACTTCTCGGCGGACCTTCAACCCTCGAAGCGGCGCCACTCCCCGGCGATGAGCCGCTCGTGGGGGAACCAGCGCGCCTTGTAGGCCATGTGCGCGTTGCCCTCGACGTAGAGGCCTAGGTAGAGCCACCGTAGCCCCCACCGGCGACAGAGCGCGACCTCGCGCAGGATCGCGAACGCGCCCGGGCTCAGCCGCGAATACGCAGGATCCCAGTGGCAGTAGACCGCGGAGAGCGAGGTCGCGCCGCGGTCCGCGAGCGCCACCGCGACGAGCCGTCCCGTCGCCCGGTCGCGCAGCGTGATCTCGACGGTGTCACAGCACGTGTCGACGAGAAACGACCGGTAGCCGCGCGCGTCGAGCGCCGAGTCGCCCGTGTCGAGGCCCCGGCCGCGCTTGTGCAGCTCGTAGACCGCGAGCTTGTCGTCCGCGTAGGCCGGCCGCTCGACGGTCACGTCGAAGGCGCGCGCGCCCGCGGCGATCACGCGCTTGTGGGTCTTGCTCTCGCGGAACGCCTCGATGTCGACGCGGATCGGCTCGCACGCGACGCAGCCCGGGCACTGAGCGCGGTAGAGCAGCGCCCCCTGACGGCGGTCGCCCTCCGCGAAGGACTGGTCGAGCTCGGCCGGCGCGAGCCGGCGGATCGGGAAACGCAGCGGCAGGCGAGCCGTGCGGTCGGGCAGGTAGTGGCACCCGTGCGGCTCGTCGTAGACCGTGAGCTCCGGGGCGCGCGCGGTCGTCATCGCGACCAGCCTAGACCCCGAGGCGCGCGCGCGCTCCCCCGACGAGCACCATCGCGCGACCGCGGGCCTCGCGCAGGGCAGCCACGCGCGCCCCGCGGCTGGCAAGGCGCAGACGCCGCCGCAGCCGAGGCGAGACGTCGAGCCAGGCGAGCGCCGCGAACGGCGACGCGAGGACGAGGACCGCGACGACGGCCGCGACCTCGGCGGGGACGAGCGCGAACGTTCCGACGACCAGGCCGACCGACCACAGCGGGAAGACCGCGAGCCCCGTCCCGAGCTTCACGGTCGAGATCATGTCGGCCTCGCGCGCGCGTGACGCGACGAGCCGCGGGAGCTGGTAGGGCAACCAGTAGAGCGCCATGCCGATCACCGCGAGCGGAATGAACGCCGCGAGCAGCGTGCGCCGCGCCGCCTTGCCGGCGATCGCGCGCGCGGTCCGGTCCGGGTCGGCGCGCGCGACGTCGGCGTCCGTGAGGCCCTCCTGGCCGAGCAGGACGTAGTAGCGATCGACCGCGTTCGCGAGGTGGATGAGCGACCCTCCGTCGGCGGCCGCGAGCGCCTCGTGCGCGGCCTCGACGCGCCGGCCGACGTCGCTCCAGCCCGCGAGCGTGCCGTCGCCGCCGTCGTTCGCGACCATCTCGGCGACGCGCGCGATGAGCAGGCGCTCCTCGTGCGTCGGCCCCTCGACGAGCGCGTCGGTGAGGTCCTCGCGGATCTGGTCGGTGACGGCCGCCACGAGCCCGTCGCCGTCGAGCCCGATCGCGTCGACCTCGCGCACGGGCCCGTAGACGAGCAGCGCGCGCGACCGAAACTCGTCCTTCGCGTCGAACTCGAGCCCCACGGCCTGGAACGTGAGCCCGCGCGCGCCGCGCTCCCTGGCGCGGGCGATCATGCGCGCCGGGCCGGTCTTCAGCTCGAGCAGCTTGGGGAAGCTGTGGCTCGTGCCCTCGGGGAAGATGAGGATGTTGCCGCGCCCGGCGAGCCAGTCGGCGACGCGATCGAACACGGCCTCGTTCGTTTCGACGCTCTTGTCGGGCGCGTCGCGGCGCCGCACGATCGGCACGGCGCCGGCCGCGTCGAGCAGCCAGCGCAGGCCGGGCACGTCCCAGAGCGTGCTCTTCGCGATCGGCGAGATGGGGCACGCGGTCGTGGTGATCATGAGGATCGGGTCGACGAGCGCGTTGAAGTGGTTCGAGACGAAGAGCCGACCGCCGACGTGCTTCGCGGGCACATCGCCGGTCGCCTCGATCTCGCGGAAGTAGATGGCGCTCACGCGCCCGAACACCCAGCGCAGCGCGTCGCGGAGGAGCGGCATGTCGACTACATCCCCAGGGCTGTCTTCAGCGACGCCGGGCTCCGGCAGAAGCGCGAGGCCTCGTCGTGCGTGACGGTCCGCGCCCGGACCAGGTCGGCGAGCGCGCGGTCGAGCGTGACCATCCCCTCGCCGCGCGAGGTCTCGA
The DNA here is from genome assembly GCA_903906315.1 of uncultured delta proteobacterium. GTDB lineage: Bacteria > Myxococcota_A > Polyangia > Polyangiales > Polyangiaceae > CAIVJW01. Next base: position 9,050 of record CAIVJW010000277.1, on the reverse strand, counting down.
TCGCGCTCTGGAGCTGGTGGCCCTTGTCGTCGCGGATCATCGCGCGCACCGCGGGCGTCGCGGTCATGACCTCGAAGGCCGCGACGCGCGAGCTCTCGTCCGCCCGCAGGAGCAGCCGCTGCGCGATCACGGCCAGGATCTCGGACGCGAGCTGCACGCGGATCTGCGGCTGCTGGTAGGCCGGGAAGACGTCGACGATGCGGTCGATCGTGCCCGGCGCGTCGTTCGCGTGCAGCGTGCCGAAGACGAGGTGGCCCGTCTCGGCCGCCGTGAGCGCCGCCTGGATGGTCTCCATGTCCCGCAGCTCGCCGACCAGGATGACGTCCGGGTCCTGCCGCAGGATGAACTTGAGCGCGGAGGCGAAGCTCTTCGAGTCGGCGGGGATCTCGCGCTGCTCGATGGTCGCGACGCGGTTCTGGTGCACGAACTCGATCGGGTCCTCGATGGTGATGATGTGGCAGTTCCGGAACGAGTTGATGAGGTCGATGAGCGCCGCGAGCGTCGTCGACTTGCCCGATCCGGTCGGGCCCGTGACGAGCACGAGGCCCTGGCTCTTCATGGTCAGGTCGCGCACCGCGGCCGGCAGGCCGAGCGACTCGAGGTCCGGGATCGTGCTCGGGATGAGGCGGATCGCGACGGCGGGCGTGCCGCGCTGCTGGTGGGCGTTGACGCGGAAGCGGTGGCCGCCCGTGACCGTGAGGGCGAAGTCGAGCTCGTGCTCGAGCTCGAAGTGCTCGCGCTGGCGCGTCGAGAACAGGCTGAACAGGAGGCGCCGCACGACCGACGGCGTCATCGGCTCGACCTTGTCGAGCGGCCGCAGCAGGCCGTGGATGCGGAAGATCGGCGGCGACCCCGCGAGCAGGTGGATGTCGCTCGCGTCGTTGCGCATCGCGACCTCGAGGAGCGTGCGCATGTCGACCTCGCCGGGATCGATCGCGAGCTCGCGGTCCGCGATGACGCCGACGCCGCGCTCCATGCCCTGCGAGGCGAGGCGGAACTCGTCCGCGCTGCCCGCGTAGGCGGCGCCGGTCTCGAGGCTGATGACGCCCCGCTTGTACATGCGCACGAGCGCGCGCGTGAACGTCTCCATCCCCTCGGACTGCGCCATGACGTCGCCGAGCTCGTCGACGCGCTGCTCGCGCACGAGCTTCTTCACCGACGGCGTGCCGAGCAGCACCTCGCACACCGGGATGCGCCCGCCCTCGACGTCCGATCGGGGCAAGAGGCGCTGCGCGACGATGCCCTCGAGGCAGAGCGAGAGGTCCATCGCGACCGGCCCCTGCATGTGCTCGGGGAAGTACGCCAAGATGCGCTGGAGCGTCTGCACGGCGTCGTTCGTGTGCAGGCTCGACAGCACGAGGTGGCCCGTGAGCGCGGCCGAGAGGGCCACGCTCATCGTCGCGGCGTCGCGCATCTCGCCGATGAGGATGACGTCCGGGCTCTCGCGCAGCACGTGCCGGAGGCCGGTGTCGAAGTCGCGCGTGTCGCTGCCGATCTCGCGCTGCGTGAGCAACGACAGGAGGTCGTCGTGCACGAACTCGATCGGGTCCTCGAGCGTGACGATGTGCTTGGACATCGTGCTGTTGATGTGGTGCACCATCGCCGCGAGCGTCGTCGACTTGCCCGACCCGGTCGCGCCCGTCACGAGCACGAGGCCGCGCGGCAGCTCCGCGAGCCGCGCGAGCGCCTTCGGCAGGTGCAGGCCCTCGAACGTCATCTGCCCGCTCGGCACCGATCGCACGACCGCGCCCAGCGCCCCGCGCTGCAGCAGAAAGTGCACGCGGAAGCGGCCGAGCTCCGGCACCGCCCGGCCGACGTCGATGTCGCCGTCGCGATCGAAAGCCTCGCGCTGCGCGGGGCGGAGCGTCGTGGCCATGAACGCCGACAGCTCCTCGCGCGTCGTCGCGGGGTGCAGGGTCACGGACACGACGCCGTCGATGCGCCAGGCCGGCGGCCTCCCCTCGCAGAGGAAGAGGTCCGAGGCCCCGGCGTTCACCATCTCGAAGAGCAGCTGGTCGATCGTGGACATGCGGTCGGCCGCATTGGACCACGAACGAGCGGGCCGCGGAGGCGCGGCCTGCGCAAGCGCCGGTTTGCGGCGCGGGATCGCCCCCGATCGAGCTCGCCTCGTCGCCCGACGCGCGGCGGTAGCGCCGCGGCGGCAGAGGGCTACCGCGTCGCCAGCGCCTGGTAGTCGACCTTCCCCGTCGTCGTGACGGGCAGCTCGGGCAGGCTCGTGACCTTGTCCGGCACCATGTAGGGCGGCAGCCGCTCGGCGAGGAACATGCGCAGCGCGCGCTCGTCGCCGGGCACGTCGGGGCGCAGGGCGACGAAGGCGCGCAGCGTACGGCCGAGGCGGGCGTCGTCGTGCGGCACGACGGCCGCCTGGCGCACGGCCGGGTGCGCGCCGAGGGCGGCCTCGACCTCCCCCGGCTCGACGCGGTAACCGCGCACCTTGACCATGCGGTCGATGCGACCGCGGAAGTAGAAGAGCCCGTCGGCGCCGCGCTCCACGCGGTCGCGCGTCGCGTACGGCCCGCCGCCGAGGGTCGTCACTCCGGAGACGACGAGCTCGCCGACGCCGGCGCCCTCGACGACGCGGCCGCTGCCGTCCTCGTCGACGATCGAGCAGGCCGCGTACGGGCAGGCGAGGCCGATCGGCGTCTCGCGGGCGCCGTCGAGCGCCGCGCGGTCCACGCGGTGGTACGTGCAGACGTTGGTCTCGGTGGGGCCGTAGAGGTTGTAGAGGTCGGCGCCGGGCACCCGGTCGGCGAACGCGGCGAGCTCGCGCGGCGGGAAGACCTCGCCCGCGTAGAGGACGACCCGCGGCACGGGCGTGAGCGGCTCGCCCGGCGGGAGCGCCGCGACGAGCTTCATGAACATCGACGGCACGCCGTAGATCACCGTGGGCCGGAGCGCGGCGATCGCGTCGCGCAGCGCGCGGCCGGCCGACAGGTCGCGGCGCGACATCGTGAGCAGCGTCGCGCCGGCGCGCCACGTGGCCAGGTGATCGAACCACGCGAGGTCGAAGACGAGCTCGGCGACGCGCAGCACGCGGTCGCCGGGCCCAAGGCCGACGAGCGACGACGTCCACGCCGTGAAGGCGTCGAGCCCCGCCCACGCGATCGGCACGGGCTTGGGCGTGCCGGTGCTCCCCGAGGTGTGCAGGATGCTGCCGAAGCAGCCCTCGCGCAGCCCCGGCGCGGTCGCCGCAGGGCGCGGCGAGGGGCCGCCGACCACGTGCCCCTGCGCGTCGAGCACCACGCGCGGCAGCTCGGCGCCCTCGAGGGGATCGGTCATCGCGTCCGCGAGGGATCCCGCGCCCTCGTCGATCACGATCGCCCTGCAGCCGCGGGCCTTCGCGATCCGCGCGAGCCGCGCGGGCGGCGCGGTCGCGTCGAGCGGCACAGCGACCGCGCCGAGCGTCAGGAGGCCGGCCAGGGCCACGCCCTCGTCGTGCGCGCGACCCGACGAGACGATCGCGACCGGATCGCCGGCCACGACACCCGCGCGACCGAGCTGATCGCGCACCGCGGCCGCGCGGCGGGCGAGCTCGGCGTACGTGACCTGCTGGTCGCGCGACTCGAGCGCGACGGCGTCACCGCGCGCGGCGATCGCGTCGGCCCGGAGCTGCCACGCCGCCCCGCACGAGGCGCCGCCGGCCTCGGTCATCCCTTCGCCGACCGGACGCGCTCCTCGACGAAGCGCGCCATCTTCGACACCGTCGAGACCTCGTCGAGCACGACGTCCTGGTCGGGGATCACGACGCCGAAGCGCTCCTCGACGAACACGAGCACGCGCGACAGAGACAGCGAGTCGAAGCCGGCGGCGAAGAGGTCCTCGTCGTCGCCGAGCGGCGTCTTGCGGAGCAGGATCTCCGCCATGATGTGATCGCCGAGCGCCTTCTGGATGGTGGCGAGATCGTTCACGCTTGCCTCCTCAGCCCGCCACGGGCGTGGCCCGACTGGCCAGGTAGTCGATGAGGTCGATCTTCGTCACGACGCCGATGACCTCCTCCTGCTCGAGCACGATGGCGAGCTTCGCGTCGGAGAGCACGCTCTTGACGAGCTCGACCTTCGTCGACGCCGTGACGGTGCCGTAGTCGCTCTCGATGAGCCCCTCGATCGTCGAGTCGAGGGTGCCGCCGCCCGCGACGAGGTGCCGCAGGAGATCGACCTCGTGGACGAGCCCGCGAAGGCGGTGCCCCTCGAGCACCGGCAGCTGGCTGATGCCGTGCTGCTTCATCGTGTCGATGACCTCGCGCACGCGCGCCGTCGCGCTGACCGTGACCACGTGCCGGGAGGCCTTGCCCGCGAGCAGCTCGCGCACGGTGCCGAGCCCCTCCTCGTCGCCGAGGAAGCCGTTCTCGCGCATCCAGTCGTCGTTGAAGATCTTCGAGATGTACTTGGACGCGCCGTCCGGCATGAGGACCAGGATGTTCTCCTTCCGGCCGCTCGCGCGCGCGTACTTGATGGCCCCGGCGACCGCCGCGCCGCCCGAACCGCCCACGAAGAGGCCCTCGAGCCGCACGAGATCGCGCGTCATCAGGAAGCACTCCTTGTCGTCGACGCGGATGATCTCGTCCAAGATCTTGAGGTTCATCGTCGTCGGGAAGAAGTCCTCGCCGATGCCCTCGACCTTGTACGAGAAGGGCTTGGTGATGCGCGCGGACTTGACGAAGTCGTAATAGAGCGAGCCGACCGGGTCGACGCCGACGAGCTTGATGTCGGGCTTCTTCTGCTTGAGGAACTTGCCCGTACCGCTGACCGTGCCGCCGGTGCCCATGCCCGTCACGAACACGTCGAGCTCGTGGCCGCACTGCTCCCAGATCTCGGGACCCGTGGAGAGGTAGTGCGCGTTCGGGTTCGACTGGTTGTGGTACTGGTTCGCGTAGAAGCAGTTCGGCGTCTCCTCCGCGATGCGCTTGGCGACCTGGTAGTAGCTGCGCGGGTCCTCGGGCTCGACGGCCGTGGGGCAGACGACGACCTTGGCCCCGAAGGCGCGCAGGGTGCTGATCTTCTCCTGCGACATCTTGTCGGGCATGACGAAGACGCACTTGTAGCCCTTGACCGCGGCCACCATCGCGAGCGCGGCGCCGGTGTTGCCGCTCGTCGCCTCGACGATCGTCCCGCCCGGCTTGAGACCCGCGGCCTCGGCGTCGTGGATCATGTGGATCCCGACCCGATCCTTGTGGCTCCCGCCCGGGTTCAGGTACTCGCACTTGACGTAGATCTCGCTCTCGAGCCCCTCCGTCACGTGGTTGAGCTTGACGATCGGAGTGTGACCGACGGCCTTGGTGATGTCGCTGAGCGCGCCTCTCATCATGTCGTCGCGAGTCTTATCCGCCGGCCCCCGCCAGCACAAGCGTGTCGATGGGTGACGCGGGCGCCGACGCGGAGCGGCAAAGCGGCCCGCGCGCGCCCGGATCCCGCTGGCCGGCGGGCGGGCGCCGTGCTTTTCTCCCGCGGCCATGCGCACGTTCCAAGACATCATCCTCACGCTGCAGAAGTTCTGGTCCGAGCGCGGCTGCCTCATCGTGCAGCCGTACAACTCGGAGGTCGGCGCCGGGACGTACAACCCCGCCACCTTCCTGCGCGCGCTCGGCCCCGAGCCCTGGAACGTCGCCTTCGTCGAGCCCTCGCGCCGCCCGACCGACGGCCGCTACGGCGAGAACCCGAACCGATTGCAGCAGTTTCACCAGTTCCAGGTGATCTTGAAGCCGAGCCCGCACGACATTCAGGAGCTCTACCTGGACTCGCTCCGCGCGCTCGGCACCGACCCGCTCCAGCACGACGTCCGCTTCATCGAGGACGACTGGGAGTCTCCGACCCTCGGTGCCTGGGGCCTCGGCTGGCAGGTGTGGCTCGACGGCCTGGAGATCTCGCAGTTCACCTACTTCCAGCAGGTGGGCGGCATCGACTGCCGCCCCGTCTCGGGCGAGCTCACCTACGGCCTCGAGCGCATCGCGATGTACCTGCAGGACAAGGACAGCGTCTATGACCTCGTCTTCGGCGACGGGTCGGGCACCACGGGCGCCGGCAGCGACGTGCGCTACGGCGAGATCTTCCAGCGCGCCGAGTGGGAGTGGTCGACCTACAACTTCGAGGAGGCCGACGTCGCGGAGCACTTCGCGGCGTTCGACCATTTCGAGGCCGAGGCCAAGCGCCTGCTCTGGCGCGGCGTCGACGCGACGCAGAAGGGCGCCGCCATCGACCCGAAGAAGGCGCTCGTCCTGCCCGCGTACGACGCCGTCGTGAAGGCCGCCCACCGCTTCAACGTGCTCGACGCGCGCGGCGCGGTCAGCGTCACCGAGCGCCAGCGCTTCATCGGCCGCGTCCGCGGGATCGCGCGAGCCGTCGCCGAGACCTACCTCGCGCAGCGGCAGTCGCTCGGCTTCCCGCTCCTCCGCACGGCGCCGAAGGCCGCCGAGTAGCCTCGACCGACGATCGGCCGCGCGCGCCCCGCGCGGTTTCGAAGCGCGAAGCCCCCTCTTCCGTTCGGGAGAGGGGGCTTCTTCGTTCAGCGGTGCGCGGGGGTCACTTGCAGCGATTGACCCAGCCGACCGCGTTGGTCATCAGCGTCTGCATCTTCACGTTGGTCCAGCCGCCCTGGTAGTTGCCGGCATAGGACACGTGCGCGACGCGCCCGACCGGAGCGTCACGGATGGCGACCGTGTCGGGGCTGAAGACGCCGCCGGCGACGCGCTTGTTGTAGGGCACGAGGGCCGCGAGGCCGACGTTCTCCGTGGCTGCGAACGTGAACACCTTGTTCGGGTCCTTCGGGTCGACCGGGTTGCCCGGCGAGCCCGGGAGGCCGGCCCAGATGGGATGATCGGCGAAGTCCGGGTCGACGGTGTACGTCTCCTGCCCCGAGAACGCCGCGGTGCGCTGCAGCAGCACGAGATCCTTCAGCGCGACCCTACCCGGAGGCGGGTTCGCGACGAGGTACGACCAGCGCTTGCTGGCGACGTGGAGCGCCGCCCACTCCGTCAGGACGAGGCCATTGCCCGAGAGCGTCACGAAGTCGGCCAGCGCCTCCTGCCCGGCGTTTGGCATGTCGGTCGTGTACGACGTCGAAGCGGGGCCACCCGCGAGCAGGACGACGGCACCGAAGCCGGCGAGCGGCGGGTTCGTCCCGTTGTACTGGTACGACGGCACGGCCGTGATCGTCATCAAGTAGCCGCCCTTGGCGATCGCGTCCGACAGGACCTTCGTTCCAGGCTGGCTGTCGTCCGCGATCACGAGCACGTTCTTGGAGCAGTCGCACGCCCCGTTCTTGCAGCTGCCCGATCCGCAGGTGATGCCGCACCCGCCGCAGTTCTGCGGGTCGTCGAGCACGTTCTTCTCGCAGCCCGCCACCTTCGCGTCGCAGTCGGCGAAGCCGGCGTCGCAGGCGCCGAGGCCGCACTGGCCACCGACGCACTCGGCCTTGGCGTTCAGCGGGTCGGAGCACTGCGTGTTGCACGCGCCGCAGTTGTTGACGTCGTCCTTGAGGTACTTCTCGCAGCCGGTCGCGACGTCACCGTCGCAATCGGCGTAGTCCGTGAGGCACGAGTCGATGACGCACAGGCCGCTCGTGCAGGCGCCCGCGCCCTGCTTGACCTTGCCGCAGATGTTGGCGCACTTGCCGCAGTTGTTGAGGTCGCTCGTGAGGTCGGTCTCGCACCCGCTCGTCACGTCCCCGACGCAGTGGGCGAAGCCCGGATCGCACGAGGCGATGCCGCACGTCGAGCCGGCGCAGGACGGCGTGCCGTTGAGCGGCTTCGGGCAGGCGGTCGACAGCTGCGGCGTGCTGCACGCGCCGCAGTTGTTCACGTCGCTCGGGAGGTAGACCTCGCAGCCATCGGTCGGGTCCGCGTTGCAGTTGTCGTAGCCGGCGTCGCAGGTCGCGACGTCGCACGTCGAGGCCTCGCACTTGGGGGTGCCGTGCGCGGGCTGGGCGCAGGGCGCGCCGCACACGCCGCAGTTCGTCACGTCGCTGTCGAGCTTGGACTCGCACCCGTCGAAGCTCGACGCGTCGCAGTCCGCGTAGCCCGGGGTGCAAGCGCCGACGCCGCAGAACCCGCCCACGCAGGCGGACACGCCGTTCGCGACGACGAAGCCCGAGCACTCGGTGCCGCAATCGCCGCAATGGGTCGGATCGGCCTGGAAGTCGACCTCGCAGCCGTCCTTCGGGTCGCTGTTGCAGTCGCCGAAGCCCTTCTTGCAGGCGCCCGAGCTGCACTTGCTGGCCTGGCAGATCGGCTCCGAGTTCGGCGTCGGCGCGCACTTGTTGCCGCACGCCGAGCAGTTGTTCGGGTCGGCGCCGAGGTCGACCTCGCAGCCGTTCTTCACGTCCTTGTCGCAGTCCGCGAACCCCTTGGTGCACTGCGCGATCGCGCATTTCCCCTGATCACACGCCGGGGTGGCGTTCGCCATGAGGCAGGCCGTCTTGCAATCGCCGCAGTGCAAGATGTTGCCGAGGACGTTGATCTCGCAGCCGTTGAATGGCTGATAGTCGCAGTCGGCATACCCCTTGTCGCAGGTCAGCGAGCAGACGCCCTTCTTGCAGAGAGGCGTGGAATTCGTGCCGGATTCGCACGAGTTGGTGCATGTCCCGCAGTGGGCGCCGTCCGCGTCCAGGTCGGCGCAGGTGCCGCCGCAGCACGTCTTGCCGCCCTTGCAGTCGGTGTCCTTGCTGCACTCGGAGGCGATCCCGCCGCCCTCGCCACCCTGCCCGCCGGCGCCGCCGGACCCGGCCGCGTTCGTCGCGCCGCCGTCCTCGCAGCTGTAGCAGTAGGCGTCGACGGTGCAGGCCGAGGCCCCCGCGCCGGCGGCGAAGAGGGCGAGGAGACCTGCTGCATATCGCTGGATGCTCATGAGTGCCACCTGGTGCCGGTTACCGTAAGGGACCGCTGGCTCACGTTATTCGATTCCGCCGGCCGGGTCACGAGGCGCGGCGCCCCGGTGCGGCTGCGCACGAGCCGCGCCGCCGCGCCCCGGCGATCGCGATCGCCAGGCCCGCGATCGCGATCCCGGCGTCGCCCGCGCCGCGCGATCCGCCCGCGCCGG
>CAIVJW010000276.1 GCA_903906315.1 uncultured delta proteobacterium | reverse complement strand
GGTTGGGGGGGTGGACGGAGCCGCGAGCGCGCCGTCGAGCGCCGCGACCGCCGCGCGGGCCCCGACCGAACCGGCGCCCGCTCCGCCCGCCGCTGGCAAGGCCGGCTCGGAGCCGGCGACGGCGTTCGGTGGCGGGCTCGGACAGCTCGTCGCGCTCCCCGCCATGCCCGCCGCGAACGTGGTCGCGCCGTCGTCGAGCGCCCTCGCGAGCGCCGATGTCGACCTGCTCCGGCTACTGCAGGTCGCCAAGCGCGCCGACGTCGACGCGTCCAAGTCGGCGAAGGATCGCGCCGCCGCCTGGGCGACCGTGGCCGGCTACTCGAGCGCCCACCCGTACAAAGTGGCAGCCGAAGAGCGCCAGCGCGCCTGGCTCGCGCTCGCCGACGCGCAGGCGAAGCGAGGCGCTCAGATTCGAGAGATGTGCATCCGCCACGCGGCCGACGCCGAAAAGCTCAAGAAGCTGCTGGCGCTCGACGACCAGGTCGTGCCGCCCACCCGGAAGGCAGCCTATCGCGACGAGCTGACCCGCGCCTACGCGACCTGGGAGGCCGAGCTGAAGGGGTGTCCGGCCGTACTCGCCGAGGCGAGTCGGCTGGCTGCCGAAGCAAGTCGGGTCACCGGCGACTACACGGGGAATGTCATCGTCGACGTGGCGTATGCAGAGGTTCGACTCGACAACAACCACAAACCCGGCGCTCGCACGTCGAGCTTCCCGAAGGGCACGGCGCTCTACCGAACGGTGGAGCACGCCACGCATGGCTACGCGCAAATCGGCGGACGCACGTTCCTCGAGGTGACGAACGGTGCCCTCGGGTTCTGGGTGCGTCAGGATCAGGTCGCCACTCGGCCACCGGAAGAAATCCAGTAGCTCGTCGAGTCGGATCCTCCCGCTCCACGAGCCGTCGGATCGCGCGCCTCCTCCCCGGAGACGGCGCGCCGAATCAGCGCGCGGCGCGCGCTGCGCGCAGGACGTCCTCTGCAGTCGCTCCCGGCGGCGCCGCCCAGCGCACGACGGCCCTGGCGTCGAGCACGAGGGTCGTGGGCAAGGAGCGCACTCCCGCCTCTCGCTTCGACGCGTCTCCGTTGTCCACGAGGAAGCGCTCGCCCGTCACACCCCATGATTCGAGGGCGCGCCGAGCGTCCTCGGTCGATTCTCCGTCGCCGAGCACCGCGATGAGCACCAGCCGGCCACCGGCCGCCTCGAAGTCGGCCTTGCGCGCGTGGAGGCGCGGCACCGCCTCGCGGCACGGCACGCAGCTCGGGCCGAAGTAGTCGGCCACCGTGAAGGCGGCGCCGCGCGCGGGCAGGGTCTCCAGCTGGCCCCGGTTGGTGGGGAGCGACATCTCGACGGCGCGTCCGAGCATCGCGTGGGGCGCCGACGGCGACGGCGCTCCGGCGCCGCACGCGGCGAGCGCGAGCGAGAGGGCGGCGAAAATGGCGAGGTGGGCGCGCAGCATGCCGCGCGATCTACTCGTGGAAGGTGGCCTCGGTCTACGGGTATCCTGCCGCGCCATGAAGTGCGCGTGGCGGGTGTCATTGTCGCTCATCGTCCTCGCCGGGTGCACGCCGCCGCTCGTGGCCGGCGACGGGATCCAGTCGGCGACGAACGAGCAAGCGTTCGAGGGCGTGTCGTGCAGCGCGGTGCGGCCGCAGACGGAGCCCGACCTGATGGCGTGGGACT
>CAIVJW010000275.1 GCA_903906315.1 uncultured delta proteobacterium | reverse complement strand
GCTCGCCGCGAGGGCCCGCGCCGCCGCGCCGCGCGACGTGACGCTCGCGCCGGTCGCGGTGGCCGGCGCCTCACGCGCCGCGCGCGAGCCCGTGCGGCAGCCCTACCGGAGCTTCGTCGGCCACGCGGGCGCGCGCATCCTCGTGGGCCGCGGCGGCGCCGACAACGACGCGCTCACGCTGCACGTCGCCCGCCCGCACGACCTCTGGTTGCACGCGAAGGGCCGGGCCGGCGCCCACGTCATCGTGCCGCTCGAGAAGGGCCGGGACTGCCCCGCCGAGCTGCTCGTCGACGCCGCGCACCTCGCCGCGCACTTCTCCGACGCGCGCGAGGAGACGGTCGTCGAGGTGCAGCACACGCCGCGCCGCCACCTGCGCAAGCCCAAGGGATCGGCGCCCGGCTTCGTGCTCACGCCCCGCGAGAAGGTGATCGTGCTGCGCGTCGACCGCGCGCGGATCGCGGAGCTCGTCGCGTCCGAGGGGGCCTGACGCGCTCGGTACGGCGCGCGCCCCGGCGAGCGGGCCGAGGAGCGCGGGGCCCCTCGGTCGCCGCTCGCGCGTCGCTCACGGCAGGGTGATGCGCCCGGGGGCCTTGCCGGCGCCCGCGGCCGTATGGCACGCGTTGCAGTCGCCGTTCGAGTGCTCGCCCTTCATCACGTTCTGCTTGCCGTTGGCGACGACCATCGCCGTGTACGGCATCTTCACCGCCACCCGCGAGTAGAAGTTGCCGGCCTCGTTCGTCTCGATGGCGATCGACTTCTTGTCGGCGTCCGTGATGATGACCTTCACCGGCGCTCGCGTGCCGATGCACGAGTCGGCCTCGGCGAGCTTCTCGTAGACCGTCCCCGCGATCGTGAAGAGTGGCCCGTCGTCCTGGCGGTGGCAGCCGATGCAGGCCTGGCCGGGGTACATGTCCGGCGAGCCGGTGTCGCCGCCGGTCCACTCGAGGCCCGACGAGCACACGCTCGTCGACACGAACGAGGTCTCGTAGCAGGCGCCCGTCGCGAGGATCGCGGCGCTCACCAGCGGGACCATGGTGAGCCGCGCGCGACGCGACGCGCCGCCTGCGCGCCGCCTGCGCGCCACCGCGACGACGGCGGCGCCCACGAGCGCGATCGACAGCCACGAGCCCCGGCTCGTGCTGCGCGACGGCGCGATCTCCGCGGTGCAGCCGAAGCTCGGATCCGGTGCAGCCGGGGACGGGCCGCCGGACCCGGCGCCCGCCGCGTTCGGATCGGTGCCGGCGACGAGCTCGTCGACGTCCGGCGTGCCGTCGCCGTCGCTGTCGATGCCGTTCGCCTTGAGCGAGTCGATGGCCGTCTTCACCGACGCGGCGTTCGACCCGCCGGTGAGGCTGGCGTCCTTCATCGACTTGGCGAACGGCTTGTTCGCCGTGCCCGACCCGCCGGAGGCGTTGTCGTGGCAGACGGTGCAGCCGGGCGCCTTCGACAGGCCGAGGTTCGTCGCGAGATCGCCGGGGTAGGACGACGAGGCGGCAGCGCCTCGCGCGCTGAGGAGGAGCGCCGCGGAGAGCGCGGCGGAGGTCGCGGCGCGCAGGGCGCCCTTCACGACGTTCGCGGTTCGCATGGCGGGCCTCCTCACAGGAACACGTGGAGCTGCGTGAGCAGCGTGGCGGCGGTGCTCGACGTCGTCGTGCTGCCGAGGCTCTGGAGGATGCCGTCCACCCGCACGTCGACGTGCGGGAGCACGAACCAGTTCACCGAGAGCCAGCCGCCGACCGAGGGCTTCACGCCCGCGCCCTCGGCCTTCGCCTCGCCGGTGAGGAAGAAGTGCAGGCCCTGGACGGCCTCGAGGTCGGCCTGGAGCATCGTCGCCATCCCGACGACGGTCGGCTCCGACACGGGCGATCGCAGGAGCACGTCGCCTTCGGCCATGAGGACGAGCGGCTTCCACGGCAGCGCGCGGGCGAAGAGGCCGTGGGCCTGCCGCAGGCGCGTCGTGCGTGTGTCGACGTCGAGCAGCGCCGTCGTCACGAGGCTCGACAGGCCGAGCGAGATCGCCGGCTTGGGCGACCACTCGAGGTAGCCGGCGGCTCCGCGCTCGCGGTACGCGTCCGGGTGCAGCTGGTAGTTGCCGAGCAGCGCCATCAGCTCGCCGCGGACGGTGTCGCCGTTGTACGCGAACGCGAGCCCGTGCTGCTGTCCGGTGTCGAGGTCCGTGCGCGTCGATCGGCGGACCCACATCGTGTGCTCGATGTGGCGCAGGCCGAACGGGACGTTGATGCGCCCCGCTCGGAGGAGGATCGCATCGTCCTTCAAGGAGAGGCCGGCCCAGTACTCGCGCGCGACGAGGTTGTCCTTCGCGCCGCCGGTGAGGTGGGCGGGGTCTGCGCCTTGGCGGTCGTAGCCGATCGCGCCGCCGACGCGCAGGATCGACGCGCGCAGCGCGGCTCGCAGATCGGCCTGCATCTGCACGAACCGAGGCGCGGGCGAGGTGCCCTCCAGCTTCTGGAACATGCCCATGCCGCGGTAGCTGCCGCCGAGCAGCAGCCACTCCGGCGTCGGCACGCCCCAGAGGAACCGCGAGGTGTTCGAGGCCTCCTCGGGCTTCGCGCCGTACTGGGTGCGGAGCAGCAGGTCGCCCTGCGCGCGCCCGTACTCCGTGAGGACGCCGCCGCCCGACGGGTCGAGGTGGCACATCACGCACCCCGTGTACTCGTGGCGGATCATCCACGGGTAAGCGCCCGCAGGGGTGACGAACAAGGTGACGGCCGCGACCGACACGAGGAACAGAAGCGCCTCGATGGGTCGTGAGCGTCGGCGACGAGCACTGCCTCCGGCCGAGCGGGCCGAGACGCGGAAGAAGGCCACGGTGAGGTCCTCCGAGAGTTGCGCCGCGGGAAAGCCTTCCAGCGAGCGCGGGTATCACGCGAGTGATGCGCCGCGTCCCCCCGCATTCGGCCGCAGCGGCGGCGGGACTCTCCCACGAACCGCGCGGCAGGACAGGGACAAAACGCGGGCTCGCGGCGAGAACCCGTATTCCACAAGAATCCGGCCGCGCGGAGGCCCGGATCGCCCCGTTCGGAAGCGCGATCGCTGCCCGAAACGGCGACGATACGTGAGCTATTCGGCGTCGGTGGCGTCGCCCCCGGCGAGGCCGAGGCGACCGCGTCGCGCAGCGGACAGGTGCTGGGCGAGGGGCCACCGCGTCGAGCGGGACCTCCGGCCCGAGGCCTGGGTGGACGCGGCCGGGTGCGGGCTACTGGCGCGCGACGTCGGACTTATTGCCGTCCGTCCGAGCCTCGGTCGTCGCCGGCGGAGGGGTGGGGGGCGCGGGCGGCGCGGCGGCGACGGAGCTGTCCGCCCTCGCTTGCTCCTCGGCGTGATCACGCATTGCGCACACCGCGCGGTCCGCGGCGGACTTCAGCTCGTACTCGATGAGCGACTTCGGCGCCGGGAGGTCCGGGTCCACCAGGAGCTCGAGCTTCAGGATCGTGTGGGTGGCGTCCACGGGGCGCAGGCGCCACACGGCGCGGAAGTCGGAGACGTTGCCCTTGACCATCCGGGCGGCGATCGTCTCGCTGGTGCCGTCCTTGATCGGCGGGGCGACGCGCGCGACGGCCCAGATCGTGGCTGCGCCGTGCATCACCGGGACCTGGAGGTAGACCTCGGCAGCGCCGCCCTTGCGGGAGAGCAGGCGGCTCTGCTCGAACACCGGGATGAGCTTCTCGTAGCGCCGGTAGTCGGTGACGAGCTTGCGCACGGTCGCGTAGGGCGCCGTGACGAACACGGCGGCGCCGCCCGTGTCGATGCGGCTCGGCGGGTCGACCGTCCGCAGCGCGTACCGGACCGCGTAGTGCCGGGCCTCGAGGTCCTTGGCCTCGGCGTCCGCGTCGGCGCGGGCGGAGCCGGAGGCGGCCGAGACGAGGACGGCGGCGAACAGGGCGAGCGCTGCGCGACGGACCATGGGGTACGGCGTAGCAGGCGCCGTGCCGTGCGGGGAGCGCGAAGGGGCCGACCCGAGAACGAGCCGCTGCGCTGCCGTTTCGTGCGGCGCAGCGCGGTGGGCCGCAGCGCGGGGAGCCGGTCGTTCACGACGCGGCTGCGCTGCCCTGTCGTCGCCTGGCCACAGTGGGCGCGCGCAGAACGCGGGGCCGTCCCGCCCGCCGGCGGGCTTGCGGCGCCTCGCCCGAGGCGCACCGTGGCGGGCCGAGGTCGCTACGCGGCGGGCGCGGGGGGGGCCGGGTCGTCGAGCGGCGCCATCTTGCAGGTGCCGTCGAACGCGACGCCCCGGTCGATGAAGATGGCGGGGGCGTGGAGCGATCCCGTGACCTTCGAGGGCGCGTAGAGCTCGATGGCGTCCTTCGCGCGGACGTGCGCGTCGACCTCGCCCCCCGACACGATGCAAGTCGCGACGTGGATCGTGCCGCTCACGACCGCGCCCTCGCCGACCACGAGCACGCCGTCGCCCTCGATCTCGCCCCGGAAGCTGCCGTCGATGCGGACGCGCCCGTCGAAGTAGAGCTTGCCCTCGAAGTGCGTGCCGCGCCCGAGCAGGGCGTTGATCTCGAGCGGCCTGCCCCCCGCCCCCGTGCCGCCGCGCGCGGCCCCGGGCGTCGGCCGCGGGGCGTCACCTTTGTCGCCGGGGTTCGAGGAATCCATGGCCGAGGCTTAGCCCAGCCGTCGTCAGGTTCGCAACGGCGGCTGCTCGTCAGAGAGCTGACGGCGCGCGCACACTGCTGCAAACGTGCTGCGATTCTCGATGCTTCAGGGTTGCCTGCGGTCGGTACGGTTTCTGCACCACGCGGCCCGACCTCTCGTTGACGCGGGGGGTGAGGTGTGAGAATCGCGTGCCCGTCGTCCCGCCGGGATGGGTCGCGCAGCGGTTAGGGGGTGGGGCCGTAGCGCGGCCCTGCCGAAGTCGGACCGCCGGCTTTCAATTCGAGGAAGTGAAGATGAGGTTCCTGACGTTCGCGTTGGCTGCAGCCGGGGTCGTGGGAAGCATCGCCGTTGCGCAGGCTCAGCCCGCGCCGGCGCCTTCGCCTCCGCCTGCGTCGCCTCCGGCCGCTCCGGCCGCTCCGCCTCCTGCGGCGGCCCCCGCCGCGCCGGCGGCTCCCGCGCCCGCCGCGCCCGCTCCGGC
>CAIVJW010000274.1 GCA_903906315.1 uncultured delta proteobacterium | reverse complement strand
GCCGGCGGCAGCGCGGGGTCGGCCGACGCGGGCGAGGGCGCGGGCGGCGCCCGGACGACGAGCCCCGACGCCGCGGCCCCGGACGCGTCCGCACCCGACGCCGCGGCCCCGCGCTTGCCGCACCCCGATCTCGGCGCGAACGTCGACGGCGACGGCGTGGCCTTCGCGGTCTGGGCGCCGCACGCGACGGCCGCGTGGGTCGAGGGCGATCTCGGGGCGCCCGACGCGCCGATGAAGGCGGGCGACGACGGCGTGTTCCGCGCGCGCGTCGCGGGCGCCCACGCGGGCACGCGCTACCGTTTCGTCCTGGACGGCCCGGGCGGGCACTTCGCGCGCCTCGACCCGTACTGCCGCGAGCTCGACGGCGCCCGCTGCGTGGTCGTGGACCCGAACGACCACCCGTGGAAGACGGCCGCGTTCACCGCGCCCTCGCGCGCGGCGAGCATCGTCTACGAGCTGCACGTCGGCAGCTTCGTCGTGCCGGACGGCGCGCCGCACGGCACCTTCGCGTCCGCGCGCGACCGCCTCGACGACCTCGCCGACCTCGGCGTCGACGTCATCGAGCTGATGCCCTCCTTCGACTTCGGCGGCGACGCCGCGACCTGGGGCTACAGCCCAAGGCTCTACCTCGCGCCCAAGCCCGCCTACGGCGGCGCCGAGGACCTGCGATCGTTCGTCGACGAGGCGCACGCGCGCGGCATCGCGGTGTGGATGGACGTCGTCCTCAACCATTCCGACGGCTGGGACGGCGCGCCGCTCCACTGCTTCGACGGCGAGTGCGGCGGCGCCGACGGCATCTACTTCTTCGGCCCCGGCCCCTACGCCGCGACGCCGTGGGGCCCGCGCCCCGACTACACCGCGCCGCGCGCGGCCGGCATGCTCCTCGACTCGCTCGACGCCTGGCTCGCCGAGTACCGCGGCGACGGCTTCCGGTGGGACTCCACGTCGAACGTCCGCGCCGTCGACGGCAAGGGCGAGACGCCCGGCGGCAAGGCGCTGATCCTCGAGGGCAACGCGCGCACGCACGCCCGCGGCGGGGTCTCCGTCGCCGAGGACCTCAAGGGCGACGCCTCGCTCACGCGCGCGCCCGGCGACGGCGGCCTCGGCTTCGACGCGCAATGGGACGGCTTCGGCTGGATCGTCGCCGAGGTGCTGGTCGGGCCGAGCGACGACGGCCGCGACATGGGCCAGCTCGCGAACGCGGTCACCGGCAGCTACGCCGCCGACCCGTCCACGCGCCTTCTCTTCCTCGAGACGCACGACCTCGTCGGCAACGGCGGCGCGCGCTTCCCCGTGCGCATCGACGCGAAGAGCCCCGAGAGCTTCGCCGCGCGCCGCCGGACGATGCTCGGCGACGTGATGCTCATGACCGCGCCGGGCGTGCCGATGATGTTCATGGGCGAGGAGTCGCTCGCGACGCAGGGCTTCCAGAGCCTGCCCGCCCCGCTCGCGGCGCCCACCGCGCGCGGCCTCGAGCACCGCGCGCTCGTGCGCGACCTCGCCCGCCTGCGGCGCAACCAGGACGGCGGCGCGGGCGCGCTCCTCGAGCCGGGCGTCGAGATCCTGCACCGCAACGACCCGGACAAGGTGATCGCCTATCGCCGCTTCGGGCCGTCGGGCGAGGACGTGGTCGTGATCGTCAATGCCCGCAACAAGGCCTACACGCGCTACGACATCGGCGTCGCCGACGCCGGCCCGTACACCGTCCGCGTCAACACCGATCGCAAGGCCTACGGCAGCGACTTCGACGACGGACAGACGGGCACCGTCGCCACGATCGCCGCGCAGAAGGACGGGCGGCCGTTCACGCTGCCGCTGAAGCTCGGCGCGTACGCGGCCATGGTGCTCACGAGGTAGCGTGTCGCCGAACCGGTGCGGTCGCCGCCCCTCTCGATCACCGGCTTGAAAGCAAAGGGCCCAAGAAGCCCGGGCCTTCGGCCGGAGTCGGATCGATTCGAGCCCTGCCACGCAGGGCTTCTTGGCTGCCCTGCACCGGCATTCATGCCGGTGCACCCGAGCCGCGCGGCGAGATCGAGCCCATGTCCAGCCGAGCTCGGGGGGGCGGGCTCAGCGGGAAGCCTCGCCGGAGCCGCGAGTCCTTTTCGGCGAGGGCCGAGGTAGCCCCTCGCCGGACCGTGGAGCGCGCGCGAGCCGCCGACGACCGCGGACCTCGATGCGCGCCCGCCCGGCGTGAGGGGCAGTCTCCAGGGCGGGCACGACACGAGGCGCGCGCCCGCGCGGGCAGCCTCGGCGCGCGGTGCGATCGCGTCGGGACCGTCGGAGGATCCTCGCGGGGCACCGGGCGATCTTCGCGCCTCCCGCGCCGATCTTCGCGGGGCACCGGGCGATCTTCGCGCCTCCCGCGCCGATCTTCGCGAGGCACCGGGCGATCTTCGCGCCTCCCGCGCCGATCTTCGCGAGGCACCGGGCGATCTTCGCGCCTCCGCGCCCGATCCTTCCGGGTGGCGCCCCTCGAGCGAGCCCAGCTCGAGCGCCCGCGCGGGGCGCCAAGGCGGCAACGCCTACCGGAGCAGCCCCGGCGCCAGGAGGAAGACCGCGCCGAACGCGACGAGGAGGGCGCCGCTCACCGCCTTGAGCACCTTGGCGCGGCGCTCGGTCATGGCGAACCTTCGCATGGTGGCGACGCAGGCGCCCACGAGGATGGCCAGTGGGACGACGTAGGCGACGTTGTAGAGCGCGAGGTAGCCGGTGCGCGCCGCCGTCGAGAGGCCGGGCCGGAGCGAGAGGATGCGGGTGTAGATGGCCGGCAGCCCGAGCGTGCAGCCGAGCTCGACGAGGTTCACGAGCGCGGCGAGCGCCACCACCCCGACGAGCGCGGTGGGCAGGCTCGCGGCGGCGGCGATCGCGCGCATGCGGCGGAAGAGGCCGGGTTTGCTGCGGTCCGGGATCATCAGCGAGACACCCCGCTTGAACCAGACGATCTCCTTGAGGTTCACGATCCCCATGGCGACGAGGACGACGCCGAGCGCGACGGTCACCGCGCGCGAGAGGCCCGCGACCAGGAAGACCCCGAGCCACGCGCTCATGAAGAGGAAGTAGACGAGCCCCGAGGCCGCCACGAACACGCCGCCGAAGAGCGCGACGCGCCCGCGCGATCGCACGTGCAGGAGGAGGCCGAGCAGGACGACGAGCACGTAGAACGCGCACGGGTTGAGGCCGTCGAGGAGGCCAATGAGGACGGTGATCGCGGGCAACGACACGCGCGCCGGATCGACCCGGCCGACGAGGGGCAGGTCGATCGCCCGGGGCGCGTCGCCGGCGCCGCGGCCGATCGCGCGGTCCACGGCCGCCGAGAGCTCGGCGCGGGTGGGATCGCCACGGAAGCCGACGACCGCGCGGTCGCCGACCACGAAGAGCGGCGCGCCGGCGCCCTCGACGCCGAGCCGCCGGACGGCCTCCGCGAAGCGCGCGCGGCCCTCGTCGCTCTGCCGGACCTCGACCCACTCGACGTCGATCTCGGGGTGCGCCGCGGCGAGCGACGCCACGTACGGGCGCGCTTGCTCGCAATGAGGGCAGTCGAGGGCCCAGAACACCACGAGCGTCGGGCGGCCGCCGTCCGGGGCCGTGGACGCCGCGGGGGGCACGCGGGCCGGCCCCGGATCGGCGCCGTCCAGGGCGACCGCGCAGGCCGCTGCGTCGGGCCCCTCCGCGCACACGGCGGGCGCCTGCGCGCGCGCGTCCGCAGCGCCCGTGAGGAGCGCGATCGCGACAACGCACGCGACGATCCGGCCGCCCGTTCGCGTCCGCGGAGGCGAGGCGAGGCGAGGCGCGCCTGCGGGGTCGGTCCGCATGGGATCCTCCGCTCCCAGGAGTAACCACGGCGACGCCCGCCTGCGACGCCGCGGCGCCGGGGCCGGTCGGGCGATGGGGCAGGCGCGCTCCGCTCCCCGCAGGGCCTCCCCGGGGGCGATCCTCCGCCCCGCGGAGCCCGTCGAGCCAAACGCCGCGCCGGTCGATCGCGTGGTCGATAGCGGTTGCGCCGCGCCTCAAGGCTGGCGGGCGAGGACGAGCGTGTAGCGCGCCGTCGTCGTGCTCGCGTCGACGGCGGCCTTCTCGATCTGCACGACGTACGCGCCCTGATCGCCGACCGTCCCCCGGTCGCCGTCGGCGATCGTCGCCAGTCCCTTCCCCGAGTTGAACGCGAGCGCGTGACGGGCGGCGTCGTCCGTGCATGCGACGTCGGTCGCGTAGAACGGGTAGGCGCTGGCCGGGCTGCCGATCCCGAGGAGCGAGCTGGCGTCGACGAAGCCGAGGACGGCGGCGTGGTTCGCGTCGAGGATCGACGCGCCGATGTCCCCGGAGCCCCCGAGCGACACATAGTCGTAGAAGACTTTGTCGCCGACCTGGAGCGACGTCGCGATCGGCGGCGTCGCCTGGATCGTCATCGTCAGCGTGGACGTGCCGCCCTTGCCGTCGTCGCAGCCGAGGTCGACGGAGAGGTCCGGGGCCGCCGCCACGGCCGAGACGGCGCACGCCTGCGTCGCGGGCAGGTCGAACGACGGCGGCGTCATGGCCCCGTGGGCCGTCACGCCCTGGCTCGCTCCGCACGCGACAGGGCCGCTCCCGCCGGATCCGGACGCGCTGGTGGTCGAGGACGACGAGCTGCTCGCGCCCGTCGAGCTCGATTGCGCGGGCGCGGAGTCGCCGCCGCCGCACGCGAGGAGAGCGGTGGCCGAGAGCGCGAGGACCGGAGCGAAGAGGCGAGTTGCCATCTCGACGAGGCTACGTGGCGAATCGGATCTTATCCAGCCTCGAGGCGCATGGGGCATGAGGCCTCGAGCCCGGCTCGGCCCGGAGCGCCTGCCCGAGCCCGGTGGAGGCTCGGCGGGGCTTGGCGACGAGGTCTTGCGTGCGCGGGTGCGGCTGCCGCCCGCGGAAAGCGGGCGGCGTCGCATCCGTCGGATCCGTGAGGCTTGGGCGAGGGGGCGCCGGACAGGCGCGCACAGCTCGCCTTGTCGTGCGCCGCGCAGGCGCGCCGGAAGAGGTCGCTCGCCTTGGCCGGATCCGCCCCACAGGCCCCGACCCCTGCCGGCATCACTTCGCCTGCATCAGGTGGTCCAGTAGACGGTGTCGGCGTCCGTGGCGAGGTAGAGCGGGTGATCCTGGGTGGCCAGTACCGTGGGATTGCTCCCGTCGAGCCCGGCCTTCATGACCGCGCCGGGGTAGGCGTTCGTGGCCCAGTAGACGCTGGTCCCGTCGACGGCGACGCCCGAGGCATACGGCTGGCCATCGACGAGGACCTCCGCCGGGCCGCCCGCGCGGGGGGCGCGCTTCACCTGGCCGGTGGCGGAGAAGGTGGTCCAGTAGACGTAGCTCGCGTCCAGGGCGAGGCCGGCCGGCGAGGCCTCCGGCTTCGCCACGGTGACCGGCTGGCAGGCCCCGGCCAGGCACGCCCCCGACTGGCAATCGTGCCCGCACGCGCCGCAATGGTGGGCGTCGGTCTGGAGATCGGCGCAGCCCGAGGGGCAGGCGACGTGCGGCGAGTCGCACGAGCAGTCGCCTCCGCCGCAATCGGGGGAGGGCTGGGAGCAGGCGGGCTGGTCGTCCCATTGGCCCGAGGCGCCACAGACCTGCGGGACCGACGCCGTCTTGCAGCCCTTGGCCCCCGGCGAGCACACGCCACCGCAGGCGTCGCCGCTGCACACGAAGGGGCAGGCGACCGCGATCCCCCACACCCCGCCGTCCTCGCACGTCTCCTGTTGGTTCGCCGTACAGCGCGTGGCGCCGGGGCTGCAGCCGGGCGCGGCGTCCGGCGCCCCGCCGTCGTCCGACGCGCCGCCCGCGCCGCCCGCGCTGGTGGTCGTGCCGGTGCTCCCCCCGCTGCCGGTCGCGGTGCTGGTCGTCGTGCTGAGCGTGCTCGTCGTGCTCGTCGTGCTCGTCGTGCCGCCGCCGCCCACGGGCTCGATGGTGCTGCTCCCGCCACAGGCCAGGAACAGCGCCGGCGCGATCGCCGCGCCCGCCAGGAGAATCAGGCCCCGCCCTTGCTTCGATCGACCCACAGAGGCTCCGCCACGCGCGGCCTGCACAGGGCGCTCGACCATCGAGCGACCAAACTGGCAGGCTCCGCGAACCTCCCACGAGATGCGGTCTCACGTTCCGCGTCAAGGCGAATTATCCATCCGGTCCGCGGCCTTGCGAGCCAGCGGACGACGCGCGGAGGGAGGGCCGTGAGCGCGTACCTACCGGCGGCGCTGCGCACGTGGGCACGACGGAGGCGACGTGCCGCACCGGGCCCGGCATCACTCGATCGTGGGCGCCTTCGGGCAGGCGTAGCCCACCTTGAACCCCTTCACCTTCGGCGACGCGGCGCTGGCTGTGACGGTCATCGTCAGCTCGACCTCGAGCAGGTGCGCGGAGGCGACGCCCGCCTTCGCGAGCGCGCCCGTGACGCTCGCGGGCGAGACGGCCGACGGCACGGTCGCGACGCCGATCCACGACGCGACCTTCAGGAGGCCGTCGTTCTCGCCCGTACGCACCCGGAAGCCGACCACCGTGCCCTTCGGCACCGTCGCGTCCCACGCGAGCTCGATCCAGGCCGTGTCGCCGTCCGGGCACCCCGTGAACCGCTGCACGTAGCGGCCCGATCCGCCCGTCGCGAGCGCCGCCTGCACGCCCGTCATGTCCGAGTACGTGTAGGGCGCCGCGAGGCCGGTGACGGCGTTCTCGATGAGCTGGTTGTCGTCGAGCCCGGGGCCCGGCACGATCACGCTCGCGAAGGACATCATGTAGCTCACGGCCCAGATCTTCCCCGCGCGATCGACGGCCATGCCCTTCGAGCTCGAGGTCGGGATCACGGAGTGCGCCATCGTGTCGCCGTCGAGCCGCACGACCTCGGGGTCGCGCGCGGCCCACACGGATCCCTGCGCGTCGGCGGCGATGCCATGGGCGAAGCCGACCTTCTCGATCGCGTAGCGCTTCGCGCTCGGCGCGTGCGGGTCGTAGCGCTTGACGCCCTGGCCGCCGCCGAGCCACACGCGCCCCCGGTAGTCGACCGTGATGCCATAGGTGGAATCCGGCAGGCTGAGCCTCTGCGCGCCCTCCGCGTCGCACTCGTCGCCGCAGGCGCCCGAGGCGTCGCACGCGCTCTCGCACAGGTCGACAGCCGCGCAGCTCGCATCGTCGAAGCACAACGTCGTGTCGAGCCGGCCGAGGCAATCGCCGCCGGTCATCCAGAGCTGACCGTCGCCGTCGAGCGCGAGGCCGTACACGGGGCACGGCGGGGTCGCCTGCGCGAGCACCTTGCCAGTCTCGCCATCGAGCTTCCACAGGGCGCCGTCGAGGGCGCCGACCCACACGTCCGACCGCGGGTCCTCGCCCTCGCCCACCACGCGCTCCTGCGCGGCGACGCCGCGAATGGTGTGGCCGAGGCTCGTCGTCCAGAGCACGCAGTCGTCCTGGCCATACCCCAGCAGCTCGGCAGACCCCTTGGACGTCTTGACGACGCCGTCGCCGTTCGTGTCCGGACAGTCGGCGCCCGCGGACGAGACCTTGGTGACCCCCTCGCCCGTTCGGTTGCCGACGTAGACGTCGCCGCGCGCGTCGACCGAGGTGCGCGACGGATCCTGGCCGGTCCGGTAGCGGCCGAGCTCGGCGTAGGTCGTCGTGTCGAACTTCGACACGAAGCCGCCGCCGGAGCTCGCGATCCAGATGAGGTCCTTGCCGCCCGGCTGGCCCGCCCCGTTCAGCTCGAGCGCGCCGTCCTCGCCGACCTTCACGCCCGCGCTGTCGTGCGATCCGACGTCGAACGGGTCGCCCGTCCCGGCGCCGCAGGCCTCGTGCTCGCAGGTCGCGCCGCAGACCGGGCCCGTCGCGGTGGTGGGCCCTCCGCCCGCGCCGCCCGCGTCGCCGCCGCCCGCGCCGATCGTGAGGCGCTTCGGGCCGCCGGTCATCCGCTCCGCCTCGAGGCCGCAGGACGCCGGGAGCGCGGTCGCGATCGCCCCGATCACCAGGAGCCACTTCGTGCGTGCGTTCATCGGCGGTTCCTCACTCGGCCCCCGGGGGGGCGCGACGCCTGGCGCGGGTCGCGCGCGGGTGCGCCGCGACGCGCCGGATCGTACCGCAGAACCGCGACCCACGCGCGCCGAGCGACGCCGACGCTCCCCTCGCGCCGGCGCGAGGACCTATGATCGAACCGTGACCGCCCCTCCGGACTTCGAGGCGCGCTGGGGCGCGAGCGGGCTCGCGGCGATCGCGAGCGCCGCGACCGTGCGCGCGACCATCGACGCGCGCACGCTCCCAGCGGCCGGGGCGGCCGGGGCGGCGACCGAGATCGCGCCGAGCGCGCCGGGCGGCGCGACGATCGAAGCCTGGTCGCGCCCCACGGTCGATCTCGCGCGCGCCGCGGCGACCGACGGGCCGGGCGCCGCGGTCGATCCGCTCGCGACGCTGCCCGCGCTCGCCCTCGCGACCGCCGACGACGCGGCGTCCGGGTCGGCGGAGCTCACCGTCGTGGGCCTGCTCGGCGAGGGCGGCATGGGCCGCGTCCTGCTCGCGCGGCAGCGTTCGCTCGCGCGCGACGTCGCGGTCAAGGTCGCGAAGCCCTCGGCCGATCGCGGCACCCACGTCGCGCTCCTCGCCGAGGCGCGCGTGCTCGGCCGACTCGAGCACCCGAGCATCGTGCCGGTCCACGCGCTCGGCCGCGACCCGGACGGCAACCCGGTGCTCGTGATGAAGCGCATCGAGGGCGTCCCGTGGAGCGCGCTCGTCGCCGACCCCGGCCACCCGTTCTGGACCGAGCTCGCCACCGCGCCCGCCGACCGCCGCGCCGCGCACCTCGAGATCCTCGTCACCGTCTGCGGAGCCGTCCACTACGCGCACCGCCGCGGCGTGATCCACCGCGATCTCAAGCCCGACAACGTCATGATCGGCGGCTTCGGCGAGGTGTACGTCACCGACTGGGGCATCGCCCTCGCCCGCGCGTCGATCGCGCCGGGCGCCGCGCGCGCGCCGACCTTCGGCACGCCGGCCTACATGGCGCCGGAGATGATCGGCGGCGATCCGCGCGCGGTGGACGAGCGCACCGACGTCTACCTGCTCGGCGCGATCCTGCACGAGGTCCTCACGGGCGCGCAGCGCAACCCCGGTCGCACGGTGATCGAGGCGATGCGGTCCGCGGCCGCGCCCGCGCCGGTGCGCTACCCGGCCGACGTGCCCGACGAGCTCGCCGCGATCGCGAACCGCGCGACGGCGGCGGCGCCCGAGGACCGCTTCCCCGACGCGCAGGCCCTGCAGCGCGCGATCGTCGATCACCTGAGACACGAGGGATCGATCGCCCTGTGCGACGCGGCGACGGCGAAGCTCGCCGAGCTCCGGGCCGCGATCGCGACGCCGGCGGGCGATCGATCCGCCGAGGCGGCCGCGGACGTCGAGCGCCTCGGGACGGAGTGCCGCTTCGCCTACCTCGCGTCGCTCCGCGCGTGGGCCGACAACCGCGCCGCGAAGGAAGGCCTCGCCGCGTGCGTCGAGGGGATCGTCGGCGACCGGATCGCGCGCGGCGACGCGCACGGCGCCCGCGCGCTGATCGCGGAGCTCGGCGCGCCGCCGGCCGGCCTCGCCGACGCGATCGCCGCGCTCGAGGCTTCGCTCGCGGTCCAGGCCGGCGAGCTGCGACGCCTCGAGGCGATGCAGCGCGACCTCGACCCGGGCGTCGCGGCGCGCGAGCGGTCGGCCTTCATGGCGCTCGTGCTCCTCGCCAGCGTCGGCGTCGTCGCGCTCCTCTACGTCGTCCCGGGCGCGGGCGATCCCGAGGCGAAGCGGCTCGTCGTCGCGCCCACCGCGCTGCTCGTGATCGCCTCGGTCGCGCTCGCGGTCACCGGCCGCAAGCGCCTCGCGACCTCGTTCAACCGCAAGGCGGGAGCGCTCGTCGTCCTCGGCCTCGCGCTGAACGTCCTGCACCGGGTGATCGCGCTCCGCGCCGGCGACGACCACGGCGCCATCCACCGAAGCGACGCCTTGATGCTCGCCGCCGTGCTGTTCGCGGCCGGGATCACGCAGCGCGCGGCCATCGCGATCGCCGGCCTGCCGCTCGTCGCCGCGGCCGCGTTCATGCCCGCGAGCGCGCGCGGCCAGGTCGTCGTCTTCGGGCTCAGCGCCGCGGCCGCCACCGCGATCGCGACGATCGCCGCCGGGGCGCGCCCGCGAGGCCCGTGAAGCCGGCGCCCCCCGCCCCGGCGCGCGCGCCGCGTGTGCTAGCGTCCGCCCCGCGATGCCTGGATCCCCCGTGAAACCGAAGGCCCACCCGACCGCCGCGCGCATCCACGGCGGCGGCGACAAGCGCCTCGACGGCGTGCTCGAGTTCGTCTCGTTCGTCGCGCGGCCCATGCCGCTGTCGCTCCTGCTCGACGAGGCCCCACGCAAGATCGCCGCCATCGTGGGCGCCGACATCGCGTCGCTCTACCTGCTCGAGGGCGACGGCGACGCGCTCGTGCTGCGCGGCAACGTCGGCTTCCCCGACGGCGCGCGCGGCCACGTGCGGCTCAGCGTCGGCGAGGGCATCACGGGCCTGGCCGTCGAGTGCATGCGGCCCATCTCGGTCGGCAAGGCCTCGCAACACGATCATTACCGCGCCTTCCCCGAGCTCGGCGAGGACCGCTACCCCGTCTTCCTCGCGGTGCCGATCCTCGGCCACCAGCGCCCGCTCGGCGCGATCGTCGTGCAGCGGAGCGGCGACCGCGCGTTCGGCCCCGCCGACGTGAACCTCATCGTCGCGCTCACCGCGCCGATCGCCTCGGCGATCCGCCACGCGCACGTCCTCGACGAGCTGCGCGACAAGCAGCGGCGCCAGACCGGCGGCGGCACGCGCAAGGTCACGCTCCCGGGCGCGCCGGTCGTGCGCGGCCGAGCCCTCGGCGCGCTCGCCGAGATGCGCCGCCCCGCCGCGTCGCCGCGAGGCGAGTGGCAGCCGAGCGACGTGCGCCTCCTGCGCGGCGCGTTCGAGTCGGCCGAGAAATCCCTCGGCGCGCTGGTCACGCGCGCCAGGCACGGGAACCTCGGCTCGGAGGCCGCGTTCCTCGCGACCTACCTCCAGATGCTCGACGACGAGCGCCTGCGCGGCCGCGCGGTCGAGCTCGTCGAGGGCGGCAAGAGCGTCGGCCTCGCGCTCTCGACCATCGCGCGCGACGCGCAGCGCGCGGCCAACGGCATCGTCGGCGACGCGTTCCTCCGCGATCGTGCCCGCGACCTCGAGGACCTCTGCGAGGCGCTCATGATGCTCGCGTCGCCCGACGCCCGCGCCGAGCTGCCGAGCAAGGCCGTGCTCATCGGCGATCAGCTCACGGTCTTCGACCTGCTCGTCTCGGCGAAGGCGCAGCCCGTCGCGATCGCCCTCAGCGATCGCGCCACCGGCCCGCGCACGCGCGTCCTGCTCGAGCTGCTCGGCACGCCGGCGATCATCGACGTCGGCGGGCTCTTCAAGTGGGCGTCACCGGGCGACGTCGCGCTCGTCGACGCCGACCACGGCTTCGTCGTGATCAACCCGTCGCGCGGCGACATCGCCGCGGTCCGCGCCGAGCGCCGCGACCGCGAGGCCTGAAGGGGCAGGGCCCCCCCGCGCGCGCTCCCGGCGAGAACCTCCGCGAGAGCACCGGACGGCACCGCGGGGCGCGCAGGCTCCCCTCGCGCGCCGTGGCGGCGAGGGGATCAAGCTCGTTTGCAGGGAGAAATCAGGTCGCGGGCTTGGCGTCGGGCTTCTGGAGCTCCTGCTGCGCGGCGAGCAGCTCCTTCTTCGCGCGCCAGTTGGCGAGGCGCTTGGTGAGACGACGCTTGTCCTTGGCACGAACGGCGGGCTTCTGAGGCATGGTGGGCGAGCTATAGCGCGCCCTGGCGCGGGGACAAACTCCGTCGTTTCGGTCCCCCTGCCCGAGCTGTGCTACGACGCCGCCCGTGAACGTACGACTCGTCCACGAGTTCCGCTTCGAGGCCGCCCACCTGCTGCCGAACGTGCCGCCCGGCCACAAGTGCCAGCGCCTGCACGGTCACAGCTTCAAGGTCGAGCTGGCGATCGCCGGCCCCATGAACGAGCAGACGGGCTGGTTCATCGATTTCGGCGACCTCTACGACGCCTGGAAGCCGCTCCACGACGTCCTCGACCACAACTACCTGAACGAGGTCCCCGGCCTCGAGAACCCGACGAGCGAGATCCTCTGCCGCTGGATCTGGCGCAAGATCAAGCCGACGATCCCCTCGCTCTGCCGCGTCACCGTCTTCGAGACCTGCGACGCCCGCTGCGAATACGAAGGAGACTGACCGGTGAAGACGCTCGTCTGTCGCTGCGAGGACGTGACCCTGCACGAGCTCGAGACCGCGATGGAACGCGGCTACCGCGACGTCGAGTCGGTGAAGCGCTACACCGGCTTCGGCACCGGCTGGTGCCAGGGCAAGTGGTGCCTCGGCCTGTGCGCGCGCCTCATCCACGAGCGCGGCGGCGACGCGGGCAAGCCGATGACGCCGAGGCCGCCGTACCACCCGATCTCGCTCGCGTCGCTCGCGGGCCTGGCCGAGCTCGACCTCTCGGGGCAGCGATCGACGAGCGACGGCGACGGCGACGGCGACGACCCGACGTAGGGAGCGCGCGCGTCGCGATCGCCCCGGCGCCAGGGAGATCCCGCGCAGGAATGGGGCGCGGCTTCCGGGGAGGGCGACGGACGCGACGGGGCGCGCGGCCGACCTATCGCCAGGCTCTCAGCTGCGCCGCGCGCTCGCGCAGCCCACGTTGACCGTCAGCTCGAACGGCCCCTCGGACCAGTAGCGGCCGACCGCCTCGTGCAGGTACTTCACGGCCGCGTCGACCACGGCCGGGTCGGCGCGCAGGCCCGATCGGACGTCGGGCAGGACGAGCAGCCGCGTGATCGGGTCGTCGAGAAACTCGCGACCGCTCGCGAACGAGACGGCGAGCAGCTGCACGTCGACGTCGACGTCGACGAAGCCGGCCTGCTCGAGCTCGTGGGCGATCGTCTCGACGGACGCGCGGTCCGACCACGCCTGCTCGACGGCCGTCGCCAGCTCGGCGTGGTCCTGCCGCAGCGCGAACTCCCGCAGCATGTCGCTGACCTCGGGGAACGATCCGCGCAGCGGCAGCGCGAAGAGCGCCTGCCCGCCCGGGACGAGCAGGCGCGCGAGCTCGCCGAGCAGGGCCGCGCGCTCCGAGGGCCCGCCGAGCGGGTGCAACGTGAACGCGTGGCTGAACGCGCGGGGCGGGAACGGCGTCGGGAGCCCGCCCCCCAGGTGGTACGACACGCGCCCGGTCGTGAGGTGCGACACGCGCGCGCGCGCCCGATCGAGCGCCGCGGCCGACGGATCGACCCCGACGACGGCGCCGTCGTGGAACCGATCCGCGAGCTGCTCGTCGGGATAGCCCGTGCGACAGCCGAGATGGACGACGCGCGCCCCGGAGGACGCGATCGCCATCTCGACCGCCATGCCCGCGAAGAACGTCAGGTAGCGCGGGACGATGACCGCCTCGAAGACCTCCGCGTCGTCGGCCGTGAGCGGAGGGCCGAGCATCAGTGCTGGGCCTGTTCCTCTTCTTCGTCGCCCTGGAGCAGCTCGAGCGCCTCGCTCGCGAGCTCGCCGATCGTGACCTCCTCCGGGTCCTCGCCCTCCTCGCCGAGCTCCACCGTGCGCTCGTCGTCGACGAGCGGCGCGAGCAGCTTCGCGGCCGCGGGATCGCCGATCTCGACCACGGCCTCGATCGCCGCGGCGACCGCGTCCGGGTCCTCGTGCGCGAGGAAGCGCGCGAGGAGCTTCGCCACGCCGGGCTCGGGCACCTCGGCGAGCAGGTAGGGCAGCTCCGACAGCGCGGCCGAGCCGACGGGCAGGCGCTTGAGCGCGCGCTCGACGCCCTCGGCGATCTCGCGGAAGCGGTCGAACGCGAGCGCCTCGATCTGCTCGCCGGCCGAGTGACGCGCCTCGGGGTGCTCGGACGCGAGGATGTCGATGAGGGCGTCGATGGCGCGCGGGCCCGTGAGCTCACCGAGGAGGGCGGCCATCCGCACGAGGCGGATCGTGGCCTCTTCCTCGCGGGGCTCCTTGAGCGCGGCGGGCAGGGCGCGCCCGATGATCTCGAGCAGGCGGTCCTGCGGGAGCTCGACGAGCTCGTCGTGGTACTTGCGGAGGGTTCGCTCGGCCTCGAAGAGCTGCTCGAGCGTGCGGTCGTTCGCTTCGGTGTTCGGCACGCGGTACCGCTATCAACGGCGGGCTCGCGCGGCAAGCAGGGCCGATCGTGCTACGGAAGGATCGTGCATCCGCTGGTTCGCGCGGCCACCGTCCTGGCCGTGATCACCGCGATCGGGCGGCTCGACCGGCCGCGCCCTCCCCGCGCGCCCGGGCCGCTGCCCCCCGCGCCCGTCGGCGCGCTCACGGCGCCGTGCGGGCCGCGCACCGTGCCCGACGGCGACGTGTGCGTGCCCCTGCCGCCGCCGGGCGCCGCGATCGACGAAGCGCCCGCGAGGGAGCCTGCGCGCGCGGGCCGCGCAGGCCGCGCGATCGGCGCCGACGACCCGATCCCGCGCTTGCCCGAACGCCCCGAGGCGGTCGCCGCCTACCGCCTGCCGATCGACGCGCCGTCGCCCGAGGTGATCTCCGACTACGACCTCGATCGCCCCGCGCGCGAGCGGCGGCAGGGCCCCGGCTTCCGCGAGATCGGCCACGGCGGCCTCGACCTCGCGGCCGCGCGCGGCGCCGACGTGCGCGCGATCGCCCTCGAATACCAGGAGGGCAGCGCCGAGGTCCTCTTCGTGGGCGAGCTCTTCGGCAGCACCGTCGTCACCTCGCACCTCGTCCGCGAGGCCGGTCGCCTGCGCGAGTACGTCGTCCTCTTCGGCCACCTCGAGGGCTTCGGCCCCGCCGCCGTGCCCGGATCGCCCCTCGCGACGGGCGACGTGATCGGCGGCGTCGGCGACACGGGCAGCCCCGGCAACGTGCACCTCCACCTCGAGGTGCGGCAGGTGCGCGACGGCGCGCGGCTGCGGCCGGTCGACGCGCACCGGATCGTCGACCCGTCCGTGACGATCCCGTGCGACCCGCGCAACGTGCTCGCGCCTCGGTGAAGCCCGAAGCCCTACGGAGCGAGCTTGTAGCCGTACCCGTAGACCGTGAGGATGTGCTCGGGCTTGTCGGGCGACTTCTCGATCTTCTTGCGCAGCTTCACGATGAAGTTGTCGACGGTGCGGTTCGACGGTCCGCCCTCGACGCCCCAGATCTTCTGCAGGATCTCGTCGCGCGACACGGGCTGCCCGACGCGCTCGTGGAGCAGCCGCAGGAGCTCCACCTCGTAGAACGACAGCGCCGTCGTCGTCTTGCCGCGCGCGATCGTGTGCGCGGCGACGTTCACCGTGACCGGCCCGATCGTCAGCACCTCCGGCGCCGCCTCGGCCGGGCGCGCCGCGCGGCGAAAAATGGCCCGAATGCGCGCGATGAGCTCGTTCACGCTGAACGGCTTGGTCACGTAGTCGTCGGCGCCCGCGTCGAGCCCGCGGATCTTGTCGATCTCCTGGCTGCGCGCCGTCAGCATCACGATCGGCACGAACCGGTCCCAGCGCCGCAGCTCCTCGCAGACCTGAAAGCCGTTCGCGTCCGGCAGCATCAGGTCGAGCAGGATCGCGTCCGGCTTCTCGGCCTTCGCGAGCAGGACGCCGTCCTTGCCCTTGCCCGCGGACACGACCGCGAAGCCCTCGAACTCGAGCGCGTCCGTCAGCCCGAGGACGATGTGCGGCTCGTCCTCGATGATGAGGATCTTCTTGCGCGAGGCCACGTCGGGGAGGCTCTTACCACAGCAGGGCGGACGGCGGAGAGGCGGCGCCGACGCGGCACTGCGCGGCGCGCGCCTTCCCGAAACGCCAGGGTTCGCACGGGAGCCAAGGCGACATGACCGTGGGCCTCGCGTTTGATAGAAGGCCTGCCATGCCCCGCATCGACGCGCCCATGGTCACGCGCACGGTCCCGAGCCGCGACGGGACCGAGATCGCCTACCACCGCATCGGCACGGGCCCGCGCACGTGGCTCATGCCGCCGGCGATGGGCGCACCGCTCGTTGCGATGAAGCACCTCGTCGAGCGCTTCGCCCGCGACTACACGGTCGTGAGCTGGGACATGCGCGGCTTCTACGGTTCGGCCGCGCCGCGCGGCCCGGGCGGCTACGACTTCGACGACCACGTCGACGACATGCTCGCGGTGATCCGCGCCGAGGGCCTGAAGGACTTCGTGCTCGGCGGCTGGAGCATGGGCGTGCAGCTCTCGCTCGAGTACTACCGCCGCGCCCCGGCCGACGTCCGCGCGCTGGTGCTGATCGCCGGCCCCTTCGAGCGCGCGCTCACGGGCGTGTTCCCCGTGCCGTTGCCGGGCGCCGACGCCTTCGTCGGGGGCGCCGTCGCCACGGGCCGCGCGATCGCCCCCGGCCTGAACTTCCTCTCGAAGCGGCTGCTCGGCGCGAAGGGCGCGGCGAAGGCGCTGCAAAAGGTGGGCGTCCTCGCGGCGAACGCGGGCTTCTTCGCCGAGGTGCTCGAGGACTTCCACCGCATCGACTGGGGCCGCTACCTCGAGGTGATGAAGGGCCTGCACGCCCACAGCGCCGCCGACGTCCTCGAGCGCGTGCGCGTGCCGACGCTCATCACGAGCGGCACCCACGACATCATGACGCCCGTGCGCGTCGCGAGGCGCATGCACGAGGCCATCGCGGGGTCCGAGCTCGTCCTCATCGAACGCGCCACGCACTACCTGCCCGCCGAGTTCCCCGACCAGCTCAACGACGCCATCGAGCGCTTCCTCGACCGGGTCGAGCGCGCGACCGCGCCGGCGGGTGATGGCGCGAGCGCCTGACGGCGCAGATCCCGAGGGGCGCAGAGGGCGCAGAGGGCGCAGAGGGCGCAGAGGGCGCAGAGGGAGAAGGAACGGGTGGGGGTCGGCGGATCGGCGAGCGTCGCGCGAGCCCAATCCCCCTTCTCGTTGGCGCTCTTGGCGCTCTTGGCGTCCTTGGCGCTCTTGGCGTCCTTGGCGTCGCCGTTGCCGTCTTGGAGTAATCTTTCCGTCTCAGGCTCAGCGGGCGCCGCCCGCGGCCCG